>JBFIHF010000238.1:0-10215 GCA_041601915.1 Bradymonadaceae bacterium
CCCGTGAGTCCCTGCGACGCGAGGTCGAACCGCGTGGACCGAGGTCCCCAGCGAGCCCCGCTCGACGTGGCGCGCAGCTTGAGTACCGCCCCGCGAGCGTGCACGGTGTGGTCTTCGCCCTGGAAGCGCACGAGCGTGACCCTGCGGGAGTCGGGCAGGGCGCTCGTCGCCGTCGAGGTCGTCGCCGCGGTACCTGTGCCCGTCTGGGGGGAGCCACCAAACGATTTTGAGCGCTCGTGCGACGTCTTGGATGCGCGCGCCGCGGTGTGTCGCATTTGCTCGAGTTGCAGGGCCACGACCCGCGCGTCTCGGGCTTCACTCGCAGTGAGGTGTCCGACCAGCGCATCGAGCCCCGGGACGTCCGCGAGGGAGCGATGGAACTCGCTCGGCTTTCGTAACGGGGACAGCGCCAGCGCCAGGGCATCGGCGTCGCGAACTTGGCCGTCGGCGGGCGAAACACCGGTGAGCATCTCGAAGAGCATCGCACCGACCGAAAAGATGTCTTTCTCGATCCCGCCCGTCTCGAACATGTCCGGGGGCAGGTACTCGGGACAGGTGGTCTTCGGGCGAACGCCGGTGGCTGCGCCGTAGGAGCACAGCGTCGCCTGGACCTCGCGGCCGGCGGCCGTCCGCAGCACCACCGCCCGGGGTTCCAACCGGGTGTGCGCGACCCCGAGTCTGTGCAGCGCGTCGAGCCCGACCGCGACTTGCTGCGCGATCGCCAGCGCGGTGTCGATCCCCAGGTCACCTTTTCGGCGCAGTCGATCGCGCAGACGTTCGCCCTCGATGTACTCGCTAAGAAAGATCGCGTACTCGTCGACCTCAAACGCGTCGACGAAGTGTGAAAAATGGGGGGAGCGAAGCCGCATCAAATCGCGCGCTTTCTCCCGCCAGTCGCCCGGTGTGGTCAGACGTTGAATCGTCACGAAGCGAGCGAAGAAGTTCCGGCCCGTGCGGTCGCAGACCCGGTACAGTTCGTCGGCCGATGAGAGCCGCTGAGCGACGGTGAACGCGCTGGTCAGCGTTCGCCCGAGCCACGGATCCGCACGGGTCGATGCCACCGGCCATCCGTCGATCGGCTCGTGCCAGTCGCACCAGCCGCATCGGGTGGAATCGTGAGGTTGAATGGTCGTGCAGGCAGGGCAAATGCTCGGATCCAAGTCTCCTCCCTTCGCCACCGACAGGGTGATTCCGGTGGGCGTGTCCGTCCCCAGGTAGGCGTGACTGCACCACTACAATAGCGAATCGGCGACAGATCTCCAATCCGAACCAGCAATTACACGTGTCAGCGCAGCGCTTGCGCGTACAACCACTGCAGCACGCGGCGCTCGTCGCTGTCGGCTCCGATCAGTTCGATGCCGTAGGCCGTGCGACCTCCGTCCTCCGTCGCACGCTGCACGCGGCCCTGCACGTCAGCGACCGCGCGGCGGCCTTCGGCGATGATCGTGATGCGCATCTGGATCGCGGAGCCGACGCGCAGCGCATCGTCGGTTTTGAGCAGGCAACCGCCGAGGCTGATATCGAGCACCTGCCCCCAGACCTCGACGCCCTCACAGTGGGCGACAGCGACCGCGCGAACCGGGGCGCGATAGATGCGAGTCTGGGGACCGGGCTGAAAGATGGGTGCGCCAGGGCCCGAGCCGAGCGTGATGGCAGCGTCAGACCGGATCGCTTGCGGGAGAAAGACCGTGCGCATAAACCCTCCGTGGTTGCGCTCTGTTCGTCAGAGATTGAACTGACCTGAGGCTACCGCAGCGGAAAGATCGGGCAAGAATTCCTCACACCGGGACGTTCCCGTTGCGTTTGGGAGGCATCCACTCGCGCTTGTTCAGCAGCAGTTCGAGAAACCGCACGAGCTTCCGGCGCGTCTCATGCGGTTCGATGACCGCGTCGAGATATCCGCGTTGCGCGGCGATGTCGGGGTTGAGGAACTTGTCCTCGTAGGCCTTCTTGAGCTCCTCGGTCTTCGCGGTCGCGTCGTCGGCGGCCGAGATCTCCCGGTGATTGAGCACTTCGACGGCGCCGGCCGCACCCATGACCGCGATCTCGGCCCGCGGCCACGCGAGGTTGACGTCGCCCCCCACGTGCTTGGAGCTCATCACGATGTACGCGCCGCCGTAGGCCTTGCGCAGGATCACGGCGAGCTTCGGCACGCGCGCTTCGCAATAGGCGTAGAGCAACTTCGCCCCGTGGTCGATGACCGCGCCGTGCTCCTGATGCCGACCCGGCAAGAATCCGGGCACGTCGACGAGCGAGACGATCGGGATGTTGAACGCATTACACGTACGAATGAAGCGGGCCGCCTTGCGGCTCGCATCGATGTCGAGCACCCCCGCGAGGACCAGCGGCTGGTTGGCGATGATTCCGACGGAATGGCCGCCGAGTCGCGCGAAGCCCACGACGATGTTCTGCGCCCAGTTGGCGTGCACCTCAAAGAACGTCTCGCGGTCCGCGACGAGGTCCACGACTCGCCGCACGTCGTAGGGCTGGCGGGGGTCGTCGGGCACGATGGCATGAAACTCTGGGTCCATGCGCTCGGCGGAGTCCTCCACCCGAACCACGGGCGGCGTCTCCTGGTTGTTGGACGGCAGATAGGACAACAGCCGCCGCGTCCCTTCGATGGCGCTCTTGTCGTCTTCGAACAGCAGCGACGCGACGCCGGTCTTTTCGGCGTGGGTGCGTCCGCCGCCGAGCTCTTCGACGGTGATGTCCTCGAACGTCACGGTCTTCACGACCTTGGGGCCGGTGAGGAACATGTAGCTCGACCCGTCGACCATCCCGACGAAGTCGGTCAGCGCGGGGCTGTAGACGGCGCCGCCGGCGCACGGTCCCATGATCAGCGAGATCTGGGGGATCACGCCCGACGCGATGACGTTGCGCCGGAAGATCTCGCCATACCCGCCCAGAGAGTCGACACCCTCTTGGATGCGCGCCCCACCGGAGTCGTTGATCGCGACAAACGGAGCGCCGCTGCGCAGCGCGAGATCCTGGATGCGCGTGATCTTCTTGGCGTGGGCCTCCCCGAGGCTGCCGCCCAGGATCGTGCGATCCTGCGCGAACGCGAACACCGGGCGTCCGTCGACCTTGCCGCAGGCGGTGATGACGCCGTCGCCGGGGATGCGCTTTTCGTCGAGCCCGAAGTCCGTAGCGCGATGCAGCACTTCCGCACCGATCTCCTCCATCGTTCCAGCGTCGAACAGCAGCTCGAGGCGGGCTCGGGCGACGCTCACTTTGCGCGGTGCCTTCACGATCGCCTCGCGGGCGGCGCGAGCTTTGGCGAGCGCTTCTTCGCGCTGCGGCTCGGCGATGTCGGTCTTTGCAGCGGGAGCGGATGCGTCAGTAAATTCAGTGGTCATCACATGCCTCATCGGATCTGAACGAGGGGATCGCCGACGAAAACCGTTTGACCGGCTTCAGCGTACACCTCCACGACGGTGCCCGAACGGGGCGCACCGAGCGAGTTTTCCATCTTCATCGCTTCGACGACGACCACTACATCTCCGGCAGTGACTGTCGAATTCTTGCTCACCGGGACCTTGAGTACGATTCCGGTGATCGGGCTACACAGTGTTTCAACCTCGGCACGCTCGGCGTCGTGTCGCGTGGCGCTTTCCAGGACGAGGTCCGCCGCGTGCACGACTTCGACCTCGTGTTCGACGTCGTCCTCGATCAGCGTGAACGATCCGTCGCGCGGATCGGCGCGAAACGCGCGCTGCACCCCATCGACGAGAAGCACGAACGCCCCATCGGCCCCGCGCCCCTTGACCTCGAGGTCGACGGTCGCGCCGTCCGTGGTCGTGGCGCGCCACCGACCGCGGTCGGTCTGGGCGAGCTGCACCGCGACCTCTGCGCCGCTCTGTAGTTTTACGAAATACATGGGTGTCCTAACGTTTCCAGGCAGAGAGGTCTTCGCTCTCGGAAGCCTCGCCGCCGAGCCCGACTTCGGACTGGTGGATGAGCCCGCGGTGCACCAGCAACGCGGCGATGGCGGCGATTTCGAGTTCGGCGCGCTGTTCGTTGACGACGGGTCGTTCGAACTGCGGCAGCTCGGCCGTCGTGCGACTCGTCTGGTCGAGGACGAGCGTCGCGACGGAGAACACGGTGTTCGCCTCGAGGGTCACGGCGACGCGCAGTTGCGTGCCTCCGAGCAACTCGGCGGCATCGGCGGCCTGTCCGCTGAGCGTGATCTCGGCGACCAACGCCGTCTCGCTGACCCGGGTCAGCGCGTGCACTTCCATCTCCTCGAGCCGGGCCTGCAGCCCGATACCGAGCGACTTGCTCACGGCCTCTTTGACGCTCCACAACGTCGCATGCAGCGTCGCGGGGTCCAGATCGGCGCCGAGCTCCAGCTCCGCCTCGGAGAAGTAGTTCCGCGCGAAGGCGTCATCGCGTTGCTCGACGGTCTCGAGGTCGATCCCGATCGCGAGTGTCTCCCGCGAGGGACTCAACGCGGCGATCGACGCGCCACCGGAGTGGGTGATCGAGATCGCGGGCATGACGAGGTCGACGGGCTGGTCGAGCACAATGTACGGCGCACGCCGCTCGTCCTTGCGGATCCGGACCTCGGTCGGCGAGATGGCGAGCGCAGTGAAATCCCGCACCCAGTCCGCGATGAAGGTCTTCATGGCGACCCGCGCGGCGAGCCACTCTCCGCGACGTCGTTCGCTGATGAGCCGGTCGTAGGCCGTGCGCTCCTCCGCATCGACGAGTTCGTCGAACGTCAGGTCACGTCGGGCCAGGACCGCCTCGGCGCGCGCGACATCGAGTCGTCGGGTCCTCACGGTCGGGGCGCTGAGTGCCGGAAACTTCTCGTCTGCCGTCAGCGTGCGGTGTCCGACGAGCTGAACTTTCTCCATGCGCTGGAGCAGCCGACCGTCCTCGTCGATCACGTCGACGTCGAAGGCGATCATGTGTTCGTCGGCGTCCTCGCGCTGTTTGCATCGCACACAGACCGGGGTGTTCGGCAGCGCGGCTCCGAACTGCTCGGCGCGCGCGATGGAGTAGGGCAGGTAGCTCATGCCGTGGGTCACCATTCCCCACAGTCCTGCGACCTGGAACGCCATCTCCCGCACCATGGGGTCGGTGGCGAAGGCGTTGTTCTCAGCAGACTTCGTGAGCCTGCGCGTGGGCAGCATCCCGTAACCGACGACGAAATCGGGGCCCACCACCGGCACGGCGTCCAGCACCTTGAACGTGCCGGTGTGGAAGTAGCGCTGATAGATCAGTTCCCGGCTCGGGCCTTCCAGAAGCGTCGCGGTCG
Source organism: Bradymonadaceae bacterium (assembly GCA_041601915.1). Taxonomy (GTDB): domain Bacteria; phylum Myxococcota_A; class Bradymonadia; order Bradymonadales; family Bradymonadaceae; genus JBFIHF01. The sequence continues at coordinate 5,261 of JBFIHF010000238.1, forward strand.
GGTCGAGCGCGAAACTTTGGCTCATCAGCGTTTCGCCGAAGCCAACCACCGCGCGATAGTGGATGGTTTGTACGATGCGACCGGTCTTCGTTTCGCGTTGTGTCTCCACCGTGACGTCGACGGCGCGGCCGTTTCGTGTCGCGGTCGCGATCAGCCGAACGGGCTCGTTGCGGTGCAACTTGATGGCGTGCTCGAACTGCACGTTGCGGACCACCGCGGCGGGCTCGTCGATGAGCAGGCGTGCCGCCTCGACCATCATTTCGAAGCCCATCACGCCGGGTACGACGGGATTGCCTTCGTAGACGTGGTCGCCGAGAAACGGATCCTGCTCCAGCGAGAACGTCCGCGCGACGACCACCTGGTCGTCGGTGCGCGAAATGATCTCGCCGATGAGCGGTGCGCCAGCGTGCGTGGCGGCGACCGGCGCCTCTTCCATCGCGAAGTCGCCCAGGGCACCTGCGACGACAAACTCACCGGCGAGTCCCGCCTCGAGGAAGTCACCGACCATCGGTGCGCCGACATCGGGCGGCAACAGGTCGACCCCACGGGCCTCCAGCAGCATGCGCATCCCGCCGTCGGCCGCCATCCCGACTTCGTCCCACGCGGTCCAGTCGATCGAGGTCGCGCGGACCTTGCCGGTCGCGTTGAGCAGCGCAACGAGCTTGTTCAGCACTTCATTGGCGGCGGAGTAGTCGACCTGTCCCGGGTTGCCGAAGCGTCCGGCGACACTCGAGAAGGTCATGAAGAAGGACGGTTTGAACGACTCCACGGCATTCCACAGGTGGATCGCACCGAGCGCCTTCCCTTGGAAGACCCGGTCGAAGCCGCGGATATCCTTGTCCTCGATCAGGCGACTCTCTTCGACGCCAGCACCGTGGATCACACCATCGATGCGGCCAAAGCGGGCTGCGACGGCGGCCATCATGCCCTCGACGGACTCGCGGTCCGCGACATCGCAGGAGAAGTACTCGACTTCGCTTCCGACCGCGCGCATGCGCTCGACGTTCGTCGCGATCGTGCGTTGCGACTCGAGGGCCGCCAAGGCGTGGCGCACAGCGCGAGGCGTTGCCCGCTCGCCGCGCGCGAGGATCTCCGCCTTGGCCTCGGCTTTCGCGACGGCCATGTCGATCGCGAGCGGCGCGTCAAACGTCAGTGGAGTACGGCCCACCAAAGCGAGGCGGCACTTGTAGCGCTCGGCGAGGTTGAGTGCGACCGCCGCGGTGATGCCTTTGGCACCACCGGTAATGACGAGCACATCCTCGGGGGTGGGTGCCACGGACGGCAGTGCATCCGGCGTCAGTTCGTCCGCGCGGACGGTGGACGGCAAGTAGCGTACGCCGCCGATGAGCCCAATCTCGATGCCGCCGCCGAAGAGGCCCTCCCACAGCAGTTGGAGGCCGAGGTTCGGGTCGAACCCACGACGCGCCACGTCGAGCACACGGATCGTGGCGGCCTGCCACTCCCGGGCGAGTGCCTTCGTGAAGCCGGCCACGGCGCCACAGACGGGCAGGGGGCCGGTCGCGCGGTCGAAGCCGAGGCGTCCTCCCATCCCGGTGACGCTCAGGAAGAAGTCGCCCGTCGCCGGCGTCCGATCAAGCGCGAAACGCCAGGCACGTGCGACGTGAAAGCTCTGACGTGCCGCGCGATACACGTCGTTGGGGCTGAATTTTTCAGTCCCAAATCCCAGCAGGTTCACGACGCCCGCGACCGAGCCAAAGGTGCGCAGCTCGCGAGTCAGCGCGTTCTCGTCGGTCAGGTCGCAGATCGCGAAGTCGACATCGAGCGGGTTCCGGGAGTCTTCGCCTTCGACGACCAGAACCGTCGCGCCGCACTGCTCGAGCGCGTTGACGACGAGCTCGGTGACGACGAGCGGACCCGCGACGACGGCAACACGCTGGCCATCGAGCCGCGTCTTCAGCCGGCCGAGGTCGTACGCGGGAGCGGCGTGCGCTTCGACGACGACACCGAGCTGCTCGAAACGCGCGGGATCGGCCATCGGACGCACGGTCGCCGGCGCCGCGTCGGTCTGCGGCGCGTTCGCGGCCGGTGAGACTTGCGGGTCCGCGGCTTTGACTTCGCCCTCGCGCAGTCGCAGCGTGCGGTTCTCCACGACGAGCTCCGGCGCTTCGAAGCCGCTCACGGTGCGGAGCCATGCTTCGTAGCGCTCCGGAACGATGACGCGATCTTCGGTCCGTGCGCGGAACCTCAGCACCGCGACGGCGAGCTGGCTGCCGAATCCGGCCGCGAGGCGCAGCGCGTAGTCGAGCTCGTACTCGCCACCTTCGCTCAGGCGCAGGTCACCGAGCTCCGGATCGGGCTCGCGGAAGTTGGCGATGTGCGGCAGGCGTCGGTTCTGCAGCGCCTTGAGCGCGAGGATCTCCTCAATCCCGGCACCCATCGCGTGGCCGGTGAATCCCTTCGTGTTCGCGATGACGACCTCGGAGGCATGCTCACCGAACGTCGCACGCAGCGACTCGATCTCGGTCTGTGCGCTGCCGCCGCGTGCCGGCGAGTACGTCTCGTGGGACACGAACACCGTACGCTTCGCGAATTCGCGGCGGTCGATCTTGTAGCGGTCTTCGACGCTGTCGATCAATTTGCCGACTTCGCTGGCGATATGGGCCGGGACAAGGCGGGTGGGGTGCTCGGCGCTGTTGGCGATGCGGGTCTCCAGCAGGTCGGCGATCGGCTCGATGCCGCGTGATTCGGGCAGGCCCGCGGCCTCGAGGACCATCGCCATGGCGCCCATGCCGAGGATGATCCCGTTGCGCCGGCGGTCGAACGGCAGCGCGGCGTTCGCCACGTCCCCTTCGGTGGTCGCTGCGCCCGTGGCGAGGAAACCGGCTCCGACCCATTCCATGAGCTCTTCGCCGCTGACGTTGTCGGCGCCCAGAATGATGACGCGCTTGCAGCGCCCCGCCTGGATCCAGTCTTGAGCAATCGCCATCGCGGTGGTTGTCGACGCACACGCGTTGTTGATCTTGGTGTTCGGTCCGCGCGCCCCGATGTACTCCGCGAACCGCGAGTTCGCGATGCCGAGCACTTTGAGCAAGAAGCGGTGGTCGAATTCGTAGTCGGGTTCGGTGTGCGCTCGCGTGACTTCGTCGACCAGCGCGTCCTGACCGCTGAACGCGGTGCTGTAGATGACCCCGGTTTCGTCCGTGATCGCCTCGGGCAGCGTCCAGCCGACCGTGATCTGCTTGCCGGACGTGGTGGTCCGAAATCGCGGGATGAGCGGGAGGCCGGCATCGCGCAGCGCGAGCAGGCCTGCGGCGAACGCCAACTGGCTGGTCTTGTCCATCGAGTCGATGAGGCGCTCGGGAACGTCGAACTCGTTCAAGTCGAACGCGCCCATTTGGCCGGCGAGCTTCAGCACATCATCGGTGCTATCCACCGGCACCATCTCGCCGCCACCGTCTTTGCCTTTCACGAGGCGCAGGATGTTCTTTTTGACGATTGCGGTGCGCTTGTCGTCCGGGATCTGCCCGATGAGGTTTTCGCCGTCGAGCAGCGTGTCGACCGAGTTGTCGTCCAGAAAGTCCGGCGTTCCCGGCAAGCCGAGGGCACATCCGGTGATGACGACTCGTGCGCCCACATTGTGGGGGTTCTCCCAGTTTCGTGCGCCGTTCGTCGCGCTGCCGGTGGCTTGGGCCCGCATCGCGGGGGGCGCCGGCGGGTCGGCGAGCACGTGGACGGGCGCCGTCTGGATCGGGGCAGGCGCTTGCGCGCTGCCCCCTTCGAGTGCCATTCGTTCGACGATGTAGCGTGAGAGGTCGTTGAGAGTCGGATACTCGGCGAGGCGGAAGTCGTCGTCCTTCGCGAAACCGTAGTGGTCGCGAATCGTACTCATGATCTCGGCCTGCTTCACGGTGTCGACGCCCAGATCCGCTTCCAGCTCGAAATCTGGCTCGATCTCGTCGGGGTCGTACCCGGTTTTCTCACAGAGGACTTCGATCATCATCGCGAGTGTCGCGTCCTGCGAGACGGCGGTCTGCGCGACCGGGAGCGCCGGTGCGACGACTGGCGTTGGCGTCATTGCGGGCGCTGCCACCGCGGTGCCTGCACCGGGCTCGAGTGCCAGGCGCTCCACGATGTAGCGCGCGAGGTCGTTCAGTGTCGGGTACTCGGCGAGCCGAAAGTCGTCGTCCTTCGCGAACCCGTAATGGTCGCGAACGGTCGACATGATCTCGGCCTGTTTCACCGTGTCGACGCCGAGGTCCGCTTCGAGCTCGAAGTCGGGCTCGATTTCCTCGGAATCGTAGCCGGTCTTCTCGCACAGGACCGCGATCATCATGGCCAACGTCTCGTCCACGGTCACGCCGACGGCCGCGACCGGCGCCGGGGCTGCCACCTCGGTGACCGCGGTCACCGAAACTGGCGCAGCCTGCGCAGGCGCAGCCGCGCCGGGCTCGAGCGCGACGCGCTCGACAATGTATCGGGCGAGGTCGTTGAGCGTCGGGTACTCGGCGAGGCGAAAATCGTCGTCCTTCGCGAAGCCGTAGACGTCGCGCACCGTCGACATGATCTCGGCCTGCTTGACGGTATCGACGCCAAGGTCGGCCTCGAGCTCAAACTCGGGCTCGATCTCTTCGGGGTCGTAGCCCGTCTTGTCGCACAAGATCTCGATCATGAGCTTCAGCGCTTCGGGCTCGCTGACCGCGGACATGCTGGCGCCGCCGTTGCTCGTGGCCGTCGGCGTCGATCCGCCGTTCACCCGCGTCGGGTGGAGGTCTGGCTCGTCCGAAGGCGACCACGCGCCCACCGACCAGAGCTGGGCCAATGCCTCGAACAGCGAACCGATGTCGCCCTTCTTGGGGTGATTGGTGCACATCGCGACGTGGGGGCGGCCCTGAAGAATGTCGGCAACGAACGACGTTTGCGCGCGCTTGGGTCCGACTTCGACGAAGATGCGCGCGCCGCTGGCGTACATCCGCTCGACGAGGGCGATGAACTCC
>JBFIHF010000239.1:0-10077 GCA_041601915.1 Bradymonadaceae bacterium
AACATCCTCGGCCTACTGTCGTTCGCGCTCGCGGAGCAAAACATCCAGATCCGCCACGCGGCGATGGCCCCGCTGTACACGCGGGCCGAGGGCGCCGTGCCGCTGCTGTACGGCGAGTCGGATCCGGAGGGCGAGTTCTCGGACTTCGCCGAAGCGATCGCGTTCTACAGTTACGACGCCGGCGCGGAGTATCTGCAGGATCCGGCGCCAAGCGACAGCGCGAACCTCGCGACGCTGGGGAAGGAACTCGACACGCGCGCGATCTATCGCCCCACCACGGCAGACACGTCGGGCGCGGCCTACTTCGACGAGCCCGCGGATGGGTTCTTGGTGGTCTACCTCTCCGCCTCGCCACGTCGTTGCGGTGCCGGCGATGCGGCTTGCGACATCGATGGCCAGGCCGCCGCAGACTACTTCACGAAGACCGGCGAGAACGGACTGGCGTGGTTGGAGCTCGGAGGCGGTGCGTCGCTGCCTGCCAACAAGGTGTTCCACGCCGCGATCGTGACCGCCGAGGGCGTCGACTACGACACGTTCTACCAAAAGTGCGCGTCGCAGCCGAAGTTCCCGATCACGAAGCTCGATGTGATGCAGTCGTCCGAAGAACACGCGTATTACGGCCCATTTGTAGACAGCGTGAAGAAGGCCGGCGGCAGGGGTGAGGTCGTCGACCTGTGCGAGGCGATGTCTGGCCGCGCCGAATCCACGACCATCTCGCTGGGCGTCAAGATTCGGTCGATGTTCTGAGCTCGGCGAACCCCATCATGCTCCGCAAGCGCGACATCGCGATGTACGCCGTCGCGCTCGTCCTCGCCTTCGTCGTCGGCACCCTCGTGGGCGGCGAGTGTTCGGAGGCGCCGACCGCGCCCGAGCCACCGCCGGTGGTCGCCGCGGCGATTTGCGACCCCGTGCGTGAGGTGGTCTACGAATGTCCGCCGGATGCCGGCACGCCGGCCCCGAAAGTCGAAGCGCCCGGCACGCCGGTGCGCGCCGTAGCAGCCAAGAAGCGCGATCTGCCGCCGCCCGCGCCGCCCATCACGCCGCGACAGCGCAAACAGTTGCTCGCCTGGGTTCGCGATCAGTCGGTGGACCTCGAGGGGTGTCGCTCCGCGGCCAAAGAGACCTACCGCCTCAGCGTCACCCTGGAGCTCGATGAAGCCGGCGCGGTCACGGCCGTGCGATTGAACGCGCCGACGGCGGAAGTCCCGTCGACCGTGTCAGGCTGCCTGCGGCAACGGATGCGGGCCTGGGCGCCGCCACCCGATCTCGTGGCGGGCCGCCGCGAACTCGTCTTCGGGCTCACGTTGTAGCTATTCGGCGGCGTACGCCTCGAGCGGCGGGCAGGTGCAGATGAGGTTGCGATCGCCGTGCGCGTCGTCGATTCGAGCGACCGCGGGCCAGAACTTGTGCGCCCGGACCCAGGGAGCCGGGAACGCCGCGATCGACCGGGCGTAGCCATGCGTCCAGGTGTCGGCCATGATCTCGGCGGCGGTGTGTGGGGCGTTCTTGAGCGGGTTGTCCGCTCGATCCCACTCGCCGCTTGCGACCTTGTCGATCTCGTGACGGATCGCGATCAGAGCGTCGCAGAAGCGGTCGAGCTCGGCGCGCGACTCGGACTCCGTCGGCTCGACCATCATCGTGCCGATGACCGGCCATGACATCGTCGGGGCGTGGAAGCCGTAGTCCATGAGGCGCTTGGCGATGTCGACGAAGTCGATCCCCGAGGTGCGCTTGAACTCGCGCAAGTCGAGGATGAACTCGTGGGCGACGCGTCCACGTTCGCCGCGGTACAGCACGGGGAAGTGGTCTTCGAGGCGCTTGGCCATGTAGTTGGCGTTCAGGATCGCGACCTTCGAGGCCCGCTCGAGCCCCTCGGCACCCAGCATTCGGATGTAGAGGTACGGGATCGGCAGGATGCTCGCGCTGCCGAACGGGGCCGCTGAAATCGCGCCGACCGCGGATTCGCCGCCGGTCTTGATCAGCGGATGGCCCGGCAGAAACGGGGCGAGGTGCTCGCGCACGCAGATCGGGCCCATGCCGGGACCTCCGCCACCGTGGGGGATGCAGAACGTCTTGTGCAGGTTGAGGTGGCACACGTCGGCGCCGTAGTCGCCCGGCCGACACAGGCCGACCTGAGCGTTCATGTTCGCCCCGTCCAGGTACACCTGCCCACCGGCGGCGTGCACTTTCTCGCAGATCTCGGCGACCCCGGTCTCGAAGACACCGTGGGTCGACGGGTACGTGATCATGATCGCGGCCAGCACGTCCGCGTTCGCCGCGATCTTGGCGTCGAGGTCCGCGGTGTCGATGTTGCCGTTCTCGTCGCAAGCGACGACCACGACGTCCATGCCCGCCATCACGGCGCTCGCCGGGTTGGTGCCGTGCGCGGACTGCGGGATCAGGCACACCGTCCGGTCCATCTCGCCGCGATGTTCGTGGTAGGCCCGAATGACGAGCATCCCCGCATATTCGCCCTGCGAGCCGGCATTGGGTTGCAGCGACGTCGCGTGCATGCCGGTGATCTCGGACAGCCAATCCTCGAGATGGCCGAGCATCTTGGCGTATCCCGGCCATTGCTCGCGGGGTGCGAACGGATGAATGCCGTTCACGCTCGCCCAGGTGACGGGCAGCATTTCGCTCGTCGCGTTGAGCTTCATCGTGCACGAACCCAGCGGAATCATCGACGTCGTCAACGACAGATCGCGCGACTGAAGCCGCGTGATCCACCGCAGAAACTCGGTCTCGGATCGATAACTCGAGAACGTCGGATGCGTCATGAACTCGGACGTGCGTGCAAACGCGCCGCCCAGCGGCGGCGGGTTCACGTCGGGCAACGTCGCCGGACCACCCGCAAAGACCTCCAGCAGCGCGAGCACCTCGTTCGGTGTCGCCATCTCGTCCAGACTGACCCCGACGGCACCGTCATAGACCCGGATCCCGATGCCGGCCGCGTCGGCGCGGTCGATCACGTCCTGGTGGCGGTCGCCGGTCTCGATCCGCAAGGTGTCGAAATACTCTGCGTCGCCCGTTTCATAGCCCAGCGAGGTCAGCCCCGCCCGCAGCACCGCCGTCAGCCCGCGCACGCGGTGCGCGATGGCTCGGAGGCCGTCGGGGCCGTGGTAGACGGCGTAGAACGCCGACATGACGGCGAGCAGCACCTGCGCGGTGCAGATGTTGGACGTCGCCTTCTCCCGGCGGATGTGCTGCTCGCGCGTCTGTAGCGCAAGGCGCAGCGCGGGATCCCCGTTGGCGTCGATCGACTGACCGACCACGCGCCCCGGGATGTGCCGCTTGAACTCCTCGGACGTGCTGATGAATCCGGCGTGTGGCCCGCCGAAGCCGAGCGGGACGCCAAATCGCTGGGCGTTCCCGGCGACGACGTCGGCGCCCCATTCGCCCGGCGGCGTCAGGATCGTCAGGGCGAGTAGGTCCGAAGCCGCCACGACGCAGCCGTGCTGGGCGTGTACGCGCTCGGCGATCTCGCGATAGTCCTCGATGCGCCCATCGGTGGTCGGGTACTGCAGCACGACGCCGGCCACGTTCTCGATGACGAATTCCGACGGCGGCTGCACGATGACGTCGATTCCCAGCGGACCACAGCGCGTGCGGACCACATCGATCGTCTGCGGATGGCAGTCGTCGGCGATGAGGAAGGTCGTCGCCTTGGACTTCCGGTTGCCGCGCACGCACATCGCGATCCCCTCGGCGACCGCCGTCCCCTCATCGAGCAGCGAGGCGTTCGTGATCGGCAGCCCGGTGAGGTCGGCGATCACCGTCTGGAACACGAAGAGCGCTTCCAGCCGCCCCTGGGCGATCTCGGCCTGATACGGCGTGTACTGAGTGTACCAACCCGGATTCTCCAGCACGTTGCGCTGGATCACGGGCGGGACAATCGTCGGGTAGTACCCCATGCCGATGTAGCTGCGTCGGACCTCGTTCTCGCTCAACATGCGCTCGAACTCGGCGACCGCGTCGTGTTCGGCGAGCGCCTCCGGCAACGCGAGGGTGCCCTGGAGCCGGATGCGATCCGGGATCGTCTGGTAGACGAGGTCGTCGAGCGACTCGCAGCCGATGGTGGCGAGCATCTCGCTCACCTCATCCGCTGTGGGACCGATATGCCTTTCGGCGAAGCGAGCGGGGCGATCGAGACGGTGGCGCATGGACGAACTCGGCGCGACGGCATTGTCGGGCGCCATTTATCACGGCTGCCGGGGCTCAATCAACGATCGGTGCGATCGGGATAGTCCCGCCGCGGCCAAGGTGGGTTCAGGACGGTTTTGACAACCCACGCTGTCATGACGCAAGCTGACTTGCGCCTTACTCTCTACGGACACGCCGTCCGCACTTCGTCACTCGCACTCCGGGTTTCTCGTGGGTTGGAAGTTTCTCGATGTTTCGCTGCTCCGCGAGATCGATCTGTTCAACTCGCTCAGCGATCGCGCCCTCGGCGAGCTGATCCCTCTCACGTCGACGATGGACTGCAAGCCGGGACAGGTCGTCTTCAACGAAGGGGACATGGGTGACGCGATGTACATGATCCTGTCGGGCGAGATCCGCATCTCCAAAAACATCCCCGGCGTCGGCGAAGAAGCGCTCGCGTTCCTGCGGGAGGGCAGCTATTTCGGCGAGATGTCGCTCGTCGGCAAGGAGAGTCCGCGAAGTGCCAACGCGATCGCCGCCGAGAACACGGAGCTCGCGAAGCTGGAACGAAAGGACTTTCTCGAGCTGCTCGATCAGAACAAGGATGTCGCCGTCGAGGTCCTCTGGGCGTTCGTGAACACCCTGTCGATGCGCCTGCGCGAGTCGAACGACAAGATCGCGTTCTTCGCGATGTCGAACATGTTCGAGTAGCTCAGCGATACACCAACGTGTTGTTCGCGGGGTCCGCGTCGGCGTACAGCACCCCATACTCCTCACCAATCAGCATGTGGCCCGCGTCCGCACTCACGATGAGCTGTGAGTCGCGCAGCCGTTCCTCGCCTCGCTGGAAGTCGAAGGTCACCCGACTGCTGATCTGATTGTGCGCGGCGACGGCGACGATCGTACCTCTCGTGAAGCGCCCGGTCCGAAAGAGCAGGTCGCGGCGGGCTCGTTCTGCGCGCCCGACGAGCCTCAGAAACGGCCACAGACCAAACGTCCCCAGCGTCAAAAACAGGTACAGTGCGATCCACGCGCCAGTGGTCTGCGCGTGGGCGCGATTCACGCCCTCGGAGCCGTTCATGACCGCGTAGAACGGCGGCACGAGGCTCTTGTAGACGTCGCGAAACTCGCCGGCGGGATCGCGGGGTGGATCGCCGAGATCAACGAATCGCGTGGCGTGCGCGTTCTTCAGCCGCGTGATGCCGTCGTCGGATCGCACCGCGAGCGCCGTCTGGCCCGCGATGGGAATCAACGCCGTCGAGGGCTCGCCGATGAACAGCGCGCGCGCCTCTTTCGCACTCTGTGGGCGGTCCCTGGGTGCGGGTTGGAGCAGCTCGCTGATCGCCCGACGAACCTCGGGCCTCACCGGGAGGGACTCCGGGACGTTGAGGCGGCCGTCGTCAAACGAGAACTCACTCGGCTCGCGTCCAGATGCGACGTGCAATAGCGTCGCCCCGAGCCCATACAGGTCCGAGCGTGAGGACACCTGGCCCATGTATTGTTCGGGCGGCATGTACCCGTGCGTGCCCGCGACGGTCGACCCGCGTTGACCCTCGTCTCGCCACCCGTAACACACGCTGCCGAAGTCGATGAGCACCGGAGCACCCATCGGGCTGACGATGATGTTCGACGGCTTGATGTCCCGGTGGAAGACCGGCGGGGTCCGGCCGTGCAGGTAGTGCAGAACGTCGAGCATCCCGAGGGCCAACTGGTCGAACTCTGGCGCGCTCAACCCCCCGTCTTCGATGACTTTTGCGAGCGAGCGCCCCTCGATGAACTCTTGGACGATGTGGAAGCGGGGGCGATCATCGTCGGATCGCGACGCGAACGACTCCACGAATCGGGGAATCCCACGATGCTCGATCGAGCGGAGGGCCTGCGCTTCACGCTCAAACAGCTCGAAGAACTTCCATCCGTCGAGCCTCTCTACATGCAGCGATTTGACGACGACGGAGGCGTCGTCGTTCTGTCTGTCGCGCGCCAGAAACGTCTCCGCGGATGCACCTTCCCCGATTTTTCGCACGACATCGTAGCGCTCCTCGATCGGGCGCACTTCAGCATGGGGATTGGGCTCGGACATGGGTCAAGATGGCCCAGTTTGTCGCAGGCGTCTACCGCGCGCCGTCGAACAAATCGCGGGAGCCGATCACCGCGGCGCGGTCCCCGCCGTGCGCCGCGAAGTCGGCGAGTAGGCGATCCGCGAGGCTCGTTTTGGACGCCACGATTTCTAGGAGTGGGTCGAGGAATCCCGACTCGTCTTCATGCCCGGCCGCCTGCGCGATCACCTGGAGGCCCCGTCCCGCGATGTCGAGCAGATCCGCGCACCAATCCCCGACCTTTCGACCGGCAAAGTCGCCGTGAATGCCGTCGCGAACGACGTCGGCGAACAGCTGCGCATGCGTGTCGGCGTCGATGCCGGCGAACAGGTCAAATACGTCCGCTCGCGCGGTCGTGTCGTAGCCGATGGCCTTGTACAGGGCGGGCAGGGCGAACACGTGCTCTCGCGGTCCGCCGTCGGCGCTGCGCATCTCGACGAAGCGCTTCAGCCGCACTTCCGGGAACACTGTCGAGACGTGGAGCTCGAAGTCGCCCAGCGTCGCGCGGTAGCCCTCGTAGCCGTCGTTCATGAACTTGCGGAACGAATGGCCGGCCATGTCGATGTAGCCCTGCTCGCGACGGATGAAGAACATTGGCACGTCGAGCACCCACTCCGCGTACTCACGGAACCCCCAATCGTCCCCGTACATGAACGCCGGCACGCCGCTGCGGTCGTTGTCAGTGCGGGTCCAGATGTGGCCGCGGAAGGACTGCATGCCCGTCGGCTCACCGAGTCGAATCGGGCTGTTCGCGAACAACGCGTTGACCAACGGTCCGACCAGCACGCTCGCGCGGACCAGCGAGATGGCGTCGGCTTCGGAGGTGTAGTCGAGGTTCGCCTGGATCGTGCAGGTCCCCTGCATCATCCAGCGGGCGAGGTCGCCGCGCGTGTGCAGGTAGCGGTCCATCACCGCGTAGCGCGCCTTGGGCATCAGCGGCACACTGTACAGATCGTCCCACGGGTTGAGGCCAAACGACACCGACTTGTACGTCGGCCCCGCGACCTCGCGGACTTCGGCGATGTGGCGGTCGAACTCGTCGCGGGTCTCGAAGATCGTGCGCGTGACCCCGCCGGACAGCTCCAGCTGACCCGCCGGCTCCAGCGTGATCGCCTCGTCGTTGCGCACGAGGGCGACCGTGCGACCGCGATCGGGCGCCGGGGTCCAGCCATACGTGGTGAGCCGGCCCAGCAGGTCCTCGATGCCGCCTTCACCGTCAAACGGCGTCAGGGCCAAGTCGTCGCCACGGAACAGAAACTTCTCGTGTTCCGTCCCGATCCCGCGCGCGCCCGGTTCCTTGGACCCGCTCCGAAAATACTCGACGAGCTGGTCTACGCTCTCGAGCCATGCAACGTCTTGATCTTGGTCGCGCGACATCCAACCACCACGCCGAAAAGCAGTTCGTAAGGGACAGGCGGGTCCCGGTCAAGTTGGAGCTTCGATGCGTCGCGAAAGCGATCGTTTCACGGTCCGAGCACGTTCTTCAACTTTAGCGCCCCAGCCCCATCACACGGGAGATGATCTCCTTCATGATTTCGTCGGCACCGCCACCGATACGCAGGAGCCGTGCATCGCGCCAGGCGCGCGCGACGTGACCTTCCTCGGCGTACCCCATGCCGCCGGACAGCTGCATGCATTCGTCGATGACCTGCATCGCGTTTTGCGCGACGAACAGTTTGGCCTGCGAGATCTCGCGCTGGCATTCGACGCCTCGACCAACCAGGTCGGCGGCGTGGTACGTCAGCGTCCGACCGGCATTCAGCGCGAGGTCCATGTCCACGATCTTGTGGCGCACGACCTGAAACCCGACCAGCGGACGCTCGAACGCGTCGCGGTCTTTGGCGTAGGCGATCGTCGCGTCGAGCACGAGCTGCGCGCCCGCGTTGCCCGACGCGGCGCCCACCAGGCGCTCGCCCTGGAAGTTCTGCATGATGTAGACGAACCCCATCCCTTCGTCGCCCAGCAGGTAGCGCTTGGGGATCCGGCAGTCCTCGAAGAACAGCTCCGCAGTGTCCGAGCAGTGGTTGCCGACCTTCTCGAGCTTTCGCGAGACGTGGAACCCCGGCGTGTCCGTCGGGAACGTGAACAGGCTGATCCCGCCGTAGCGGAACCCCGCGTCCGCAGCCGACGTCGTGCGGGCGGCCAGCGTGATGAAATCGGCGCGCGCGCCGTTGGTGATCCAGGTCTTCTGGCCGTTGATCACGTAGTCGTCGCCGTCGCGCCGTGCGGTGGTACGCATCCCGGCTACGTCGCTGCCGGCTCCCGGCTCGCTCACGCCCAACGCCGCGATCTTCTCGCCGCGGATCGCGGGCATCAGGAACTCCTCCTTTTGCTCGCGGGTCCCGATCTCGTTGATGATCGGCGTCGCCATGTCGGACTGAACCAGCATGCCCATCGTCAGTCCCGCCATGCGGCAATGCACGAGCTCCTCGGCGAGGCACATCGTGTACCAGATGTCGCCGCCGGACCCGCCCACGTCCTCGGGAAACCGCGCGCCCAGGAATCCGAGCTCGCCCATCTTCCGGAACACCTCGTCGGGGAAGTAGCGATCGGCCTCCCATTCCTCGGCGTGCGGCGCGAGTTCCTTCTGGGCAAAGTCGCGAACGGCCTTGCGAAACATGTCGTGCTCGTCGGCGAATTGCGGCCACTTGCGTTCGGCCATCCCGGACTCTCCGTCAAAAGTGAGCGTTTACTAACTTGGCGAGTCTATCGGACGAAAATCGGGCGCGCAACGACACTTCCGACCTCGCCCGATCACGTATCGATTCCGTCGGCGAAATCGGGCATCGTAGGCGGCATGAACGTCACGCTCTACGATTCGAACGACTCGATCTGCTGTCAGATGGCACGGCTCGTCCTCGCCGAGAAGGGCGTGGCCTACACGAAGCATGCGGTCGACATCAGCGGCGCCAGAAACGAGCAGTTCGAACCCTGGTATCTCGAGCTCAACCCCAAAGGCGTCGTTCCGACGCTGCAGGTCGGCACCGCTGTGATCACGGACACGCTGCGGATCTGTGCGTACATCGACGCGAACTTCAGCGGTCCGACGCTGATGCCCGCCAACAACCCGCAGGTGCCGGGGTGGATGAAGAAGATCATGGCGCTGCACTACGGCGTGCTGATGTACAAGGATCTCGTCGACGAGCACGGCGAGTGTGAAACGCTGCGCCAGCGGCACGCGCACCTTGTCGCGATTCGCGAACGTGATGGCGATCCGACCGGGATCCTCGAGCGCCGCATCGCCGGGAACGCGCGGTTTCGGGCGGTCCTCACCGATCCGGCGCAGATCGAGCCGTTCGTCAGCGAAGCTCGCGACCTGGTGCACGACATGAACGCGGCCCTGAGCAAGCGAAGCTTCCTCGCAGCCTCCACATATACGGTCGCCGACGCGTTCGCGACCGCGGCGCTGGCGCGCTTCGAGGCGCACGGCTACGAGGATTGGTGGGCCGACGAGTCGCACGTGCCCGCCTACTACGCTCGGCTGCGCGCGCGCCCGTCGTGGGCCGCGGCCGGCGTTGTGACGAAGCTCACGTTTCACGGCTAGGAGCGGGCTGGTTCGCTCATTTCGCCGGCATCCCGCATCCCGCATCCGGTTTGCCTTCCGGCCGCCGGCCACCGGCTTCCGATCCCTGTCAGGTAACTCGGACGATCCCCGAAGATGCCGGGCACGGCGCCCCAGGTCCGCCATGGCGGCGTGCCAGGCGCACCGGCGCCAACGGCGCCGTGCGCCGCAGCGCGAGCGGGAGCCGGCGGTGCCGGGGTCCCGCGGAGCGAATCAGGAGGCCACGAGACGCGGCCCCTGGCCGCGTTTCGTGGCCGAGTAATGAGCGGAGCGGGTCCC
>JBFIHF010000240.1:0-10062 GCA_041601915.1 Bradymonadaceae bacterium
ACGCCCGCCACGGCCGCCCACAGCGCGAACAGCGGCAACACGGCGGTCCCCGGATGAAGCAGGAGCGGCAGGCCGAGCGCCAACGTGTAGGCGTACAGTTTGCCCCCCGCGAACACGGCGAGTTCGGTGCCGCGCGGGAACTTCATCGGGGTCTCACCGACCGAACCTCGGGCCAGAGCGACGTAGTCGTCGACGAAGATCCACTTCGGCACGAGCAGGGCGTACAGAAACCAGATGTAGATGAACTGCAGTCGGTGGTGCAGCAGGCGGGGCTGCGTGGGCGACAACCGAATCAGCGCCCCCATCTCGATGTCCGTGTCCCAGCCGTCAATGTTCGTATAGGTGTGGTGGGCGCGATTGTGCTGATGGCGCCAGACGTACGAGCTGCCGCCCATCATGTCGAGCGTGCGGCCCAGCCAGCGGTTCGCGCGCTTGGAGTTCGAGAACGCACCGTGACAGCCGTCGTGCATGACGCTGAACCCGATACCCGCGGTCGCAAACCCGAGCGAAATCGTGGCGAGGATGTTGCCGAACACGGGGAGCACGCCGGACATGAGCAGGGCGTAACTGCCGTAGAACCACGTCAGGATGACTCCTGCCTTGACCCATTGCGCACGCACATCGCGCCGATCAACCCCCGTCGAATCGAAGTAACCGGCGACGTCCGCTCGGACTGCCTTGCCCAGCGCGTCGGTGTTGTCGAACTTCATGTGCTCCCTGTGTGCACCGACCAAACCGCGGTCGGGGCCGCACGCTAACAGGCCCCGTACGAAGTCGCCACTACTCCGTAGCGAACAGCGTCGCGAGGTCCGCGGCGGCATCGGCGGCAAGCCCGCTGGACAAGGTTACGAGGCCGCGCGTGAACTCCGAGCGGGCGAACCAGACTTCCTCGCCCTTTTCGTCGGCACCGCGCAAGACTTCGATTTTGACCGGCTTTCCTTCGTCGAACTCGAGCTTCACGGCGAAGACGGTCTCCGTTTCGGTCTTCTGGGTCGCGGGCAGGTAGCCCGTCGATCGAAGCCGGAAAACCTTGTCGAGCCAGGCGTCGGCCGTCGGATTCACGGTATCGCTATCCGCCGCGGTCCAGCTCGCCTTCGCCGCGTCGTCGCGGTTGCGTTGCACGAGATGGAGCGAGCCGGTCGCCGTCACGATCGACGCCTTGGCCACGGCGCTGGGCTCCCCGGCGAAGAGTTCTTTCTCCGGGAGCTTGGTGTCGGCGCGCTCGAGCGGGCTGACCACGGAGCGCTTCATCACGAACACCTCCTTACTGGCTGTGTCGCGCAGGTAGACGTTCTTGTGGCCGTAGGCGGTGTCGCCGATCTCGAAGTTTCGCGTCGTGCCGGACTTCGTGGTGACGCTGAGCGTCGCGCCCGGCGCGTCGAGTCCGAAGTCGGCGAGGTCGCCTTCCTTGACGTCGAGCTTGCGCGCCACGCGAAACGGCGCCAGCTCTGCGAGCAGCTGCTCGCCCGCTTTGCCGGCCTTGAAGGCCGCTGTTTCCACCTTCACGGTCGGCGGTGTCGGCGGTACCGGCGCCGGAGCGACCTCGGCCGCGTCGCCCGCGTCACCGGCGTCCGCCGCGTCGACCGGCGGCACGTGCGGATTCTTGATCGGGCTCTTCGACTCCACGCGACGGGTGGTCGTCACCCACAGAAAATCGCCGAGGTCGTCCGACTTCTGCTCAAACGTCGCGTCGGAATCCTTGGAGGTGTAGGCGATCTTGGCAATCTCGGTGGGTTTGGCGTCGATCAGCACGACGCTTCCCTCCTCGTCGACCGGCTCGGGCTCCGCGGTCCATGTCAGGTAGGAAGCCACCATCGCGACGCAAAACAGCGCGGCGTAGACCATCGTGGTCGTCTTCATTCTGCACCTCCTTTGCGGCGGCGGATCCGCAGTCGGACGGCGCCGAACGCGAAGAACAGGAACGGCACCCCGATCACAGTGCTGTAGAACCAACCTGCCTGCCCTTCACTGGTGTGCTGGATGCGCACGTCCTCTTCGTTCTCCACCTCACCGGACATCGCCTCCTGCCCCGTGAGCCAGTTCAGCGAGTCGTAGATGAACTGCTGGTTTCCGGGGTTCACGATCGGGAAGTCGGCGAACAACGACGCGTCGGCGACGACAATGGCGCGGAAACCTTCGGCGCCCGGCCCCTCCACGGCGACGGCCAGCGGCCGCGCCGTTTTGGACTCCGCCTGATCGGTGTCGAGCTGCAGGTTCATGTTGCGGTCGGCCCACGAGCCACCCTGGGAGCGCACCGTGACGGTGACCTTGGGTTTGGCGTTCGCCTTCTGGACGAGGTGTCCGGCGCCGGGCGTGAAGAGCTTGAGCTGGGCGCGCTGCTTGGAGAGCACGACGGTCGACGGGTGCGACGAGAAGCTGTCCGTCGCGACGTTGAACCGGTCCGTCAGGTTGTTGGCCGTCGGCACGATCATGTTCGTCGACGCCAAGACGCCCTCGCCGAGGCTGAGTCCGAGGTCGTCGAGCAGCGGCCCCAACGTGTCTTCGGTCTCGAACTCCGGGCGATTCGTGCGCAGTTCCCGGGGCTCGATCGCGAGCAGCAGCGAGCCGCCCCGCTTGAGGTAGGCGCGCAGCGCATCGACCTCGGCCTTGAGCAGCCCGCGGTCGGGACCAAGCACCAGCACGACATCCGCGTCGTCGGGCACCGCTTCGCCCAGCCCCTCGGTGAGTCCGAGCTTCTTGGGGTCCAGATTCATGAACTCGAGGATCTGCTTGGTGCCCTTCATCGTGCGCAGCGGATTCGACTCACCGCCGCCCCAGGTCAGCTCGCCGTGGCCGACCGTCACGTACGAGTTGATCTCGCCACGCGCAAAGGACAGCAGCGCCTTTTGGATTTCTTTGTCCAGATTCTTGAGCTTCGGTCGCGCCTCGTCGAGGTCGACGCCGATCTTCACCGTCTCCGTGCGCGGCATCTTGCGCGCCCGTTTCTTGTCCTCGTCGGACATCTTAGGCGTGACGAGCGGGCCCTGCGTGAACGCGATGTAGCCGTTGTCGCGGATCCGGAGGTCCTTGGCGACGACTGGTACTGCGGCCTGGTCGAGGACTTGAACCCGCAGCTTCGGACTGTCGATCTGCGCGAAGTAGTTTTGGAGCTCGGCGAGCACGTCCGACGACGTCGGCTGAAAGATCCGCACGTCGATCGTCTCGGGCAGCCCCGCGATGATCGCCTTGGTCGCTGTTCCCGGCTCGGCGGTACGGAAGTACGAGAAGTCCCATCGTTCGTTGTGCTTCTCGCCGAGGTAGTTCAGCGGAAACACGAGCGCGATCGCGAAGGAGACGGACAACCCGCTCCACAACGCCCGCGCCACTTGCTGCTGCGGCAACACCACCGGCGACGACTCGATCGCGTGGTCGAGGACCAGCAGTACGATACTCGCGACGAGCAGCGCGACCGGCCACAGCGCCGTGAGCACGCCCGCGGCCTTCGCCGTCGCTTCGTCGCCGGAGAGCTTCAGGCTCACCACGAAGTACAGCGCGAGTCCGAGCAGTGCGACGCCGAAGAAGTCCAACATCCGCCGGTGGGCCCAGCGCAGGCCCGGATCGGTAGTCGCCTTCATCACATTGACGCGCAGCGCCATCGCACCGATCACGCCGACGAGCCCCGCCGCGACGAGCACCATGTTGAGGCTCTCGTAACCCGACAACAGGCGTTCACCGACGTAGATCACCGCCAAACCGGCGAGATAGATGAGGATACTGACACTCATTTCCACCTCCGTGCCGCAATGGTTCGTACCGACATCACGAGGAACGCGAACGTCATCGAGACGAAGTAGATGATGTCACGGGTGTGGATCTGCCCCTCCATGAACGACCGGCGATAGTGGCGATCAAATAGACTCATGTAGGACAGAATCTCTTTGAGCGGGGGATCGGCGATCCGGGCCAGCAGCCACGTCACGAGCAGAAACACCGCGATGACGCCGCCCACCACCGCGGAGACGAGTTGGGAGCGCGACAGCGTCGAGGCGAACGTGCCAATCGCGACGACTGCGGAGCCCACCAGCGCCAATCCGAGGTAGCCGGCCCCGATGTGCCCCATCGACACCTTGCCATTCACGAACACCAGCGCCGGCATGTAGGCCGACAGCCCCAGCATCACGAGCAGGAACACCATCGCCGACACGTACTTGCCCAGAATGACCTGCCACTCCGCGAGCGGTGAGGCGTGGAGCAACACGATCGTCCCCGTCTGCCGCTCCTCGGCGATGAGTCGCATCGTGATGAAGATCGAGGCGATGACGGTCGTGCCGAACGAGAAGTAGAAGAAGTCGCGCAGGACCTCGAAGCTGAGCTTCGGGCGGTCGCCCATGGCGAACGCGTTGAAGAGCAGCCCGTTGACCACGAGGATCACGCTGACGACCAGATATCCCCACAGCGAGTTGAAGTAGGCCCCCAACTCGCGCCGGGCGATGAGCAGTACGCCTCTCATTCTTCCTCCTGTCGCGCTTGCGTGGTGTTGCCGTCCACGCCGTCATCGCGTGTCGAGCCACTCACCGCGCCATCTTTGGTGAGTCCGAGGAACACGCTCTCCAGCTCGGATCCGCCGTCTTCGAGTTGTCGCAGACCGAGTCCCGCCGCCACGATCGCGCCAACGAGCTCCTCGCGGCGGTCGCCGGCGAGCACGATCGTCGCCTTCGTGATGTCGCCGTCGTCGGCGGTCACTTTGTGGCTCTCGATGAACTCCAGCGAGCCGAGCAGCTCTTTGACGGCCGACTTCCCGCCACGCAGCGTCACCTTCACGCGCGACTTCGCCTGCAGGCGCTCCGACAGTTCCGCTTCGGAGCCCTCCGCGACGATGCGTCCCTTGTGCAGCACCAAGATCTGGTCGCACGTCTGTGAGATTTCGGACAGGATGTGTGAGCTGATCAGCACGGTACACGTGCCTTTGAGCCGTTTCAGCACCTGGCGCATCTCCACGATCTGTACCGGGTCGAGGCCCGAGATCGGTTCGTCGAGGATCACCAGTTGCGGCCGATGAATGATCGCCTGCGCGATGCCGACCCGCTTGCGATAGCCGTGCGACAGGTTCTCGATCAGCCGGTGCTCGACGTCCGTGAGGTGACAGATCTTGAGCACTTCGGCGAGGCGCTTGTCGAGGTCCTCCCCGCGAATCCCTTTGAGTTCTCCGCACCACCGGAGGAAGTCGCCGACCCGCATTTCGCGGTACAAGGGCGGCTCTTCGGGCAGAAACCCGATCCGCTCGCGCACCGAATCCGGGGCGTCCATCACATCGATCCCGCCAACCTTGACGCTGCCGGCGCTCGGCGGCAGCAACCCACCCAGCACCTTGAGGACCGTGGACTTCCCGGCCCCGTTCAGCCCCAGGAACCCCACGATGACACGGTCGGGAATCTCGAAAGACACGTCGCGCACGGCCGGGAATGAACCGTAGTAACGTGTCAGTCCTTGAACTTCGATCATGGCGACTCCTCGCGTTGGACGGCGGCCCCACGGCGAGCAGGTGTGACACGAGGCGCGGTTCGGGTCAATTCGAGCGTACTCGAACGAATGGAGCGCGATTCCGATCCGCAGATCGAGTGTGCTACCAAGTCGTGGATCCAACCATGGTTTCAACCGTTCCCAAGCATCTCGGCCCGGAGCACTCATGACTGACGACGTGTCGTACTTTGGTTACTTCCGCGAGCGCATCAAGCCGCTGCTCGCCGTCTTGGTGGGGATCATCGTCGTCATCGCCGTTCCGATGATCTGGGTGACGGACTTCACGAGCACGCCGTTCCAGGCCCAGGTGCTGTGGCCGGCGCGACTTTCCGCGGACGCGCCGTGCAAGCTGCCCATCTCGTTGAGTCGTTGGGACGGCCTCACCGATCTGGCCGGCGAAGCGACCCTCTACTACGGCTGGGCCCCCGAGGCGGCCGACTACCCGCAGGCGTTTGAGGACGGCAAGTTTCGCGAGCTCTCGAAGGGTCCGATCAATTCGGACGGCAACGGTGTGCTCGATGTTCCGGCCACCGGACCGCCGACCGGCGACACCGGCCGGCGAGACGTGGCGCCGGTGCCCGCGCTGCTGCTGCGCATCGAGGTCGACGGCGACGAAACCTGGCACTACCAACCGCTGCAGCAGACCGACGCGCCCGTTCTCGCCCTCACGATCGACCGGCCGCTCTACCAGCCGGGCCAAACGATCAAGATGCGCGCACTCGTGGCGTCGGCGACGACCGGCAAACCGCTGCGGACCGCCGTCACGTTCGTGGTCCGGGACGCGAAGTCGAATCTCGTGATGGATGAGGTCGTCGACACCAGCGCCAGCGGAATCGCCGCGACAGAGCTCGCGCTCGCCGATCGATGCCTGCAGGGCAGCTACTCCATCGATGTCAGCGCCGGTGGCCAGTCGAAGACGACGAACGTCGACGTGCGGCCGTACCGCCTGCCGCGGTTCAAGGTCGTCGTCACACCGAAGCTCGCCGAAGTCCGGCCGGGCGACACGGTCGAGGCGCGCGTCGTCGCAACCTACACCTACGGAGAGGCCGTCGCGGACGCCGACATCGCCGTCGAGGCGAGCGTCGGAGCGATCCCGCTGCCCGCATCGGCGGGCAAGACCGACGCCGATGGCGGCTTTGACGTCGCGCTGGCGTTGCCGCAGAACACGGCCGCCGGGGCGACCGTGTCGATCCGAGCCACCGTCACCTCCCTCGCGGGGCGGGCGGAGGTCGGCCAGGGCTCGACGGCCGTCGCTGGCCGACGCGCGGTCGTCGAAGTCGTGCCCGCGAACTCGGCGAACTTCTCGTGGGATCATCTCGACCAGGCTTACGTCATCGTGCGCGACGCCTCTGGCAAACCGCTCGCGGGCGCCAAAGTCGAGATCATCATCCCCGAGACAGCGGGTGAACGGTCGATGATTCTGACCACTGACGCGAAGGGGCGAGCGCCGTTCCACTGGACGCCGACATCCAGTCGCGGCGCCTACGTCTCGCTCACGGTCGTCGCCGACGGTGCCGTCGTCTTCAAGGAGAACGTGCACGTGCCGATCGGTTTCGGGCCCAGTACGCTCTCGATCGACCGATCCGTCGTCAATGTCGGGGAGACGCTGGGTATCGACGTGGCGGGGGTCGCAAAGAGCGCGATGATCGTTCTCATTCGAGATGGCGTTCCGCTCGCGGCCGTCTCCACCTCGGCGGGCGCCGCCAAGGCGGACCTCGTGATCCCCGCCGCTGCGGCGGGATTTGGGACGGTCGCGCTCATTGAGGCGGGCACCGTTCGATCTCAGGCCCCCGTCTGGGTCCGCCAGCGCGGCGGTGACGCCGTCGACATCAGCCTCGATCAGCCGGAGTACCGCCCCGGGACGCAGGCGAAGGTGACGTTGGCTTTCCCCGCCGCCGACGGCGCAGGGGGCGACCCGCCACCCGTGACCTTCGGACTGGTGGGCGTGGACGAGGCGCTGTACGCCCTGAAAGAGCGCGCCGGCGTGCCGCTGTACATCCTGATGCGACGCGCGCCGCAGTCGATTTTCAGCGCCCTGTCCGCGTTCGACGGCGTCGATTCGGACGACAATGACGGCGTCGCCATCGCGACTCATCGTTTTCGCCAGCGCGTCAGCGACGTCGACAATGTCTACCTACAGGTCTCCGAACTCACCGCTTCCTTTGAGCGCCACGCCCGATCGGGCTGGCTGCACGCGCTCGCCTGGCTCTTCCTCATCGGACTCATCGCCAACGCGGTTCAGATGGGGCGCTGGACGTGGGCGGCCGTGACCGTATCCGCCTTCACCTGGCGACGGGCCGGTGCGCAGATCGCGGTCGCCCTCTTCTGCGGCGCTTTCGCGGTGGCGCTGACCGTCGGGAACGCCGCTGCGCTCGTGGGTGGATTGGCCGTGTGGGACGTGGTTGTCGCGTGCTGGCTGATCGCGGCGGCTGTGCGGTTGCCCGACGTGAGATTCGGTGCGTGGCTTACGGCGCACCTCACGGGCGCCGCGCTGCTCGGCGCGATGGCCATCTGCTTGGACGACCTCCAACATGGTGCAAGATCCGCAGACTTCTTCGTGCTGCAGGCGGGCATCGTCTTGCCGCTCGCGCTGATCGCCCTGCAGTGGTTCATCTGGGCGTTTGTCTTGATGCGAGAGGGGTTCACGAAGTCGGGATTGGGCATCGGTTCGTTTGCCGGCATTCTCACCATCGGACTGCTCGGGGCGACGCTCGGTTCGTCGCGAGACATGATGGCACCTGGGATGGCGATGAAGTCGGAGCGCTTTGCGATGGAGGACGCGGTCGCGCCCTCCCCCGTCATGCCGATGCCCGAAGAACAGGCAGCCCCAAAGCTATCCGGCAGCGCCCCGCCCCCACCGCCCGATGCGCCGCGCGTGCGGTCGTGGTTCCCCGAAACAATGGTCTGGATTCCGGAGATCGCCTCCGACGCCGCAGGCAAGGCGGTCGTGGACGTCGAACTCCCCGACAGCATCACCACGTGGCGGCTCAACGCGTGGGCGAACACGGTCGACGGGCGCTTCGGTGAGGGAGAAGCCAAGCTCGTCGCGATCCAACCGTACTTTGTCGAGCTCGACGTGCCGCTCGAGGTGATCGACGGCGACCGCTTCGAAGTCCCGGTCACGCTGGTCAATCGCGGCGCCGACACGGTGGTCGTCGATCTCAGCGCCGAAACCTCCGGGCCCCTTGCGCTGCGCGGGTTCCGAGGGGGCGCCAACACGTTGAGACCCGGGGAGCGCTCCATCGTGTGGATGAACCTCGCGGCAGTGGGGGTCGGAGACAGCAGCGTCACGGTCAGCTCCAGCAGCGCCGCCGGCGAAGGCGACGCAGTGCGCCGCCAGATCACGGTGAAGCCCGACGGCCGTGTGTTACGGAACTCGGCATCGGCGATCGTGGGCAAGGGGTGGGAGACCGAAGTCCGCGTGCCGCGCGACACGATCGACAACACGCGGTTCGCCGAGGTCCGCCTGTTCGGATCGCTCGTCGCGAATGCACTGGCCGGGCTGGAGTCGATGCTCGCGTATCCGTCCGGCTGCTTCGAGCAGACCTCGTCGGCGAACTACCCCAACGTCATGATTCTTCGGGCGATGCGCGACATGACGCCCGCCGAATGGCCCGATGGCGCAGAGGACTTCGCGAAGACGCACGCCAAGGCCACGCGACTGGTGCGGATTGGCTATCAAAACATCTTGTCCTTCCAGATGTCTGACGGCGGGTTTGCGCTCTATCCGGACCGTCACTCGTCCGACGTGATGTTGACGGCCTATGGCATCCTCCAGCTCGTCTGGGCGAGCGAGATCACGAAGGTCGACGCCCGCGTCATCGAGCGCGCCGCACAGTGGCTCGTGTCCCAGCAGGCCGAAAACGGGAGCTGGGCGCCCCACCGCGGCGTGTCGGGATCGTCGGCGAGTGGCGCCGACATTGGCCTGTTGCGCGCGACGGCGTTCGTTGTGATGGCGTTGACGGCGACCAAGAACACTCGCTTCCGGCCCGCGATCGACAAGGCGCTCGTCCGCATCGAAGACCGCCTCGGCTCGGTGGAGTCCGCCAATGCGCTCGCGTTCGTCACCAACGCATTGTCCGATGCCGGCTCGAAGCAGCTCGCGCTGAAGGCCGCTGACCAGCTCGCCGCACTCGCGACCCGGCAAGGCGATGTCGCTTTCTGGGACGACGCCCACGAGACGTGGATGGGCGGCTACGGCACCTACGCATCGCGCGAGACGACCGCGCTCGCCGTCCAGGCCTTGCTCGCCACCGAGAGCCAGCAGGAGCTGCTGCAGCCCGCCCTCAACTGGATCGCAAACGGGCGCGGTACGTACGGCGGCTGGGGCAGCACCCAGTCCACGGTCTGGACGCTCCGCGCCCTGGAAACGTTGCGCCAGAAGGGCAACAACGACTCCACGTTGCGCTTCTACTTCGAGGCGCAGCAACTGCCGACGATTCAGGGCGCGACCGACCTCCAGGTGACGAAGACGCCGCAACCGCTGCGTCAGTTCTCGTTCGTGCCTTCCTCCAACGAGGGGCGCTTTCTCGTCGACTCCAGCGCCGAGACCGCCGCGATGGTCCAGCTGGTCAGTGAGTACGCGGTCGACTGGGACTCCCG
>JBFIHF010000241.1:0-10002 GCA_041601915.1 Bradymonadaceae bacterium
GGGGAGTGGGAGTACCCGCTGCCGGTTTCCGATGCGGAGGAGCTGCTCGCGGCGTTCTGCGGGTCGCGCGTGGTTCGGAAGACGCGGCACTACCTGCGCGTCGGCGAACACGACTGGACCATCGACGAGTTCGAAGGGCGACATGCCGGACTGCTGCTCGCGGAGATCGAGCTCGGCGCGGCGGAGGAGACGTTCGAGCGGGGCCCGTGGCTCGGGGCCGAAGTGTCCGACGATGCCCGTTACTACAACGAGGTCCTCGCGAACGCCGACGACGACGCTCTCTAGACAATATGGAGCGACCGGCTCCAAGGCGCACGACGTACACTCGTTGTGCAACTAAACCGCGGGTTGACGCAGAAACGTCCGAGCCGCATACGACGCGGAGCCGGTCGCTCCATATTGTCTAGAGCTCTTCGGCGAGGAATCGGCCGGTGTAGGACTCCGGGACCAAGGCGACGTCTTCGGGCGTGCCGACGGCGAGGACGTATCCGCCGCCGTCTCCGCCCTCAGGGCCCATGTCGACGACCCAGTCGGCGTATCGGATGATGTCGAGGTTGTGCTCGATCATCACCACGGTGTTGCCCGCGTCGACGAGCTTGTCCACGACGCCGAGGAGCTTCTGGATGTCTTCGAAGTGCAGGCCGGTCGACGGCTCATCGAGGATGTATAGCGTGTCGCCGGTCGCGATCTTGGCCAGCTCGCGGCTGAGCTTGATTCGTTGCGCTTCGCCGCCCGACAGCGTCGTCGACGGCTGTCCCAACGTCAGGTAGTCGAGCCCCACATCGACGAGTGTCTCCATGATCCGGCGGATCTTGGGGTGTGCGGTGAAGAACGAGGCGGCGTCCGCGATCGTGAGGTCGAGGACGTCCGCGATGTTCTTTCCGCGATAGCGCACCATGAGCGTCGTATGGTTGAAGCGGCGGCCGAGGCAGATCTCGCAGGGCACGTAGACATCGGCGAGGAAGCTCATCTCGATCTTCTTCATCCCGCCGCCCTGACACTCTTCACAACGCCCGCCGACGACGTTGAAGCTGAAGCGGCCGCGGTCGAAGCCGTACATCCGGGCTTCGGGCAGGTTCGCGAAGAGCTCGCGGATGTGGTCGAAAACCTTGGTGTACGTGGCGGGGTTACTGCGCGGCGTCCGCCCGATCGGCGTCTGGTCGATTTCGATGACTTTGTCGAACAGTTCGAGGCCCTCAATCGTGTCGACATCGCCCACCGTGCGGTGCTTGAAGAACACGTTGCGCGCCACCGCGGGCGACAGAATGTCGTTGACGATCGAGCTCTTGCCGGCCCCCGAGACGCCGGTGAAGCAGACGAACTTACCGACCGGGATGTCGACATCGACGTTCCGCAGGTTGTTGTGCCGAGCGCCGCGAATCGACAGCACCTTGCCGGTCCCGGCGCGCCGTACTTGGGGTGTGGCGAGCTTGCGTCGCCCGCTGAGGTAGTCGCCCGTCACGGAGCCTTCGTTGGCCGCGATGTCGGCTGGCGTGCCCTGCGCGACGATCTCACCGCCGTGGCGCCCGGCGCCGGGGCCGAAGTCGAGGATCCAGTCCGCGACCTCCATCGTCTCGCGGTCGTGTTCGACGACGATGATCGAGTTTCCGCGATCGCGCAGCATCTCCAGCGTCTCCAGAAGGCGCCGGTTGTCGCGTTGGTGTAGGCCGATCGAGGGCTCGTCGAGGACGTACAGGATTCCCGTCAGCTCGCTGCCCAGCTGCGAGGCGAGGCGAATGCGCTGGGCCTCGCCGCCGGATAAGCTCGCTGCGGAGCGCCCGAGGCTCAGATACCCGAGCCCGACGCCTTCGAGGAACCGGAGCCGCTCCCGGATTTCGGCGAGCAGCTCCGCGCCGATCTTGGCTTCACGGTCGCTGAGCACAACCGTCTCGGCGCGTTCGCGAAGCTCGCGAATGTTCATCGCGTTCACGTCCAGCGCCGACATCTGCCGGAAGACGACGGCGCGACTCTCGGGGCGCAGGCGCGACCCGTCGCAATCCGTACATCGTCGCTGCTCCACAAACTCCGCAAAGTGGTTGCGCGGTCCACCCTTGCGCGACTTCTTCTGGGCTTGCTGGACGAGGTAGGTGATCCCCCCGAACGGCAAGGCTTCGTCGGCGACTTCATCCCCATCGAGCAGATACCGCCGGGTGCCGGCGTCGAGTTCTCGCCAGGACTTGTCGATGTCGACGCGCCCCGCGGCATGCAGTTCGAACAGCTTCTTCCAGATCGGCTCGACCTCCTTCTTGGCCGAAAAGCCCTTCCACCCGCGCTCTTCGGGCGCTGGGCCGAGCACCGCGAATCCTCCGAGCCGCAGCTTCTTGGTCGGGTCGACCACAAACAACGCCGGTTCGATCTCGGGACGGGTCCCGATGCCCCGACATGCGGGACACATGCCCAGCGGGCTGTTGAACGAGAAGCTCTGATGGGTGAGTTCCGGATAGGAGATGTTGCAGGTCGTGCAGCTTCGATCGCGCGAATACAGGCGCTCCCACGCCGCCGTCGAGCCCTGTTCAGGGACGGCGAGCACGAGCTTTCCGTCGCCCGCCACGAGTGCTCTCTCGACGGACTCGTTGAGGCGCGTCTCGCTGTCGGGCTTGGCGATCAGCCGGTCCACGACCACGTCGATGTCGTGCTTCCTTCCCTTCTCGAGGATGTCGACGTCGGTGAGCTCCAGCAGCTCGCCGTCCACGCGCACGCGGGCGAAGCCGGCGCGGCGCAGTCGCTCGAACATGTCCCGGAACTCGCCCTTGCGGTTGCGCACCATCGGGGCGAGCAGCATGAACTTCGTGCGGTCGGGGAGCTTGAGAATCTCGTGCGCGATCGCCTCGCGCGACATCGAACTGACGGGTTCGCCGCAGTTGTAGCAGCGCTGTTCGCCCAGCTGCGCCCAGACGATTCGAAGGTGGTCCCAGATCTCGGTCGTCGTGCCGACCGTGGAGCGCGGATTGTACGATGTGCTCTTCTGCTCGATGCTAATCGTCGGGCTCAGCCCCAAGATCTGGTCGAAGTCCGCCTTGTCCATGGAGCCCAGGAACTGGCGGGCATACAGCGAGAGGCTGTCGACGTAGCGGCGGCGCCCCTCGGCGTAGATGGTGTCGAACGCGAGGCTCGACTTGCCCGAGCCCGACGGCCCGGTGAAGACGACGAGTTTTCGCTTGGGGATGCGGACGTGCAGGTTGGCGAGATTGTGCTCTCTCGCGCCGCGCACGACGATTTCACGTCGGGGATCGAAGTCTTTGGTTGGACGCGCCATCTGTTCTTACTGCGACGAACGAAACAACTGAACGAATGTTCCATATCGCGGGTGGCGTCCGCGGCGCAATACGGATCCGGCGGCGGGTTACTGCGCCAGGCACACGCCTGGGGTGGTCATGCTGCCGGAGCACACGCCGCTACAGCAGTCGCTGTTGCTGTTGCACGCGACCTCCGCGGGGCGGCACTGGTTGACGCACGTCCCGGAGTTGCAGGTCGAGTAGCAGCAATCGGCGTCGGTGGCACAGGTGTCCCCGGCGAGGTGGCAGAGCGGGCAGCCTTCGTCGACCTGGCCATCGCCGTTGTCGTCGATGCCGTTGCAGACCTCGGTCGCGCCGCCGCCCATGTTGCAGACGTCGTTCTCATCGACCTGGCCGTCGCAATCGTTGTCTTGCTGGTCGCAGACTTCGGCGGCCGGCTGGCACTCGTCGGGGTCGGCGCAGGTGATGTCGACCTGGATGCGCTTCTGCGAGGGGTCCGGCGCGTTCTTGACGCCGTCGCATGCCGCACCGTTGAGCGTGACGAGTCGCGCGAAAGGGTCGTAGCTGTAGCCGTTGGCCGCGTTGTCGGGCACGGGGACGCCGTCGACACTCACGGTCATGCCGTCCATGTCGTTGGGCACCGCGCCGAGCTGGTAGGTGCACGACACGATCTGCTGCCGAATCGCCTGCACCGCCGCGACGAGTTGCGTGGTGTCGTTGGCGACATAGAAGCGGTCCGCGCCGGGGGCATCGGTGCCGCCCGCGGCCGCAATTTCATTGAGGTTCGCGGGCTGAGCCCCCGACATGAAGCCGATGACGTAGACCGGGATGCCAGCGTTGTTCAGGCGTGCGGCCGCGGCCACTGCTTCGGGCTGCGCGGCGACGCGCTGATTGACGGGCGAGCCCGTGTCGCAGGCTACCGTCGGGTCCCCGTCCGTGATGAGGATCACGCCCTTGGGGCGCCGTGCGGCGAACGGATCGGCGGCGTTGTCCAGCAGGCCGCGGTCGAGCACGGAGTTGAGCGCGTAGCCCGTCGGCGTGTTGCCGACGGCGTTCACGGCGTTCACGGCATTCTTGATCGCCTGGGCGCTGTTTGACGCGACGCCGAGGTGGTCTTTGGTGGTGCAGGTGCTGCCCGGCGAGGTTTGATTGGGGAATTGGGACAACCCGATCCACGCATCGTTGGCGACGGCATCTGCCACGCTCCCGATCGCGGTCTGCGCGAGGTCGATCGGCCACGGTCGCGGGCGCGTCGAGTCGAGTTCGTTCGCCATCGATCCCGACGCGTCCAGCATCATGAGAAGTGCCGGCTCAATCGTCGTGACATCGGGCGTGAACTGCTCGCTGTAGCAGATGTTGCCGCTGTAATCGGGGTCGCAGGCGTTGCCGACACCATCGGCGTCGGCGTCGGATTGTGCGGGGTTGGACTGGTTGGGGCAGTTGTCGCAGGCGTCACCGACGCGGTCGAAATCGGCGTCGGCCTGGTCGGCGTTCGCGACGGTCGGGCAATTGTCGGCGACGTCCGCGACGCCGTCTCCGTCGGAGTCAGGCGCGTCACCCTGCTGGCATGCGTCGCCGATCCCGTTTGCGTCGCCGTCGACCTGGTTGAAGTTCGCGGTGCTGGGGCAGTTGTCGCACGCGTCGCCGATGGCGTCGCGGTCGCCATCTTCCTGGCCGGGGTTAAACGCATTGACGCAGTTGTCCTGACGGTCCACGACGCCGTCCCCGTCGGTGTCCAGCCAGTCGGTGCCGGAATCGGCAGGGCCGGGCGCCGTCGAGTCGTTGTTTGCACCATCATCGCTGGCCATCATCTCGAGCGAGGAGTCGGCACAGCCGAGCGCGACGAGAAGAATCGTGCCGAGGAGAACGTTTCGTTTGGATTGCATCATGACCTGACCACCTGGGTTCAACCACCGGGCCGAGGTAGAGCAACGTCTGTGCCAACGGCCGCGCCGCGGCGATTCGTCAGGTTCTGTCGGGGTTCGCGGAGATCCTTGTTCGCCCAGCCACCCATTGATGTGTCCCGCTCGCCTCATTCGTGGGCCGAGATGGCGACTCGACCTTCCGATCGGCGCTACATCCAGATGTAGTGGGCGAACAGGTTCTGCCAGTCGTCGGTCCACGCCGCCTCGGCGTCGGCGACGTTCATCCGGCGCCATCGCGGGTCGGCCGCGAAGCGATCGATCGCGGTGGCGTCGGCCGTCAGCAGGATCCAGTCACTGGCGGCGACTTGCAGGGCGCGCAGGTGCGCCTCGCGGGGCCAGAAGTTCTGCTCCACCGCGCGCATGCCGGTCGCCGCGCCAGCGTTCGCGACGACCTCGGCGATATCGACGTACATGTTCGAGCCGTTGACGAGGATCGCGCCGCCCGGCCGCAGCTTGCGCTGGTACATGCGGAACGCCTCGACGGTGAGCAGGTGCGTGGGGATCGCGTCGCCCGAGAACGCATCGACGACCAGAACCGCTATCGAGTGATCCGGCAGCGCCGCGACACCGAGTCGCCCGTCGCCGATCACCACGCTGCAGCGCTTGCCGCACGTCGCAAGGTGGGTGAAGTATGCGGGGTTCTGCGCGAGCGTGAGGACCAGGGGATCGAGTTCGTAGAACTGGACCGGCCGATCGTCTCGCGCGTAGGCCGCGGCGGCGCCGACGCCCAGTCCGATCACGCCCAGCGGCCCGTCGCCGATCGGATCGCGCAGCACCTGACCGATGGGGCCGGACGGATGGTAATACGACAGCGGCAGTTTGCGGATCGACTCGTCGCGCGCCTGCGCGCCGTGGGAGACGGTGCCGACGATCAGCTCGTGGAACTCCCCGAGCTGGTTCGTCACGCTCGCGATCCGGTAGCGGCCATAGGCGCTGCGGGCTGTCGCGACCGGGTCGCTGATGGACAGCAGGGCGGCGGCCAGGATCGCCAAACCGACGAAACCGGCCCGCCGATCCCACGCGTGGGCGACGACGATCGCGACGGCGACGGCGACCGGCACCGTGAGCTGCTTCGGATGCGCGAGGCTGATCGACGCGAAGGCGGCGATCACGGCGATGAACATGACACTTCCAACCACCACACGCCGGGGGACCGCGAGGGCGTGAACCATCGGGAGCACGGCGAGCGCGAGCACGAGCTCGAGGCGCAGCTCGAACAGCGTGTCGAAGATCATCGGGGCGCCGAATGTGGCGAACGCGCCGCCCAGGACGCCGCCGAGCGCGGTGCACAGATAAAACCAGGTCAAGTGTTCCGCGGCGGGCCGCGTGCGCACCATCTCGCCGTGATACGCGACGGACACCACGCCCAAGATCACGACGGCCAGTGGCGCGAAGAACCACCACGGCTTCGACAGCTCGAAGAACTGCAGGGCGGTGTAGGGCACGACCGCCGCGACCAGCGCCAGTTGGGCGCTGCGATGGGATGGCGCGCGTCGCGAAAAGACCCAGATGTGCGAGGCGAGATAGGCGACGAGCGGTACCACCCACAGCAGTGGCACCGGGGCAATGTCGGCCGTGATGTTCGCGGTCATCGTGACCAGAAGGCTCGCCGGAATCGCGGCGCACACCATCCACCACAGTGCGCGGTTCGCGCCCGGCGCGGGGGTCGCGGGCGCCTGGCTCCGGGTCGTACGAGGCGCCTGCAATGCGGCTGCGCCGACGAGCAGGATGAGCAGCCCGTAGCCCACGGACCAGCCCAGCGCCTGGGTCGGCAGGTCGACGAGTGGCTCGATCAAGAATGGGTAGCTGAGCAGTCCGACGACGCTGCCGGCGTTGCTCGCGGAGTAGAGTCGATACGGTTCGTCGGCGTCAGGCTCGTCGGTCGAGGCGTACCAGCGCTGTAGCAGCGGCGAGGCGGCGGCGAGCAGCACGAAGGGTGCGCCCAGCATCTTCGCGAGCTCGACCCAAACCCAGGTGCTCGGACTCGACCACGATGGTGGCGACTCGGGCGCGGCGAACGGTAGGACGAGCGCGCCCGCAACAACCAGCCCAATCATGTAGTCCGCGCGCCCGCCGCGTAGCCGGACCTCCAGATGCGCCAACGCGTAGCCGACCAACAGGGCCATCTGGAAGAACACGAGCGCAGCCGACCACACGAGCGTCGATCCGCCGACGATCGGCAGCAGCAGCCGCGCGACCATCGGCTGCACCAGAAACAGCTGAGCCGACGCGAGCGCCATCGCCGCGGCGAAGATGGTGCGCCTCAAGGCTTACGCCTGTACTCGACGGCAAACAGGTGACGGCAGGTGTACGTCTTGGGTTTCGTACAGCGCAGTGTGAGCGCGGCCTGACCATCCTCGACGCCGGTCGTCACGAGCTGAGCGCTCATGTCTGTGTCGAGCGCGCATCCATTCGGCAGGTCCGCGCTGTGCTGAAACGCGAACCTTCGACAGACGCCCGCTTCGATCTCGAGGTCGGACTGCTTGCCGTCAAACTGCGTGACGAGCTCGTCCGGGCAGTCGCCCTCGAGCTTCTTGTACGTCAGTTCGTAGGTCCCGGCCGGAACTTCGCACGGCTTCTCGCAAGAGCTGAGTGCGACGAGAAGCGACATGACCGCGAGGAGGTGTCTCATCGCCTGATACTAGCCGCTCCGAGCGTTCAGCGCACGGCGAGCAGCTGCGCGACGGCGGCGCCAGGGTCGTTCGTCGCGAGGGCTCGGATGACGGCGACGCCCGCCGCGCCGGTCTGGCGCACGAGGTGCGCGTTCGCGACCGAAATGCCGCCGATCCCGATCACCGGCACTGCCACCGCTTCGACCACGCGCTGCAGCGCTTCGAGGCCGCGCTCCTGGTGGGCGTCGGGCTTCGAGCCGCGGGCGTCGAAGACGGCACCGGAGCCCAGATAGTGCGCGCCCGCCGCGACGGCGGCCCGCGCGTCCTCCGGCGTGCCAGCGCTGGCGCCGATGAGCAGTGCGGGGGCGATGCGTCGCGCGTCGGCGACGCTGAGATCGTGGGGGCCGAGGTGCACGCCATCGGCGCCGACGGCGAGGGCGATGTCCACGCGGTCGTTGACGATGAAAGGACCGGTCCAGATCGCTCGGATCTTGTGGCAGAGCGCCACGGTCGCTCGGGTATCGCCGCGTTTGTCCCGAACTTGCAGGACGCCGGCTCCACCGACGAGCACGGCGCGCGCGAGGCCCACGGGGTCGGGTCCGGCGGCATCGATGATCGCATACACGCGCCAATCGATACGGCTCGGATCGATCATTTGGCTGCAGACTTGCGCGCGACGGTCTCGGCCTGCTGGTCGGCGCGATAGCTGGACCGCACGAGCGGCCCCGCCTCGACGTGCCGGAAACCCATCTCGTGGCCACGCTCGGCGAGCATCTCGAACTCGTCGGGGTGAACCCAGCGCATCACGGGCAGATGCCGTTTGGACGGGCGCAGGTACTGACCGAGGTTGAGCACTTCGACGCCGACGTCGACGAGGTCCTGCATCGTGGCCAGCGTTTGCGCCGTCGTCTCGCCGAGGCCCAGCATGACGCCGGACTTCACCAGCGACTCGCCGTAGGTCGCCGCGTGCCCGAGTACTGCGAGGCTGCGCGCGTAGTCCGCTTGCGGCCGCACCGTCCGGTGCATCTCGGCGACGGTCTCGATGTTGTGGGCGAAGCAGTCGGGGCGCGCATCGAGCACGAGCTCGAGATCGTCGAGCTGCCCTTTGAAATCGGGCGTCAGCACCTCGACGCCCATCTGCGGCGCGAGCTCCTTGCACCGCCGGATCGTCTCGGCCCAGATGGCGGCCCCGCCGTCGGGCAGATCATCGCGGTCCACACTCGTGATGACGACATATCGCAGCGCGAGGCTCGCGAGGGTCTCCGCGACGCGCCGCGGCTCGTCGATGTCCACGACTCCCGGTCGTCCCGTCTGTACGTCGCAGAACCCGCAGCTGCGGGTGCAGACGTTGCCCAGGATCATCATCGTGAGCGACTTGCGGCTCCAGCACTCGACGATGTTCGGACACTGTCCCGACTCGCAGATCGTGTGGAGTTTGGCCTTCTTCACGAGCTCCTGCGTCTCGAAGTACGAGGCGTTGAAGCTCAGGCGCTTGCGAATCCACTTCGGACGCGGGCCGGCCTCATCTTCACGGAACTTGAGGTCCGGTCGCGCCGGGCCACTGACGCGTGCGTCCCCTTTGGGCTCTACACGCGGCTCGATAACGGGCAATGAGATCTGCTTCATGGGCTGTCTCTAACAAGGCGACCAGTCAACGGCAAGGCGTCACACGAGATTCCCGCCGCTCAGCGGGTCGTGATGTCGCCGGCGTCGACCTCGGTGACCGGCTCCGGCGAGTAGTAGGGATACGCGCGCAGTGGCGGCAGCGAGAACGCGCCGCGCACCAGCGGCACGAAATCGTAGGCGAACACGCGCTCTTGCTTGCCGGGAACGGCGTCCACGTAGAAGCGCACGTGGGTCGGCAGCACCTCGTACAGGTCGATCGCGCCGCCCGCGACGAGCGCGTCGAGCGCGTCGGTCGGTACGAACGCTCCGGGCGGCAGCGGCGCCTCCACGATCACCATGCGCGCGGCGGTTTCGAGTTGGTTGTCGAGGCGCACGTAGGCGCGCGTGACGGCGCCGCGCTTGGTCGCGCGCGACGGAATCTCGAGTTCGGCGCCGAACGCCTCGCCTTCGACGTCGGCGAAACGGGAGTCCCAGTCGACCGCGTACTCACTGACCAGCTGGACCATCGCGGCGGTCTCGGCGCTGGAGTCGACGAGAAAGCGCCCCTCGTTGGAGGAAGGCACGAACGAGAACTGACGCAGCGGTTGCGGCGTCTTCGTCACC
>JBFIHF010000242.1:0-9998 GCA_041601915.1 Bradymonadaceae bacterium
ATGTACGCGACGATCCACATGTACGATTCGGTACGGAACTGGCCCGAAGCCGCAGCGCTGACCTCCTGCGCCGTCTTGATGGGGTGCGCCCTGTTCGGGCTGTTTCGTCTCAAACTATGGGGCTTGGTGGTCTGTGTGGGTGCCAACATCCTCGTCGCCTGGCTCGCCGTGGCGGGCACGCTCGATCTGCCCGACTTGCTCGCGGGCGGTCTCGTCGCAACGGCGCTGATTCAGCTGCTGATCCCAATCCCCATCGTGCGCGAGATCGCGCGCAGTCTTCGAAGCAAGCGTCTGCCGGCGTGACGCCTTACTGACCGTGGTCAGTGATGCGAATGCGCATCAGGCCGCGCGTCGCTCCGGCCGTCGAATCCAGGGTGTTCATCGCCTCGAACAGCCGCCGAGAGTTCACGAGCCAGGGGCGGTAATCGTCGTTCGTATCGAGCACGAACACGAGGTCTTCGTCATCGAGGTACCCACCGATCGGCGAGTGATGGCCAGAACTCTTGCCGAAGAGCGGCCCGCGCTGGAAGTTGATCGTGTAGCGCGTTGCGGCATCGTTCGACGCGATGAGATGCTGCCGGAACTCCTCGTAGGTGATGTCCCGGAAGACGGCCACGTCGCTGACGCCCTTGACGCGCGCGATGTCCGCGAGCTCGTCGAGCGTGATCCCGCCAAAGCACATTCCCGTCCAGCAGAGGCCGGTGTCGTCCAGTACCTCCTCCTCGGTGTCGTCCTCCGAGCCGATCGACGCCAAGGTGTTGGCGAGGGTCGCTGGCCCGCACCGCGAGCCGTTGGACTGCGACTTGAGCCTGCCGGCGAACGTCGACGCCGCCGGCAGTTCCCACGCCACCGCCAGGAGAGCTGGGTCCTGGTACGCGGGCTCATCGGCGATCGAGGCGACCCCTTCGAACGTCGGCGCCGTGGCGTGCATGTAGCCGATGAAGCCGGCAAATGCGGCGAGGAGCAGCAGGATCGAACCGATCGCGACGAGCAGGACCTTCTTCAATCGTTGCACCTGCTAAGTCAGGATCTCGCTGAGCGGCGAGTCGACGTAGCCGCCGCCGGCCCCAAACTCGGTGGCCGGGATGTCCATCGCGTGCAGACAGGACAGCAGCGAGTGGCTGGAGTTCTG
The DNA here is from genome assembly GCA_041601915.1 of Bradymonadaceae bacterium. GTDB lineage: Bacteria > Myxococcota_A > Bradymonadia > Bradymonadales > Bradymonadaceae > JBFIHF01. The sequence goes on from JBFIHF010000242.1 coordinate 1,133, forward strand.
GTTGAAAATCCGATGGTGCATGTCGCCCTTGAGCGCGCCGCCGCCCTTGCCCGCGATGAGGATCGGGTAGTCGAACAGCGAATGCTCACGCCCGGATGAGACGTCGGACGTCCCGAGGATGACCATGCTGTCGAGCAAGTTGCCGGCGCCTTCCGGCGTGGCCTTGAGCTGCTCGAGCAGGTAGGCGAGCTCTTCCATCACGAACACCACGCACTGGTGAACCTTGGGCTGGTCGCCGGGTTCGTCGTGGGTGAGCTGATGGAACGACATCTGCGGATCCACGTCCCAGTAGTACGTGCCACTGACCGACCCGTTGAAGAGGTTCGACCAGACGCGCGTCACGTCGCACGCGGTCGCCATGACGATCAGGTCCGACATCGCGCGCGAGCGCGCGCGCTGGCCCGCCGCGGTGGTCGTTGGCGCGAACTCAGGCTCGGTCGGCCGTTCACAGGCGATGCCTGTGGCCGGCGGCGCGGACTCCAGCTGCTCGATCCGGGTCTGAAGCTCCCCGATCGCCTCGAGGTGCTCGTCGAGCCGCGCGCGGTCGGTGCTGCCGAGGCGCTTCTTCAGCTCTCGGGCGTCGGTGCGGACGGCGTCCAGAATGTTGCGGCGCAATCGCAGCCGAGGGTCCACGATCGCCATCTCGCCGGGCTCGACGAATCCCGCGCCGAACAGCCGCGAGAACACCGCGGCGGGGTTGTACTCCTGCGGGTTCACGCTATCGGGACCGTTGTGCGACAGGTACCGCAGCGTGGTCCCCTCGACTTCGGATACGCGCTCGTCGACCCCGACCTCGAGGGAACGAAACGCGGTGTTCCCGGCCTTCGCCTGCGCCACGATCTGGTCGATCGATGGCGCGGTGAAGGTCGACGCGTACCCCGCGTCACCGGGGTCTTGCGGGAGCACGTTGGCGCCGGACAAGATGCCGGCGACGCCGGCGTGATGGCCGCGCAGGTTGGCGGTGCGGACACGACTGCCGGACACGACCGTGAGGTGCGACTTCACGTTCTGCAGCGGCGCGAGCTCCGGACTCAACGACCAGGCGGAGCCCGACCCCGTGGAGCTGGGATTCCATGCGCTGTTCACGACGCCGTTGCCCCAGAAAAAGATCCCAAAGCGCTTCGGGACGCCGTGACCGTCGGCGTAGGCGAGTCCGTTGCTATCGAGCATGATCTCGAGCGTCGGCAGCGCGACGGTCGCGGCGGCTGCGCCGACCGCGCCACGTAAAAACGTTCGTCGATTGAGGGGTCGAATTGCCATCACTCACCTCCCTGGACGTAGAGAAAGCCTTCGCTCGTCACGAGCGCATACAGAAGTTCGCGGAATCGAAACCCACCGTTCTTCCAGTTGTTTTCGAGGTCGCGAATCAGGACCTCCTCGCTGTCGCCTTCCACGTGACCAAGCGCATGTCGGTAGATCTTGCGCACCATGCAACTCGAGATTGACGGGTTCGTCGCCACGAGGTCAGCCAGCTCACCGGCGTGTGTAAACGACTCCCCGTCGAGGTCTCCGGTGGCATCCACAATCACGCCGTTGTCCTTGGTTCGATAACGCCCTAGCGCATCGAAGTTCTCGAAGCCGAAGCCGATCGGATCCATCAGCAGGTGACAGCCAGAGCAGCCGGGGCTCTCCATGTGCACCGACAACTTGTCGCGAAGCGTCTCGCCGGCCTGCGCCGGCTCGATCGTGAGATCGATGTTCGGCGGTGGCGGCGGAATCGGCAGACAGAGCAACGACTGTCGGACGAACAATCCGCGATGGGTGGGCGAGGTCAGCGCAGCGTGCGCGTGCCCGGCCAGGAAGCTCGCGTGGCCCAGAATCCCGCGGCGTAGACCGTCCTCCGCGAGCTCGACCTGTTGCCACTCGGTGCCCGGCGGGCTGACGTCGAGGTCGTACAACGCGGCGAGCCTCGCGTTCACGAAGGTCATGCGCGTGGAGAAGATCTCCCGGAAATCCGCGTCGGCGTGCATGAAGTGCTCGATCACGCGCAAGGTCTCCTCGCGCATCGCCGCGGCGAGTTCACCGTCGAACTCCGGGAAGAGCCCCGGGTCTTTGACCTTGGTGGCCAACGGACGCATCTGGAGGAACTCGTCCCACATCGTGCGCAGTCCGCGAATGGACCGCGGATTGCGGAGCATGCGCTCGACCTGCGTTCGGATGCCCTCGTCGGTATCGAGGCTGCCGTCGGCCGCCGCGGCGAGCAGCAACTGGTCTGGGGTACTGGCCCACATGAAGTAGCTCAGACGGCTCGCTACTTCGTAGGACGTCAGGCGGCGCTTCTCGGTGCCGGCGGTGAGGTCGCCCCACTCCGTTCGGTACAGGAAGTGCGGCGACTGCAGCAGTCCGGCGAGGCCCATCTCGAGGCCGAGCCAGAAATCTCCGAGGTCGCGCATCCCGGCCATCGCGACCGTCGTGTAGGTCTGCACCTCGACCTCGGTGAGCGGGCGACGAAACAGCCGCGGACCGATACTGGCGATGAACGACGTGGCGCAGGGGCCGTCGATGAAGTCTTGCGGGACGCAATCGATGAGGTTGATCCGCGCGGGACTGCGCAGCACCTGCGCGGCGATCGACAGTGCAGCGGTCTCGTACTTCTCGACTCCGCTACGCGAGGTCGAGATCTGCGCGTTCCCGATCGAGGTGAACCCATTGACGGGGGTGTCCGGTTCGAGATCACCGATCGTGACGTAATCGCCGAAGATGTCGTGAATGGAGTTCTCGTACTCAACCCGGGCGAGCCGCCGCATCTTGGGCGCCGCGGGCGCGAACGGAGGCAGTTCGATGTCGGGCGGCGACGTCGCATTGTTCGTCGTCGGCTGAACAACGACGTTGTTCTGCGGCATCTCGGGCGGGGATCCGCCGGACGGGGGACAACCCGCGAGCAGCGCCGCCAGCAGCACGATGGTGGTGTGGTGGTTCATCTCAGAGAGCCTCGAGCCAGGCGTTGGTTTCTTCGGAGGGGTAGACGCTATCGAGGGCCGCTGCGGCCCAGTCCACGTTTTCGGCGGCGAGTCGCCGCAACAACAAGATCGCGGTCACTTGCAGCGCAGGAAGCTCGGACCACATCGCATTCTCGAGACAGCGCCATGTCGCGGCATCGCCCAATGCCCCGCCCGCCACGGCGGCGGCACACGGCGCGCAGATCAACAGCGTGCGGTCGAGCGAGGGGTCGTCGGCCACCGGCGGGACTTCCCAGGGGTCGAGTCGGACGCCGGACGCCTCGCACACCTCACAGCTACGTGCAGAGCGGCGAGCGAGGTCTTTGCCCAACAGCTGGAGATCCTCCAGACGCTGCTTGTTCCTTTCGTAGCCAGCCACGCGGACTCCACGTCAGAGTTTGGCGACTTCTTCGCGAATGCGCTCGATCATACCGGGCAGCGACTTCTTCTGCGCGGCCTTGCGCACGAAGTCGGGGACCGCACTCTTCGGGATCGCGTGCAGCTCGTAGCGCACGAGCGTGCGATTGGGATCCTTGCGGAACGGGCTCAGGATGAAGCCGCCCACGTTGTGGGTGTAGCTCGACTCCACGCCCTGAGCGAGGGTCCACTTTCGGTACCACTGATCGGGCCCGAGTTTGCGCCGATCGACAGTGACGGCCGTGAGGTCGGACATCGGGAACGGCACGTTGATCGTGACTTCGCAGGTGTAGCTGAGCGGCGACTTCTGAAGGGCTTTCGACGCGATCACGCGCGGCAACCGCTCCGTGAAGCGGTCGCAATTGCCGACGACCTCAAACACCTTGGGTGGCGGCGCGTTGACGACGGCCGTCACGATCAGGCGCGGAAACTCGTAGCCTTGGACGGCTTCCGTGGTGACGAAGATCTTGCCGTCGTTGAGCGCATCGCTCGATTGAGCGAGCGCCGGCGCGGGCGCGGCGAAGAGAACCATCGTCATCAAGAGGGTCGATCTGAGCATCGGCGAACTGTGACAGGATGCGTCGGTCGCATCAACAGTTGAGCGTCGTTCGGACGTCGCTGAACGCGGATGTGGACCTCGCGGCCCAGCCGCGCTACACCGGTACCACACTCAGTTTGGAGCACTCGTGCGTACGTACGTTGTCTGCACCGTGTTCGCGCTCGCCAGTCTGTGGATCCCCGCATTTGCTCAGGATCCCCCGGACACCGCGGCCAGCGCGCAGGACGAGACGTTGGAGCCGCAGTTCGAAGTCATCGATCCGGTGACGTCACCGCCGCCCAAGAAGTGGGATGTGGACGCTGGCGCGGAAACGCGGCTGCGATCGCTGCGGATCGACCCGATCGAACTATCGGGAACCGACATCAATGTGATCCATTGGTCCGAAATGCGTGCTCGACTCGACGCTTCGGTCCGTCGGGCCGGCATCGGTGCGGTGACGATCCAGCTCGACGCGCTGGACGGCGTGCTGCTGGGCGACAATGGCCAGTTCGTCGGCCCACCGCCGAACTCGAACACCGGCGTGAGCCTCTCGGCGAAGAAGCCGAATCTGACGCGCTGGGAGGTCGGGCTGCGCGGCGAGGACCCCTTGGACCGCGACGCCTACGGGCCGGTCCTCGCGCCGATCGCGCCGATCGAGATCAATCACCTCTACGCGGACGTCAATCTGCCGTTCGGACTGCTGCGTTTTGGACGGCAGCCGCTGAACTACGGCGCGACGATCACCTCGCACGACGGCGGCCGTCACAATCGCTGGGGCGTGAGCACGTACTCCGACTCCGTGGACCGCATCCTGTTCGGCACCAAGATCGATGAGGCCGTCAAGGCGATGATCGGGTCCAAAGAACCGGCGGACCTGTCCCTGGACAATGGCGTCTTGCTGGCCGTCTTCCACGACTGGATGAAACAGGACGACATCGCGTTCTTCAAAGACGACCTGCGTCAGATCGGCGTCGCCGTGCAGTGGCGCAAACGCGAGGCGGACTGGTTTGGCGCCGCGTGGTCCGACTTCCTGCTGTCGATGGGCGCGGTCCGCCTTCGCAACGTCAAGTTCGACAGCACCGCGTACGGGTTTCCCACGTTCTTCTCGACCCAGGTCGGCGACGTCGAGCTGGAAGCGCAGTACATGTTCATCACCGGCGCATCGAACGAGATCTCGGAAGGGTTCGCCGCGCTGGCCAGTAAGCCGTCGGTCCGCCAGGACATCATCGGGCACGGCGCCCGCGGCGTCGTCGACTGGCACGTCGGGCCGGTCACCCTGACGCTGGAGGGCGATTACGCGTCGGGCGACGACGACCCGCGCTCCACGACGGCGGTGACCTCGTTCAGCTTCGCGCGCGACCTGAACGTCGGGCTGCTGATGTTCGAGCACATCATCGCGTTCGAGTCGGCGCGGTCGGCCGGCGTCGGCATCGAGAACCTCTCCGGCGCCGACGTCGAGTCGTTCCCGCTGACCGAAGCGAGCACCGAAGGCCGGTTCACCAACGCGATCGCGGCGTTTCCGCAGGTCCGGATCGACTGGCTGCCCAAGCGCCTCGATCACAAGCTGCACACCCAGATCGGCGTGCTCTTGGCATGGTCGGCAGCCTCCGGCGGTGTGGTGGATCCGATCATGACGAGCCTCGCCGAAGACGGAAACCGCATCGACGATGACGCGGTGAACTATCACGGCGGGCGACCGGCACGTCGCTATGGAACTGAAATCGATTTGCAGCTCGGCTATGCTTTCAAAGACAACTTCTTCTTCATTGTCGAAGGAGCGGCCCTGTTCCCGGGTCCGGCGCTTTGGGATGAAAACCAGGATGCCGTAAACTCGTATCTCGTGGAGAATCGCTTTGTCCTGGCCTTCTAAACACCGACTCGCCCTTCTGGTCTTCGGCCTCACTGCGTACGGATGCGCGAGCTATGACGCGCCTCCCGTCGCGACACTCATTCAGCCGGCCGGCGGAGCGTTCACCGAGGGCGAACTCGTTCGCATCGAGTTCTCCGAAGCGGTGAACGCGGACAGCGTCCGGGTGCGCCTGTGGCCCAACGAGCGTGACATCGAGAATGAGATCAAGAGCACGACCGATCCGATCGTCGACGTCTGCAACGCGGACGAGACCTGCGGCGACTTCGCCGTGAAGCTGGGTGCGAAGCGGCGCTCCATCACGCTGTCGTTCGCCGAAGATCTCGGCAAGCCGGGGCGCCCCTACATCATTGAGCTGCTGCCGGGCCTCAGCGATGCCGAGGGCAATGCGACCGGAGCGGTCCGCGCGTGGGACATGCAGTTCAAGGCGAGCGGCAAAGAGAACGCCGAGCCGATCGAGTTCGACGACGGCATCTACATCGTAGGGGCTCAGGTCGACGACCCGATCCCGGCGGTACTGACTCTGATCAGCCACATTCGCGTCCTGCCATCGGGTGAGTTTGTGCTCGCCGGCGCCGAGGGCGACGAGATCAACGGCGCGCCCAAGAACACGCACGATCCAGAGAACCTCGTCGTCGACGTGACGAACCAGGGCTGGACGGCGTATGCGCGTGGATTCGTGAACCTCACCGACGACGGGAAGCGGCTCCTGGAGACCGACGCGTTCAACGTCGTGTTGCCGGTCGGGCCCCTCGAGGTGCACATGGACAACGTCCGGCTGTTTGCCGAGATCGTGAAGGACCCCGACACCGGCAAGGACCACCTCGACGGCACCCTCGCGTTCGAGTCGCTGACCCTGATCAACGGCCAAAACCGATCCGTACAGCCCGGCGGCAGCACGGCGCTGATCGGTAATTTCATCCCCCCGGAGCTCATCCCGGTCGGTCACCCTGTCCTGTGCGAAGACCTGTGCGGGGCGGTGATTGGATTGTGTCAGCCGCCCGACGATTTCCCGGGCGCCGCGTTCTGCGACGATCCCGGCTGAGCCCATGAACTCTCCATTTGCCGAGTGCAAGCGCTGTCAGTGGGAGTACATGCAGGAGATGAGTTTTGTTCGTCGCCAGCCGTGGACGGACGACGACGCGGGCATGATGTTTCAGAGCTGCCAGCGGTGTGGCCGCATCTCGATCCAACATTTCGACAACGACGGCGGGGTCAGCGGGGTCTGGATTCTGCATCCGGACTCCGAGGTGATGTTTCGCGCGGGGACCGCTCCGTCCCACGTGTTCGACTACGTGTTCTCCGATGATTTCCTGAAGAACCGCGGGATCACGCGCGGCCTGTTTCGAGGTCATCTGAAGTCGATGCTCGACCTGTCCGGCGCGGTCAACGTGCTCGTCAGCTACATCAAGAAGTCGGAGGCGCTGGAGCGGGTCGAGCTGTGTATGGAGCTCTTCCGCGACCTGCTCTCGGAGTACCACGTGCGGATGCGCGACGGAGAAGAGGACCGGCGGCTCGCGGTGAGCTCGCTGTTGCCCGTCGCCGCGCTGGTCCAGAACACCCGTACCCTCACGGGCAATGGCACGAACTCTCGCGTCGAGATGCGGATGACGGCGCTCGAGGTCCTGGAGACGTTTCTGCAGCCGGCGCTCGGTCCGTCGGTCCCGAACACGGAGCTCGAAGCGCTGGAGACCGCGATCGACCACATGACGATGGTCGAAGCGTCGATCGCCCGGATGACGTACCTCGCCCAGGGCGTCGACGCGGACGCATTGGTGGAGGCGTACGTCGAGAGTCGCTTCATGTATCGCGTGTTTCGGCGCCGTAAGGCGCGGCTCAGCAAGCTGCACGCCGAGGCGGTGTGGCGGCTGATGCACGCCGTCAATCAGACGTACACGTTGGGCAGCCCACTGGAGTTCGCGACGAAGGCCTACGAGTCGCTGCGCGGCCTGATGGAGCACCAACTGTTGGAACGCGGGTTTCTCAAACTCGGCCCGCGCGACCGAAACGGAACCGCGTGCCTCGCGTTTCGGAGCACCAAAGGTCAGACGCTGCTGCTGCCGCTGTGGTACCCGCGGCTGGCGATCTACGCCACCGACGACGCCGAGCGACCGATCTCGGTGACCGATGTCTGGTCCACCGCAATGGACCAACTCTAGGTGCGCTAAAGACTCCGCTGGTCCGCTGGTCTGCTGGTCCGCTGGTCAACTTCAACTTCAAACTTGGACCCGTACTCGCGCCTCGGAGCCACCACGCGTAGCGTCGAGCAGCCCGGCTCGCCAGCCTGCGAGGCCGGGCTGCGAGGGGGGCGCACGACGCTTCGCGTGGTGGCATTTGGGTTGGAGCGCGGGTCCAGTTTGAAGTTGACCAGCAGACCAGCAGACCAGCGGAGTCTTTCGGCGCGCCACCTATGAGGTCGCTCAGCGAGCTCAGGCTTTACCCCACGGCTTGAAGCGTTTGACCGCGATGGGGTCAGGGAAACGGCCGTCGAACTGCATGCAGCGGTCGTCGATGAAAACGAAGGCATCGGGCTTGTCGGTCTCGAACTTGAGTTGCTTGAGGTAGCGCGCGGCGAGGCCGTGCGTCTGCAACCAGACCCGCATCGCACCGATGCCCGCGCCGCGGGGATCGACGCCGCGACGCGACCAGATGTGCACGACGAAGTTCCCCGACTGCAGCAGCGATGTCAGCCACTGAATCGCGTCGCGCCCCGTCTCCGGGTCCACGACGGGTGGGTCGGGGATCACGTCGATCCCCTGCCAGCCGCTCACATAGGAGTGAATGACGCCGTCGAAGTCGACGAAGAGGTGCTTGGGCTCGTTCTTCGTCGCCATCAGGCTCGGTCTCGGATGGCTTCGAACAGTGCGTCGAGAAGTGGTTGCGTCGGCAGTAGTTCCGTTTCCGAGGGGTGCTGAAACTCCGGGTGCCACTGCACGCCCACGACCCATGGGCTCGCGTTGGACTCCGCCGGCAGGTGCACGGCCTCGATGACGTCGTCTTCGGCGGCACGCGCCAGAACCTCGAGTCCCGGCGCGAGGTCCTTGATCGCCTGATGGTGTACGGAGTTCACGGTGGCGCGCGTGACGCCGAACAGTTGGTGCAGCA
>JBFIHF010000243.1:0-9942 GCA_041601915.1 Bradymonadaceae bacterium
GCACGATCGACCCGTCGTCCGCGCGAACGACATCGACTACATCAACGCCGCCAATCGTGCCGTGGTCAGCAGGTTGTCCGCCGCCGGCCGCGTACAGAATCGTGTCGGCGAGGCGCACCAAGAACTGGCGACCGACGGGTTCGCAGGCGACGACTTCGCCGATGAACGTCCTGCGGTAGGCGTCGCGCTGCGCGAGGGTGAGCGTCAAGGCAGGCACGCCATCATCGCACCGAGCGCCGTCTCGACGCTCTCGCAGGTGTAGCCTTGCCGACAGTCGGCATTGGTGGCGCAGCCGGCATGGCAGCTCCCGGTGAGCAACAGCGGCGCGACACAGGGGGAGGCGAAGTCGTTGCAGATGAACTGGCACGACGCCGAACAGTACCCGCCCGGGTACCCCTCGGCCGCCGTAAAGCAGAACGGCGAGGTGTTCACGGTGTCCGAGGCGCAGTCGGCATCGCGCGCACACGGTGCGCCGACCGTGGAGGTCGTCATGCCGCCGTCGCAAACCCCCTGCGAGCACGCACCGCTCGAACACGTCCCGCACTGCAGCGTCCCCCCGCAGCCGTTGTTCGCCGGTCCACACATCACCCCCAGTGACTGGCAGGTCGATGGCGTACACTGACAATCGGAGTCGTTGGCGCTGGAGCAGCCGGCCGGACAACAGCCATCACCGCCCTGACACACATTGATCGGCTCATAGGTGCACTCGACGTTGCACGTCGACGCCGCGCCGCGAATCATGTCCCGCGTACACATGTTCCCATCCGAACACGTCGCCGGGCAGTTGCCGTCGCACGTCTCGCCCGCGTCCACCGTGCCGTTTCCGCATGTCGCCGAACAGTCGGTGTCCGTTCCGCTCGTGCAGCCGACTGGACAACAGCCGTCACCCGCCACGCAGACCCGAATCTCGTCGTTGAGGCAGATTACGTTGCAGGTGTCCGGGGAGCCCGCACGGGTGTCGCGCGTACACGCCGCCCCGTCGTTGCACGCCGTCGGGCAGTTCCCGTCACACGACTCGCCGGGTTCCAGCGTTCCGTTTCCGCAGCTCGCCCCGCAGTCGGGGTCGTTGTTCGCGTTGCAGCTCGACGGGCAGCAGCCATCGCCCTCCTGGCAGATCGCGATCTGACGCTCCACGCACTGGGCGCTGCACCGCGTCGGATCGCCGCGCAGCTCCACCAGGGAGCATGCATCCGGGGATCCGCAGGTCGTCGGGCAGTTCTGGTCGCACAGCTCGTTCGGCGCCAGCACGCCGTCGCCGCAAATGTTGGTGCAGTCGCTGTCGGTGGTCGCATCGCAGCCGATCGTGCAGCAGCCATCGCCGTCGACGCAGTCCACGGGTTCGACGGCGCAGACCGACGTGCAGTCCGACGCGGACCCGGACAGTGTCGCCGTGCTGCAAGCCGGCGCCCGACATTCCGTCGGACATGCGCCCGCGCCCTCGGCGATCCCGGAGTCACATGCTTCGCCGGACTCCACGACACCATTGCCGCACGAGGCGCCGGCCGTCGTGTCGTTGTTCGTGGCGGTGTTGGTGACGATGACGGTGTTGTTGGCCGGCTTCGGCCGGCTCTTGCCGCGTGTGTTTCCGCAACCCACACCGAGGCCCAGAGAGAGGCACAACGCGACAACGATTGGGATAACTCGAAACATGACAGCTCCAGGTGCCGCCGGAGGATAGTAAGCCTCTCCGCGTGATTCAACGCCTCGCGCGTCGTTCGGCACGAAAACCTTCGCCATCCGCCGTGTTGCGACCATCGCGACGTCTGCGGCGTTGCCGGCGCGCCGCGCTCTTGGTAACAGGGGTCCACACACCGAGGCTAGTTATGAAACGCGCACTTACGCTGTCGTTGACCGCGACGCTCCTCGCCTGTTCCGGCACGCCGACCCCGCACACCGCCGCGCCAGTCGAGGTCGTCGCGCCGAGCGCCGGTCAGCAACTCAATACGTTGCTCGATGAGCTCTGGGCGCTGAACATGCGGACGTTCCCCGGCTGGGCGACGTACGAGGGCATCCGCGATTACGACGATCGGCTGGAGGACGAGTCGGATGAGGCGCGCGACGCCTACCTCGCCGCGCTCGACGACATCGCCGGGCGCGTTGCCGCGCTCGACACCGCGGCGCTGACGCCCGTCGATCGCGACACCCAGCGCATGGTCGTGCTGACCGCCGAGCAGCGCCGCGCGAGCCTCGTCTGCAAGTCGGAGTGGTGGGACGTCAACGGCCTCGGCGGTCCGCAAGTCGGCTACCCGATGATGCCGGTGTTCTTCTCGATCCGGAACGACGACGACCTCGCCAATCTCGAGAAGCGCTACCGCGCCACCAATGCTCAGATTGCCCAGCTCGAAGGGCACCTGCGCCGCGGGGTCGAAAACGGATACGCCCCCACGAAGACCAACGTGAACCGCGCACTGAAGCAGCTCGACGAGTATCTCGAGTCGCCGCTCGACGCCGACCCGATGTTTGCGCTCAAGGCACCCGACGGTAGCAAGGTCGAGGCGACCGATGGCCTGCGCGACGCGGTGAAGACCGTCGTGCGCCCGGCCCTCGCCCGTTACCGCGATGTGCTTCGAAACGTCGTGCTCCCCGCTGCGCGTCCCGACCAGGGGATTGCCGACCTGCCCACCGGCAAGGAGTGCTACGCCGCTCAGATGCAACACCACATCGGGCCCGGGTACACCGCCGACGGACTGCACCAGCGCGGTCTGGACGAGCTGGCGGTACTGCGGGCCGGGATGGTCGAAATCGGCCGCGAGATCGGGCTGAAAGACGCGACCGCCAAGGATGTCATCGCCCACTTCGCGACCAACAAGGCCTATGACGCCACGAGCGAGGCCGAGCTGGTCCAGAAGAACGCCGCGGTCGTCGCGCGCGCCAAAGCCGCGATGCCGCGGGTGTTCGGGCGCCTTCCGCAGACGCCCGTCGAGATGCGCCCCATCGAGGCGCACCGCGCCAAGGACGCGCCGGCCGCGTACTACTACTCCGCCCCCGACGACGGCTCGCGACCCGCCTACTACTACGTCAACACGTCGGCACCCCAGACGCGCCCGCTGTACAACCTCGAGGCGCTCGCGTTCCACGAGGCGATCCCGGGGCACCACCAGCAGATCGCGCTCGCCAAGGAGATGCCGGACGTGCACCGCTGGCGACGCGATGCCGGCCAGACGGCGTTCGTCGAGGGCTGGGCGCTGTACGCCGAAATCCTCGCCGACGAACTCGGCCTCTACACCGATCCGGTGACCCGCTTCGGCATGTACAACTATCAGGCGTGGCGCGCGGCGCGCCTCGTGATCGACACCGGCTTGCACCACAAGGGTTGGTCCCGCAAGAAGGCGATCGACTTCCTCGCCGCCAACACGGCCCTGCCGATCGGTGAGATCGAAAACGAGATCGACCGCTACATCGCATGGCCGGGCCAGGCGCTCGCCTACATGGTGGGGCGCATGAAGATCATGGAGCTCCGCGCCGCCAGCGAACGCGAACTCGGCGATGCATTCAGCCTCAGCGCGTTCCACGACACCGTGAACGCCAACGGCGCAGTACCGCTCACGATCCTGTCCGAGAACCTCCAACAATGGACGACGATGATGGCCAAGAACAACGACGCGCTGCCCGACTTCTCCGTGATCTGGGACTTCAGCGATCCCGCGGCCACGCGCCTGAAGTTCGAGGCGCTGCTCGCCACCGAGACCGTCACCGAACACCCGAGCTACCGCGCCCAACTCATGACGCAGATCGCCCGCACGCACAGCCTCGCCGGCGAGTTCGACGAGGCGCACGCGGTCCTCGATGGCGTCCAGAAGCAACTCGCCGAGCACGAACCGGTCGTCGAGGTTCGCTACCTGCTGGAGCGCGGGCGCACGTTCAACTCCGCCAAGGAAAAGGACAAGTCGCGCCCGCTGTTCCTGCAGGCCTGGGAGACGGCGTCCCGCGGCGGGCTCGACGGGCTCGCCGTGGACGCCGCACACATGCTGGGGATCATCGAGCCGCCCGCACTGGCGCTGGAGTGGAACGAGCGCGCGATGGCCTTCGCGGAGCAGTCCGAGGAGCCGGCGGCGAAGAACTGGCTCGGCGCGCTGTACAACAACATGGGTTGGACCCACCACGACGAGAAACGCTACGCACGCGCGCTGGAGCTGTTCGAGAAAGGCTTGAAGTGGCGCGAGGCCAAAGGTGCCGTGGGGCCGACGCGCGTCGCGAAGTGGTCGGTGGCGCGCGCCCTGCGCAGCCTGAAGCGCAACGACGAGGCCCTCGCCATCCAGCTCGAGCTCGAGCGCGAGTGGGACATCGACAACAAGCCCGACGCCTTTGTGTACGAGGAGCTCGGCGAGCTCTATCTGAGCGCGGGGGACAAGGCGAATGCGGCGACGTACTTCGGTAAGGCGCTGCCGCTGCTGTCGACCATGGACTGGGTCGAAAAACCACGCCTCGAGCGCATCGAAAAGCTCAGCAAGGCGCAGCCGAAATAGGGTTCAGGAGTCCTCGGACGAATCCGAACCGGACGCTTTCGTGGCCGCTTCGAGCTTCGCGAGCAGGAGTTCGCCGAGCGAGCCCATGCCGTCTTCGCGCTTGGTGTCGTCGCGATGTCCACGACTGCCGCCACCGCCCTTGCCGCCGCGGCTACCGCCACCCGACCTGCCGCCGCCCTTCCCGCCGGATCCGGACGGCTTGCCACCACCCGATCTTCCGCCGCGTCCGCGGCCCTGCCCCTCGGCAGACCGGCCGCCACCTTCGCGAGGCTTGGCTGCACCGTCCGCTGGCGTGGCTGCCGCGCCATCGGCGGGTGTAGCTGCGCCTTCGGCGGGCTTCTTGCTGCCCCCGCGACGACCCTGACCACGCCGACTACGACCTTCTCCTTCCTTCTTGTCGCCGCGGTCGGGCGCGGGGCGCCGTTCCGGCTTGGGCAAGTTCTCCGGCTCCTTCAGCAGCGCTTTTCGCGAGAACCCGACCCGGACCGTTCCGTCTTCCTGCGGCTCCACCGAGACGACTTTGACCTGAATCTCATCGCCGACTTTCACCAGCTCGTTCGGGTCATTCACGCGTTCCCAGGCGAGCTCCGTCTTGTGCAACAGGCCCTTGATGCCACCGCGAACCGTGACGAAGCAGCCGTACTGAACGACCGCCACGACGCGCCCCTTCAGCACATCGCCCATCGCGGGCGGCTCGACCTCTTCGGCCGGCAGCTGGCTCGTGAGCTTGCGGATACGCTCCTTGGTGCCGTGAATGTAGCGGCGCAGCCCCTTGCGAGCGTCCTTGCGCAGCGCTTGCCGGACGAGGTCGTCGGCTTCACGAAGCCACTGACGCGCGTTGTCCACCTGATCGGCCGCGCCTTTGGCAGCCTCGTCGGTGAGCAACTGGGCGAGATTGTGCAACAGGAGTGCGCTGTCGCGCAGCTTCTCCAGACCGGTGCGATACGCCGCTTGCGCGGCGTTGAAGTCTTGCGCAGCGTCCTTGTACCAGGTCCCTCGCGCGTTCCAGGCGAACTCGCCGTCGGACAGCGCGACCGCTTTCTCCCAGGTCTTCTCGCTCGCTTCCTTGTCCGTGAACCACAACGCCTGCGCGAGCAGCGAGTAGTAGAAGGGATCATTGGCGAAGCGTGCTTCGAGCCGCGGCAGCTGCGCGGCGAGGCGACGAACCCATTCGGGCTTCGCGTTGACGTCTTCGAGATCGAACAACAGCACCGCGAACGAACTGCGCACGAGGTGCAGCAGACGATTCGCTTCGTCCTCGCTCACCGCGTCGTCCTCGGTCTGCGTGAAGGTCTGCAGCGCGTCTTCGACCTGCGCGAACACCTCTTCGTAGCGGCCCTCGCGGCGCGCGACGTCGACCGCGACGGCGTAGAACTCCACGCCCGTCGATGCGTCATCGTCGAGCCCCATCTTCACGATGCGCTCACCGATCGCGGACTGACCAATCTTGAAGGCCAGCTCCGCCAGCGGCGGACCGATCGCCGGATACTTGATCGCGAGCTCCATCAACTGGCGCAGCTCGTGTCGCGGATCGCCATCGTGCGGACGTTCTTGTTCGGCCGTCACCATCTCCGCGGCTTCAACCACCGGAGGAGCGGGCGCCGGTTCTGGCGCGGCCACTTCTTCGGCCGGAGCGATCGGTGCGGCGGGCTCCGGATCTGGCGCGGCGGCCACTTCTTCGGCCTGCGCCATCGGCGCGGCGGGCTCGGATTCCGGCGTTGCCGCCACGTCCTCAGCCTGCACGATCGGCGCGGCCGCGACTGACGGCGCGGGCGCTGACGGCATTGCAGGTTGCTCGGTGGCAACGGGCTCAGCCGACTCGGTTACATTCTCGTCTTGTTCTGTCATGCGTTCCGCGCTCCAAATTGTCCGGCTCTCATAGCGCACGAGGCGAGTCGCAACAAGCTCACGGCGCTTGTGCCGACGAGTCGTAGCTCACCGTGATGTCGATGCCCGTGATCGTCCACGCCGGAACATCGCCGCGCATCAGCTGAAACAACTGGTCGCGACCGGCGCTGACGTTGACCCAGCTCGTACGTGCGCTGCTCGTGTTCACCGTACCGGTGGGATACTTCGCCGAAGTCCCCTCCGGCAACAGCAGCGTGACGCCTTCCAGATTCGTCGTGCTGAGATTCCGTATTCGGACGACGCCTGCGGGCAATAGATCGAGGTCGACCTGATCGATCGCGGTGAGCCGCGACGCGATCTCGTCGATGGGCGCAAGCCAGACCGCGCCGTCGCGCGCCGCCTCGGTGAGCGACTCCTGGACCGACTGCGCCTCGTCCGCGTCCTTGGACAGAAACTCGTCCAGCGGCGTGCGCGCGACGATCAGTCCGCGCTCGCCCTTGAGTCGGGCGATGGCGGCCGGCGCAAACCAGCCGCGGTCCGGTTCGCCGTCGCTCAACGCAAACAAGGTGGGGACTGTCCCGGGGTGACGAAACGCGAACACGCGCCGCCCGTCCGTTTCCGTCGGTGCCAGCAGGTTCGCTCCTGAACTCACCATCGTGCCGCCCGACCACATCGCGACGACACCTGCCTGCGCAAGTGTCGCGGAACGGCCTTCCGCGCACGGCAGTTCCTCAACCGACGCGCCGAGCCACGCCCCCTGGCGCTCCACGATCGATGGCGACGCGTCGGCCATCGGCGCCACGAAAGAGCGCGCGCCGCCGTCCTTCACGTCGTTCAGCGAGATCGCGGCGCGCCGCCCCTGCGGAAAGTTCAAAACCAGCGGCATCGACAGCTCACCGATCACAATATCGGCGCGCAGCTCGGCGCGGGTTCCGGCGGCGAAGTCCGCGGCGCCTCCGAGCGCCACCGTATCGCAGCGCTCACCGACATCGATCGGGTGATTCTGGTGGTGAAACGCCTCGATCTCGACCTGCCAGCGATCGTTGTCCTGCCGCACGACGAGGTTCTCGGTGCCGAAGCGTCCCGCGACCGTCACCTGACGGCCAAACTGCGCAACGGATGGCGCGTGGGCCGGTCCGATCCACTCCTCGCCGACGTCTGTCCACTCCGCGTCGTGGCCCACCGCTCGCGCCGACTCGAACGGACCGGTCGCAAACCGCAGGATTTCTCGTTCGAGCCGCACATCGCGCGCCCATCTCGTCGTGAGCCCCACGTGGATGCGCGGGTCGCGAGGACCGCTCTCCACTCGGAGGTCATACACGCCATTGTCGTCGGTCAGCGTGGCGAAGAGCGTGAAACCGCCCTCTGGATTGGGCGCCATCTTGACGATGTCGAACCGTCGGGTGGTGGGCTTCGGACGCCCCTTCCCCGCCGCGCCGACATCCAGAATCAGTTCCGGCAGCAGGTGGATGAGCAGCGCGCCGTCAGCGGCGAATAGCCCTGGCGAGCCGTCCGGCAGCTGACGAATCTCGTAGGTGGCGGTCGCCTCGGCGCTCCCCCACAACTGCGGCACGATCTCGAACGGTACCACCGGCGCCTCTTGCGCGGCCGTCACCGGTGTCGGGGCCTTGGGCGCATCACAACCGATGACGAACAGCGTGACCACTGCGAGGCTGAACCGCTTCACGGCTTCCTCCGGACGCCAAACGGCGTCGCGAGAAACCGCTGGAGCTGGGCTTCGTCGTATCCGCGATCGCCATCAAGGCACGCCTCGATCCAGCGCCGCTGGTCGTTCCCCCAGAACAGTTCCTCGCCGACGAAGAAGGTCGGGACTCCGAATACGCCGCGCTGAATCGCGGTCGTCATGCGGTCGCGAAGCATCAGTTTGGCCTCCGGCGTTTGTGAGCGCTCCACCAGCGCTGCGCCGTCGAACCCCGCCGCGTCCAGCACCTGCGCCACATCTTCGGCCGACGCGAGGTCCGCGCCCGTGACCCACGTCGCCTGCCACAGCGCATCGATCACCGCCAGCTGGTCCGCGCCGGCGACCTCTCGAAGCGACACCCGCAGCGCGTGGATCGAGTTGAACGGATGCACGCGCGGCTGCGCGATCGGAACGCCCATGTGCCGGGCAACCCGCAGCACATCACGAAACACGAACTCCCGCTTCGGCGGAATCTCGGCCGGGCCGAGGTGCTTGTGGTGGGCCAGCAACACGCCGAGCAGTGTCGGCTCGGCGACGAGCTCCAGGTCCCGGTCCGCGCACAGCTCTCTGACCCACGTCCACGCCAGATACGCGTACGGCGACAGATAGTCGAAATGGTAGGTCAGCTGATTCATGTGTAAGGTCTGCCATGGCGGGGGCGAACCTTCAACCGTCACGCTCGAGAAGTGAGAGCGCATGCCGCGGACAATCAGTAACGTCGCCTTCTGGCGCGCCCTCCACGTGGAGCCTTGAGTTTGGCACCACCGCATCGATTCACGCGAGCTCGGGACGGCACGTCGATCGCCTACCGCGTCGTCGGCGAAGGCCCCACCCTCGTCTTCACCAACGGATACGCGACCTCCGACTTCTACTGGCGGCACCTCGCGCGCCATTTCCAGGAGCGCGCAAGCGTCGTCACCTGGGACCTCAAGGGGCATGGGAGGTCTTCCGGAGCCGTCGATCTGAACGCCGTCACGATCGAAGACAGCGTCGACGACCTGCGCCGCGTCTTGGATGCCGCCGGTGTCGAGCGCGCCACGTTCATCGGATTCTCGCTCGGCTGCCAGATCATCTTCGAGGCCTGGCGACAGATGCCGGAGCGTATCAACGCGATCGTGCCGATCCTCGGGACCTTCGGACGCCCGTTCGACAACCTCATCCACCCGCTCGTCGGACCGCACCTGCACACGCTCTTCGCGACGTTGGGGCCCCACGTCGCGCCGCTGATCATTGGCGGGACGTACCTGACGCTTCGCACGCCATTCGCACATCGCCTCAGCCAGTTGACCGGGATGATGGGGCGGGACCTCCAGCGCGACACGATGCAACCGTTCTACGACCATTTCGCGCTCATTGAGCCGCACACGTGGGTCGCGATGGGGATCGCCGCGCAGCGCCACAGCGCGCAGGACGTCTTGCCCACCGTGACGGTCCCGACCCTCATCGTGGGCGGCGGTCGTGACGCACTGACGCCCGTCGGGCTGTCCCACGAGATGCACGACGCCATCCCTTCCGCCGAACTCATGATGCTTCCCGATGCGACCCACGCCGGTCTGTACGAGCATCCCGAGGAAATATCGTTGGCGGTTGAGTCCTTCTTGCGCCGACACAAGCTGCTCGCCGTCCCCCGCGAGCCGGTCGATGAACCGGTACGCAAGACGGCCTCCTGACCGACCAACCCACCCGGTTCGGTCGGCTACGAACAAGCCTGCATTAGACATTGGGCCTGATTCAGGCTACACGCCCCGCACCTAGCACCCCAAGGTAGTACGTGAGTTTTGATGCGCTGAACCTGATTGAAGAGCTGATGGATGCCCTGGAGGACGCGGGCTACACAGACCCCACTCCCATCCAACAACAAGCGATTCCACCGCTCCTCGAGGGGCGCGATGTCCTCGGGATCGCCCAGACTGGCACAGGAAAGAC
>JBFIHF010000244.1:0-9935 GCA_041601915.1 Bradymonadaceae bacterium
ACCGGCGCGCTCATCGAATCGACGAGGTAGGCGAGCTTTTCGCGGCTGATGCCGCGCTGATCCGTGATCGGGCGCATCGAGGTGCCCACGACGATCGTATTCGCGTAGTCGTCGAAGAAGATCGCCGTCCCGAGCGCGGCCGTTGTTACGCGAGCGGAGCGCGCCGTGGACGTGAAGCGTCGAAAGCGGTCCAGCAAGCCGGCGATCCCGCCCATCCGGGTCACGATCTGAATCATCCCCACCAGGGTGAGCGTGAACGCGATGATGTACACGTTGAACGTGGCGGACAGGCTGCCAAACACGAACTGGCTCATCGCGACCCACAGACCCATCAGCGGGTTGCCGCCGACGGAAATTGTGGCGCCGAGCCAGACCGCGCAGCCCAGCGCGAGCAGCACGCGCCGAAAGAACAGCGCGACAAGGATCGCGAGCAGGGGCGGCATCAGCGCCTCGAATCCCCCAATGCGACTCTTCGCCGCGAACTCGGGCGGCTCTTCCCCCTCCGCGGCCACGATCGGCGGTTGCGGGTCATAGGTGACCTCGACGCGCCCCTCGACCACTTGGACCGCCGCCGCGACCACGAAATCGGCGTCGCCCTTCACCAACAGGATCTTCTCGTGGCGGAACGCATCGTGGACCGGTTCGCGCATGTGCTCCGGGCCGGAGTACTCCACCTGAACGCGGCGAGCGGCGTCGGCGTCGGCGACGATCTCGGTGAGAAGCGCCTTGCCCGCCGCGCGAGCGGCGACCTGTGCGGTGGCGGTCTCGGCGTCGCGATCCGGCGCCGCCAGCGTCGGCAAGATCGCAAGCGCGAGCCCGAGCGAGATCAGAAACCCGATCACCCTCGTCGGAGTGAAGTCCTCGCGCCAGCTACGTTCGGTCGACATGACGCCCGATTACCGCGGGACGGGTCGGCGGCGCAACTCTCACCCCTGGAGAAGTTGCAGCAACGCCTGCATATTCGTGCGCGCGGCTCCGTTCGACGGGTCGAGCTCGATGATCCGGCGATAGCAATCGAGCGCCACGTCAACCTTGCGACTCAGCATCGCGGCGGTCGCCTGGCCCTCGTACATCTCGATCGCCGTCTCGATCTGGAACGTCGAGATCACTTGAGCCCGATGCTTGCGACGACACGGCGGGTCGCACAGGGCCTTTGCCGCCGCCGCGATGCGATGACCCAGCCGATCGAGCTCCGGGGCGAGATCGCCCTCGCGATCGTCTTCACGGCATTGGTTGATGAGCTCGCGCAGTCCTTCGATCGCCGTCGTGACCGCTTCGGTATCCGCCGAAAAGTGGACGGACAAGAAGTCGAAGTGACTCCGGTCGACGATCCGCGCCACAGCCGCCTCGATCCGTGGCGCGTTCAATCCGAGCCGACTGCGCGCGAGGCGATCGGCCGGATCCACCTCTCGTTTCGGGGCAGCCATCACGAGAGTGACCCGGCGTGACGCGGGATTCGCGAATTCGTCGGACACGTTCGGCGTGGGGGGCGCCGCGACCACCGGCGGCGACGGCGGAAGCCGCGAGCGTCGGGCGATGTCGGGATCGGTCAGGTCCGGTTGGCGAATCGCGCGGCGGTTCACGGACGGGGCTTCCGTCGGGTTGGAGCGCAGGACCGCGGGCAAGCTCAGTAGCGCACGCTGGGTGTCCACCGTCGCCGGATTCAGCTGGATCACCGTGCCCGCTGTGGTCTCTTGCACAGCGCGACCAGCCAGATCGACCGACTCGCGCCCACAGACGATGCGCACACCGATCGCCGCCAGCAGCGGAACCCCCGTCACCTCGACGCAAATCACGCGTGTCGTGAGCAGCGCTTCGAGTTCACCTTCCAGCGCCGACGCTTCGGTGAATGGCAGCTCGAGCACCCGCTCGGCTGCGTTGTAGGCCGGCCGTTCGCCCACGCGCGTGGCGAGGCCGTTCGCGGTGGCGAACAACAAGTCGGCAAGCTCACTCATCGTGAGCTTGTCGGTGAAGGCCGAGAGCAAAACGTCGAGCTCTCGCCTCAACTTGAGGCCTTCGTCGGACATCCGCTGCTCTGGAAGGAAGTCGAGTCGCCATCCTACCGCTGCGGCCCGCGATTGCCATGTTTTCTCGATCCCGACACTCCGCTATGGTGTCGGCGTCGTGCGAACCTCCCTTCACATCCTGCTTGTTCTCCTGACGCTCAGCGGGTCCGCGTGCGTTCGCGAACTTGTCGCGCTCGAGGTCCCTGCGGAGGCTCACGCCGTCGGCGCCGTGGACGACGGCGATCCGCGGGCCGAGACCCGCCTGATCGTCGATCGCGCACAGCTCGCCGTCGGGGAGCCGTTTCGCGTCGGCGTGCTGTTCGAGCTCGACCCCGAGTGGCACGTGTATGGCCAAGACCCCGGGGAAGCAGGCATACCCACCTCGATCATCTGGACCGCCGAGGGAGCGACCGTCGGGGCGACTGTGTGGCCGGCGACTCAGACGTTCGTCGACCCATCCGGGCGTATCACGACGATCGGCTACGCCGAACGCGTCGTGTTGGAGGCCCCGGCGACGGTGACCGCAGACGCCGCGGTCGTGCGAATCACCGCCGAGATCGACTACCTCGCTTGCCGCATCAAATGCTTGCCGGGTTCCGCGCGCCTGGTCCGCGACATCGCCGTGGGCCCGTCCACCGCCGCCGATGCGGAGACCTTGGCGCTCTTCGAGCACTTCGGTCGAGATCGGCCGGCGGTCGCGACCGCGACGGACGCCGTGAAGGCGACCGCCGTGCCGGCTGTGGTCCCGCTCGCGCCCGCCCCGCTGCCGATCTGGCAAGTGCTCCTCCTCGCGTTGCTCGGCGGCGTGTTGCTGAATCTGATGCCGTGCGTGTTTCCGGTCCTCGCCCTCAAGGTGTTCGGGTTCGTGGCAGTCTCCGGCCATCGCCCCACCGCGCTACGCCACAGCGCGGCCTACGCCGCCGGCATTCTCGCCAGCATGTTGCTGCTCGCCGCGGTCGTCGTGGCAGTGAAGGTGGGCGGCCAAGCCGTGGGCTGGGGCTTCCAGTTCCAGGAGCCGCGCTACCTCGTCGGCCTCACGTTGTTCGTCGTGCTGTTCGCCCTGAACCTGTTCGGCGTGTTCGAGTTGCAGGCGTTCCCGTTGCCGTCCCAGGGCGGCACGGAATCCGTCGGGCGCAGCTTCATCGACGGCGGCTTCGCCGTCGTGCTGGCCACGCCGTGTTCCGCACCGTTCCTCGGCACCGCGATCGGGTTCGCGCTGGCCTCCGACGCGCTCGTCATCGTAGCCACGTTCGTCGCGGTGGGCCTCGGACTGGCGGCACCGTTCGTCCTGGCGTGCTCGATACCCGCCATCGGCAGTCGGCTGCCCAAGCCCGGCGCGTGGATGGTGCACCTCGAGCGCGTGCTCGGCTTTGTGCTGCTCGCGACCGGCGTCTGGCTCGTGTGGGTCTTCGGCCGCGGCGCCGGCATTGACGGCGTAGCCGTATTGCTCGGCTGCGCAGTGCTGGTGTCCCTCGGGGCCTGGATCTTCGGCCGCGTCCAATACACCGGCGCGAAGTGGCTGGGCGTCGCCGCGCTGATCGGCCTCGCCTCGCCCACCATCTTCCTCGCGCCGTGGTCATTTCAGGCCGCTGCGGTCACCGCGGCCGCAGCCGACCGCTGGGAGCCGTGGGATGACGCGCGAGTCCGCGCGGAGCAAGCCGCCGGACACGTGGTGTTCGTCGACTTCACCGCGGATTGGTGCATCACCTGCAAAGTGAACGAGCGGACCGCGCTGTCGAGTGACGCGATCTGGCGCACGTTCAGCGAGGCGGGGGTCGTCGCGATGAAGGCGGACTGGACCCAACGCGACGAGCCGATCCGGCTCGCGCTGGCAAGTTTTGGCCGGGCCGGGGTCCCGCTGTATCTCGTCTACCCCGCCGGCGGCGGCGACCCCGAACTGCTGCCCGAAGTGCTGACCGAGTCCGCAGTCACGGCCGCGATCGCGAGAGGTTTGCGGTCCGCTCCTCCAAAATGATAGAAGCCGCCTGACACAGGCGTCCAACTTCAAGAGGGAATCCTATGAAAACCCAACTCATCGCAATCCTCGCCACCTCGCTGCTCGCCGCCACCGGCTGCGACAAGCCGGCCGAGCCCGAAGCTCAGCCCGTCGAGACTGCGGAAGTCATCGCCGACAACGCCGAAGGCGCCGCGACCGCGGAAGCCAAGGAAGAGGTCGCCGAGCCGGCCGAAGCCGAGGCCACCGTCGCGACCGTCGGACAGCCGGCACCGGACTTCGAGCTCCCCGACGAAAAGGGCACCACGCACAAGCTGTCCGACCTCAAGGGCAAGATCGTCGTGCTGGAGTGGACGAACCCCGACTGCCCGGTCGTGCAACGCGTGTACGGCTCGCAGACGATGCAGACCGCGATCAAAGCACTCGGCGCCGACGTGAAGTGGCTCGCGATCGACTCGTCGAACTTCGTCAAGCCCGAGGACTCCACGAAGTGGGCGGGCGAGAACAAGGTCGACTGGCCGCAGCTCCAGGACCCGACCGGCGCCACCGGAAAGGCCTACGGCGCGAAGACCACGCCGCACATGTTCGTCGTCGATGCCGAAGGCGTGCTGCGCTACTCCGGCGCGATCGACAACAATCCAAACGGCAAGCTCGACGCCAAAGACCAGAAGAACTACGTCGTCGAAGCCGTCAAAAGCCTGACCGCCGGGACCGACGTCGTCGACGCCGAGACCAAGCCATACGGCTGCAGCGTCAAGTACGGCTCCTGAGCTCATCAAGCCCTTGCGCATCATACTCGCCACGCTGAACGCTCGTTGGATTCACGCCGCGTTTGGCTTGCGCTACCTCTACGCCAATCTGGGGGAACTTCGCGATGACGCGTCGATCCTCGAGTTTACGAACAGCGAGAGGCCCATCGACATCGCTGAAGCGATCCTCGCGCAGAACCCCAGCGTGGTGGGCCTCGGGGTCTACATCTGGAACGCGAGCGAGTCGCTGGAGGTCGTGCGCATGTTGCGCGCCATCTCGCCGGAGACGACGATCGTGATCGGCGGCCCGGAAGTCAGTCACGAGACGGAGCAGCAGGAGATTTGCCAGCTCGCCCACCACGTGATCGCCGGGGAAGCGGACACGGCGTTCGCTGAGCTCTGTCGCCAGCTGGGGCGCGGCGAAACCGCGGACAAGTTCATCGCTGCCGCCTCGCCGAGCCCCGACGAGCTCGTCGCCCCCTATCCGTACTACACGGACAAGGACATCGAACTGCGCGTGCTGTACGTCGAGGCGTCGCGCGGCTGTCCCTTCCGCTGCGAGTTCTGCCTGTCCTCGCTGGACCGCGGCGTGCGTGGCTTTGAGACCGGTCGATTCCTCGGTGAACTCGCCGCGCTGTACGACCGCGGCGCCCGCACGTTCAAGTTCGTCGACCGCACCTTCAATCTGCAGATCGACACGACGACGCGAATCCTTCAGTTCTTCCTCGATCGAGACGAGCCGACGTTCGCCCACTTCGAGATGATCCCGGACCGCTTCCCCGACGAATTGCGAGACATTGTGCGCCAGTTCGTCCCGGGGCAGCTCCAGTTCGAGGTTGGCATCCAGACCTTCAACCCCGACGTCGCCAAGCGAATCAGCCGCCGGCAGAACTACGCGAAGATCGCCGATAACCTGACGTTCCTGCGTGACGAGACGAACGTACACGTCCACGCCGATCTCATCGCCGGACTTCCGGGTGAGGACCTCACGTCGTTCGGCGCCGGATTCGATGAGCTCGTCGCCCTGGGCCCGCAAGAGATTCAGGTCGGCATCCTCAAACGGCTTCGCGGCACCCCGATTATTCGCCACGACGAAGAGTTCGGGATGGTGTGGTCCGCCGCACCGCCGTACGAGCTTCTCTTCAACGGGGCCGTGGACTTTACGGACATGCAGCGCATTCGCCGGTTCTCGCGCTACTGGGACCTGATCGCGAATTCGGGCAACTTCCTCGAGACGTTGCCGAGGTTCTGGCTGGAGACGACGCCGTTCGCCGGCTTCGCCGCGTTCTCGGACTGGCTGTGGGCGCGAACGAGCGCCACGAACAAAATCGCGTTGCGGCGCCTCGTCGATCTGGTGTTCGAGTATCTGGCGCTCACGCAGCCTGCCGACGACTTCGCCCCGGCCTTGCTGCGCGACTACCAGCGTGGCGGACGAACGGACGCCACGCCGGCCCTGCAGCCGTGGTACATCCACAGTGACACGCGCCCCACGCGCGGCACGGCCGCGCCGTCCCGGCAACAGCGGCACGCGACCGTCGCCGCCAACGCAGACTGACTCCGATGCTCGACCCGAGCCACATCGAGGGGTTCGTGCTCGCGGGCGGATCTTCCCGTCGGTTCGGCCGTGACAAGGCGCTCGAGGTGCATGACGGCCTGTCCCTCGTAGAGCGCAACGCCGCGGTGCTCGGCGAGCGCTACGCGAAGGTGTCGGTCGTGAGCGCCCCGGGCCGAAGCTACGACGATCTCGGCCTCACCACCGTCTTTGACGAGTGGCCGGGACACGGGCCGCTCGCGGGGATTCACGCCGCGCTGAAACTGGCGCGCACTGACGTGATCGCGGTGGCGGCCGTCGACCTCATCGGGTTGCGGTCCGCCTGGTATCAGCAGCTCGAGGCCGGTTGGGTCGACGGCGCGGCGGCGTTTCGGGACCATCACTGGCACCCGTTGGTTGCGCTGTATCACCGTGAGATTCTGCCCGTCGTCGAGGCGCGTCTGCAGGCCGGGCGCCTCGCGGTGCGCGACCTGCTCGACGAGGTCGGCCACGCGATTGTGTGCCCACCCGACTTTGCGGACCTCCGGAACGCCAACACACCCGAGGAGCTATGAGCGCGACACGTGAAGCGACGGTGTTGCGGTCGAGCGGAGATTCGACGGATGACGTTCTCGCCGTGGAAGAGCCGTTGGAGATCCGCCTCGGGTTCGATCACAAGGGGATGCGGGCGCAGCGCAACATCGCCATCACCATGCGCACCCCCGGCCACGACCATGAGCTCGCGATCGGGTTTCTGCACGGCGAGCGGATCATCACGGCCGCGGCCGACGTCGACGGGGTGAAGCATTGCGGCACCGCGGAGCTTCCCAACGACAACGTCGTGCGCGTCGACCTCGCGAGCCATGTCGAACCCGACCTGTCGTTGCTGCAGCGCAATTTCTATACGACCTCGAGCTGCGGCGTCTGCGGCAAGAGCTCGCTGGAAGCGCTGGACCTGACCGGCTACACCACGCTCAGCGGCGAACTCCAACTACGCGCGTCGACGGTCCACGCCCTGGGCGACCGCCTGCGCGAGGCCCAGGCCGTCTTTTCCACGACTGGCGGGCTCCACGCCGCGGCCTTGTTCACCGCCCATGGCGAGCTCGTCGCCCTGCGGGAGGACGTCGGACGCCACAACGCCGTCGATAAGCTCATCGGGTGGGCGATTCGCGAGGCGGACGTGCGGTTGGACGAGCACCTCCTGTTCCTGTCCGGGCGCGCGAGCTTCGAGCTGCTCCAGAAAGCCCTCGCCGCGCGCATCAGCATCGTGTGCGCCGTCGGCGCCCCGTCGTCCCTCGCCGTGGACCTCGCCGAGCGCTTCGGCATCACCCTGCTCGGGTTTGTGCGCGATGAACGGTTCAATGTGTACACACACCCGCGACGGGTCGACCTCACGGCTTAGCCGTACGTGCGGCGCTGCACCGCAACGTGCGCGCACCAGTGCCACGTAGTTGCGTCGCGGTATCGAGCGCGATAACAACGTCGCGTTCAGCAACCATACGTAAGGATTCGATATGCGACGCATTACAGTCATCGCCTCGGCGATACTCGCCACCGCGGCCCTCGCCGCGTGCGGGGATAGCCCATCCAAGAACAACAAGGCCAACAACACGACCGCGAACAATACGACCGCGAACAACACGACCGTAAACAACACGACGCCGAACAACGTACAGAACAGCACCACCAACGTGTGCGACGGCAAGACCTGCGATGCGCCGGCTGCAAACTGCACCGGTCAGATCGCCGTCACGTACTCCGGCGCGGGGACCTGCGAAGCGGAGACTGGCTCCTGCAGCTACGACGCCGTCGAGTCGCGCGTGGACTGCACGACGACGGGCCAGGTCTGTCTGGCCGGCGCGTGCGTCACGGACGTCGACCTGTGCGAAGGCGTCATGTGCGACGCACCGCCGGTGGCCCCGACGTGCGAAGCCGGTACCGCGGTCACGATCATCGCCGGTGTCTGCGAAGCCGCGACGGGCATGTGCGATTACAGCAACTCCGAGGTCCGCGTCGACTGCACCGCCAATGGCCAAGTCTGCGCCGCGGGCGCCTGCGTCGATCCGACGCCGACGCCCAATCCCGGCGAACTCACGATCACGGAAGTGATGCCGAACCCGGTCGCCGTGGGCGACGCCGTGGGCGAGTGGTTCGAGGTCTACAACAACACCACCCGTGACCTCGATCTGAACGGACTCACGATCATCGACGATGGCACGGACTCGTTTCCGATTCCGGCCTCCACGCCGTTGCTCGCGGCTGGCGCCTATCTCGTGTTCGGCATCAACGCCGACATGGGGACCAACGGCGGCCTCGCCGTCGACATCCCCTACACCGGGATCAACCTCGCCAACCGCGCCGATGAGCTCGTGATCATCGACGCGAATCTCGTCGAGATCGACCGCGTGGCCTGGGACGATACCGCGGGTTGGACGATTCCGGCCGGCGCGACGCTCAACTTCGGCGGGCAGTTCGACGTCGTGAGCGACGACAACAGCGATCCCCAGTTCTGGTGCGCCGCGCTGACCAGCTACGGGGCGGGCGATCTCGGCACGCCGGGCGCCGCCAACGATACGTGTCCGTCACCGGTGACGGTCACCCTGTACCAGCTCTCCAACGATGCTGACGCGAACTACCCGGGCGTGAACACGCCCGTCGTCGTCGCCGGTGTCGCGATCACGGCGATCGACGCGGCGAAAGGCTACGTCTGGCTGCAAGAGACGGCGGGCGGACCGTACAGCGGCATCTACGTCGATGCGGGCGGCGTCGACGTCACGGCCCTTGCCGTCGGCGACGTCGTCGACATCGAAGGCGCCTACGACGAGTGGAACGGTGCCCTCGCCCGAATCACCGCAACGTTGATCACGGACACGGGCAACGACATGGTGGCCGTGCCCCAGGTCGTCGAGTCCAGCGTGCTCGCCGACGCTGCGACCGCTGAGGAGTGGGAGAACGTGCTGCTGCAGATCAACGAAGCTGGCGTCACGGACATGGACGCGGGCGCATCGTTCAAGGAAGCGCTCATCGACTCGAACATCATCGTCGATGACCTGCTCTACGGGGGCTTCTTCGACAACGCCTCGGAGTGCCAGCTGTACGCGACGATCGTTGGACCGCTGAACTTCAGCTTCGGCGCGTTCAAGATCGAGCCGCGCAACGCCGCCGACATCGGCGCGCCGATCACGGCGATCTCGAGCACCAGTGTCGCGCAGGCGAACTTCGCGTTCACCCCCGCCGCGATCTGCGTGACCGCGGGCGCCACGGTCACCTGGACCAACGCCGATCTCACCGGGCACACTGTGACATCGCGACTGCCGTCGCAGACGACGGCCAACATCCCGGCGGCGCCGCTGTTCGACGAGGTGTTGGCTGGCGCCGGCACTGCGACCGTGATGTTCCCCAACGCCGGTAGCTTCCACTACCGCTGTCGGCCGCACGCCAACATGACCGGCGTGGTCGTGGTCCCCGACCCCTGACCCACTAACCCCAGCAGCCCGCGGTACCCAGCCTTTTCCGCTGGTCCTCGGGTCTGCTGGTCCGATCCGCAGATCTGCTCCGCTGGTCTGCTGGTCTGCTGGTCTGCTGGTCAACTTCAAACTAGGACCCGCACTCCAACCGCGGGCCCCCCACGCGAAGCGTCGATAGCCCGCACAGCTTTTCCGCGGGTCCGCGGGTCCGCTGGTCTGCTGGTCTGC
>JBFIHF010000245.1:0-9932 GCA_041601915.1 Bradymonadaceae bacterium
CACTCGCCTTCGACGGTGGTGTTCATCGTGTATTGCGGGTTCGTCGCGGTCTGCAGCGCGGTGAACGCGGCGTTCGATGACAGGCCGACTTCCGGAATGCCGGGGACCGGCAGCAGCCATCCGAAGCGGTCGGACGGGCCGTTGTAGAGGATCTGGATCACCGCGGTGACGCGACCGTCGGGATGCTCGGCGAACACGATTCGCTCGGCGGCCTGGTTGATCTGCTGGGGACCGGAGCCCGCGCAGAAGAAGCCGCCGCAAGCCGAGGCGTCAACGGGAGTGAGGCCGATCGCGGCGAAGGCCACGGCGGCGGATAGAGCCATTGCTTGTCGAATCATGATGGGACCTGGGTCGTGGACCTGCGTCGACGTCGCCAACCGATGAAGGCGAACACGAGAAGGGGTGAAAGGACGGACGTCGCGCCGACGCTCGAGCAGTTGCTCGGGCGGTCGCGGCGTTTGCCCACCGGATTTGTCCCCGCCATCTCCTCACGCGTGGGGACGATGGCGTTGGCGGTGGCGAGCAAGTCCTGGATGATCTGAAGGTTGTCGCGCACGACGGTGCCAGGACCGCTGGTCCCGATCTCACTGACGCTGAGGGTCGCCGGCATCATCTCGTCCTGCACGATCGGCCAGCTGTTGCCGGTGCCGCGCACGAGCAGTCCGCTGGGCAGCTCGACGCGCCAGGGGGCGTCCTGCTGGAGGATGTCGGGGTGGCACTCGATGATGCGCTCCGCAATGTGGACGTTGCTGACTTCGGCCAGATCCGGGTTGTAGTCGAACGACGGATCGAGCGTCATCTCATGCGCGGACAGCGTGGTGTACATGCGCGTGACGTAGCTGAACTCGTCCATCAGCTCCTGCGTATCGCGCATCGGCGCGACGACGAACTCGTCGAGCGCGGCGAGCAGCACGGCGGGTTCGAAATCGGGCATGTTTCCGGAGTCCCAGATGCAGTACGCGCCGCAGCCAAGCAGCGTGTCGATGTCTTCGCTCGACACGTTCGGCATCGCCTTCTCGAACGCTTCGCGCACGCCGTCCCACATCCCGTTCTGGCTCCAGACGTAGTTGCTCATCGTCGCGTCGAGCATCGCGGCGCGCTCGTTGGACCAATCACGCGTGTTCAGAAACTCCCACTGTTCTTCGTCGAACGTCGTGAAGACGACCTGTCCGAGGTCGGCCGTCGTGTCGGCGTATTCGGTGACGAAGCCCTGGCCGCTGGCTTCGTTGGCCGCCGCGATGACGACGTCGTTGTAGTTGGAGGTCGGGTTGAACCAGTTGATGAGCGCGTCGTTGATCTCGAGGGCCTTGTAGTTCACCGGGACGGCGCGGCTGGAGCCGAGCAGCCAGGTCATGACGCCCATGTCTTCGTTGGCGGCGACGGCCGTCAGCTTGATCGGGATCATCGGGTGCTCGGTCTCGTACTTGAGCCGCAGCGGCCGAATCGCGCCCGCGTCGGACGACTTCTGTAGGCGCACCGCGAGCAAGTTGTAGTTCTCGTCGAGGTACGGGGCGAGCAGGTCCGGCCCGACGTCGGTGACCTGGAAGTTGTTTTCGGTCAACCAGTCGAGGGCCAGTTGGGACTTGTCCCCAGCGGCTCCGTCGATCTGGATGACGACGTAGTCGTAGGGGCCCGCGCTTCCTCGGTCCACGACGGTCACACCGCTGTTGTTGGTGTTGTTCGCAACATTGTTCCCCTCAGCGACCCCCGCGTCAGCACCGTTGGCGGTTGGGCTCGCAAACTGGTCGTTCGGTGCGCACTCGCCTTCGACGGTCGTGTTCATCTGAAACTGTGGGTTCGTCGCGTTCTGCAGTGCCGAGAAGGCCACGTTGGACGACAGCCCGACCTCGGGGATACCGGGTACCGGCAGAATCCACGCGAAGCGGTCCGACGGCCCGCTGTACATGATCTGCACGATCGCGGTGACGGAGCCGTCGCCATGCTCGGCGAAGATGATGCGCTCGGCGGCTTGATTGACTTGCTGGGGACCGGAGCCGCCACAGAAGAAGCCACCACACGCGAATGCGTCGGCGGACGAGAACGCGAGCGCGCCGAAGGCAGCGATCGACGCGCAGTACAAGGCGGTTCGAACCATGGGTAACCCTCATTGACCAAAGAAGTGCGGCTACTTTACCGAAGGTCCACTTTGGTTCAAACGTTTCGCGTTGCCCCAGAGAATCCGGCTGCTAGGGCTGGTCGAGCCGCTCGCGGGTCTCCTTGAACACGCGGATGCTGAACGAGTCGTAGACGGCTTCGCGAATCGCGCGAACGCGGCCCCAGACCGAAGACATGTGACTGCCCTTGACCCACCGCAGCCGAGAGCCGGGCCAGTGCGCGTGCAGCGCTTCAACCTCCGAGGGGGCGATGATGATGTCCTGGTCGAGGCCGACGATGATCGCGGACTCGGCGTCGACCGGCGGCGCCCAGCTCGACAGGGTGTAGTTGCTCATGAGGTCGAGAAACTTTCCGCGGGCATCGGTGTCGAGCCCGGCCTGTAGGGCGTCCCAGGCTGGGACCTTCGACAACGGTGATTCGGTGAACGTGGGGCCGGCGGAGTTGCCGGCCGCACAGGGCACCGCCGCGATGGCGAATGGCGTCGAGGCCGCGACGTAGGCGGCCATGAAGCCGCCCATGCTGTAGCCGGCGACGCCAACGTGCTCGAAGCCGCGCTGCCGCAGCCAGCGCAGCAGCGAGCGCGTCTCCTCGACGGTGGCGTAGTTCATCATCAGTTGGTCGACGAATCGCTGCGGGGCGATGAACTTCTGGCCCTTGGGTCGGCGCTGCCCGTAGTAGGGGTTTTCGAGCACGACGGCCCCGATGCCGCGGCGGATGAGCGGCGCGGAGATGAGGCGCCGTCCCGTGTACCCCTGGTCGCCGGTGCCCGCGAGGTACACGCAGACTGGCGGCGGCGGCTCGCCGTCGCGATGCGGGGGCAGCTCCATGCGGAAGTAGGCGGTGCAGGCCTCGGGCGGCAGCGGGACGAGGTCGGCGACCGGGCTGCGGAAGAACCCTTCGCTCACGCGTCCGCCGGGCTTGGACCACTTCACGTCGATGTCTGCCGGTTCGCTCATCGAGGCGAGCCGGTCGACGAGCTCCTGGATCAAGGCCTCGTCGCCCCATCCGTTGGGATAGAACGGTGTCCGGGTCAGGAACATCGCCAACAGCTGGTCGTTGAAGCTCGACATCAGGGTGCCACGCACGGTCCAGAACAGGTGTCCTCGATCTGGCCCCCGGGACGCAAGAAAAGGCTCATCTGCTGGCGCACCCCTTCGTGACTGCGCACGTTGTCATGTGCCGTGGTATCGGCGGTCACGGGCTTCCACGGTCTGGCCGTCAGCGGGTCGATGCCGAAGTCGAGAAACGTGATGCCCGACGCGGCGGGCGCCGCGGATTCATTGAGGAATGAGACGCTGGCGTTCGTCGGTGTGATGAGGTCGATACCGAGGGCTCGGGCGTGCAGTTCGGTCGCGACGTTGGGCACCGCCGCGTCGCCCATGCCGGCCTGCAGCAGGATTTGCTTGGGCACCGCGCCCGGCAGCGGCTCGCTGAGCACCAGCGGGGCGTAGGCGATCGGATCGATCACGTCGAGGACCTGCGGCGCCACCGCTTCGAACTTCAGCAGTTCCAGCGGCTCGAACCACTGCGCCAGCAGCCGCTCGTAGAGCAGAAAGGCGTACGACCGGGTGAGGATGAGCCCGAACGACGCGCCGCCGACGTTGAGGACCGCGCGCTCGATCGATGGCGACAGCGCGAACAGCGTGCCGCCGAGGATGTGCCCCTGGCTGATGCCGAGGAAGTAGACTTCGTCGGGGCGATAGGCGAGGCGCCGCGACCCGCCGACCTCCATCGCAGGCTCTGCGGCGAGGACCCCACGGACCACCTCCGTGAACACGAGCTGGTTTGCCATGCCCTGGTGCACGCGCTGAACGAATCCGAACGCCGCCTCAGGTCCTTCGGCGATGCCGGTGACGACCCAGTCGCGGTCGGCCCGCGTCATGCCCGACCACTCGACAGCGCCCATCACGTAGCCGAAGTCGTTGCCGAATTTGCTCTGGACGAGCGAGATCACCTCATCGCGCGACCCGAAGAAGCCGTGTCCGTACTGGATGAACGACCCGCGCTGCATCGGCGACTCGCCGATCGATTTGGGGATCGTGACCGTGAACGGCACCTCGATCGTGCCCACGATCTCGCGGGCGCCCTGCGGCCCGCGCAGGACGGCGCCGGCGGCGTTGGTCTCCGTCCACAGCGGCGCCGTGAACGTGCCTTCGACGTGGCGCGCGGTGTTCTCCTGCAGGTTCACGCCGAGGTCGGTCCCCTCGACGGTCCTCGTGATCGTGACGGTCGGCGTGTTCGTCTCGAGCCACGTCAGCGTGCCGTTGCGAACCGACAGCATGTCCCCCATCAAATCGTCGCGAGTCCGCGTCGTGAAGTCCCAGGCCAGATCGAGGTCCGCCCGCGCGACGCCGAACGTCTCCAGCAGGTCGAAAATCTCGGCGTCAAACCGCGTCCGGAGGTCCTCGATCTCGGCGTAGGGCGTGGCGTTGCGCAGAGCTTGGAATGCGGCAGGAGGGGTGACGTCGGTGCCGTCGACGTGGCGGAGGTTCTGGACGGCGACGACGTAGCGTCGACCCTCGGTGAGGCGCACGAGGGGCCGAATTGCGCCGATTTGGAGTTCTGGTCCGCCGCCGAGGTAGACCTCGGAGAAGTGCGGGACCGCGGCGCCGGTCTCTGTGTCGAGGAGCAGCGTGGGGCTGGAGGCGAGGATGCTCGATGCCGCGTCGGACTGGGAGACGAGGCTTTCGGGATCGAGGCCGTCGCCGAACGTGAACAGGATCGACGGACTCACGCTGAAGCCGTCCGCGGTGCGGGCCTCAAAGGCCAGCACCGGCGCGCCGGTCTTGTCGTGAGGTGTTGCGACGTCCGGGATCGCGACGCCCGCGGGGCCACGAAATGCGTCACTGGGGAAGGGCAACAGGCAGTCGTACTCCTGCGCAAGCGGGTTGCAGCCGGACTGCCAACCCGGCGCATCGCTGCGGTCGAGGTCCGGCGCGTCGCCATCGGGCTGCTGTTGCGCGTCCCCGCCTAGATCGTTGGAGGCGTCAGCGGGCGTCGAAGGGGTCTTACTGCAGCTCGCCGCGAGGGCGAGGGCAGTGAACAGCGTGTAGAGTGATTTCACGGGCAGTTGATCGCCTCTCGCAGCCAGCGTTGTCCATCGAGCATGAGTTTTCCGTCTTGTTCGGACAGTTGGTACACCGCGGACCGGCCGTCGTTGTAATTCAAGGTCAGCGTGCCGCCGGCGGGGGTTCCGGTCGCCGACCACTTGCCGCCTTGTTTCGACTGAAACGCGCCGCTCGCACCGTCGAGGTTGAAGCCACCGCCCTCCAAACTGTACGCGAAGCGGCCATCGGGACACATCAGGAACTGCTGTTGTTCGCTGTAGCCCGATCCATGGAAGAACCGCACGACGCGCTTGCCGGCCAACATCGCGCCCCAGTGCCCGCCCGTCGTCCCGGGCACGACTTTGGGGACCTTCGGCTTGACGATCTTGACCGAGCGCACGATCTCGGCGGCAGCCTTGGTGAAGACGGGTAGGTCGGTGCTGGTGCTGACGGCGAGGACCATCACGCCCCAGCCCGTGCTCCCGATCTTGGCCGTTGCTCGCCCTTCGAGCGGCGTCACGCCGCCGGTCACGGTGTAGTCGTTCGTGATGTGCGACCCGCTGACGGTGGGGGCGCCCTTGGGCGTCATGACGAGCGGGGCGACCGGCAGCGGCTGGGAAAGTGCGGCTTGTGCCTGCGCCACTGTCGTCTGCTCGGCCGTGATGAAGATGTATCCCTCGATCCCGTCGCGAGCGATGAGGAAGGTGTCTTCGCCCTGTGGTAGTCCGCCCTTCCACCCAGCCGGCAGGTCGAAGCTGACGCCGATCTTCTCGATACTGAGGTGTTTGGGGCCGATGTACTCCGCTCCGGCCTGAATCTCCTCCGCGATGGCCGATCCCGCGCACAGCAGGGAAATCAGGCATGACAAGGTGGCTAGATAGCGCATGAATCCTCCTGTGGCGCGTCGGCTCTTTGAGGGTGTTTCAACGAGTTACCCCCGTCAACCCTCTCGTCAATGGTCCACGCGGTCGCTACGATGCGGCATGGTCGCGAAAGTCCTCGTCAGCGCCTGCTTGCTGGGCGTCAAAGTTCGATACGACGGCACGGGCGCCGGGTCGGTCGCCGATGTGCTCGAGCGCTGGCGTGAAGAGGGCCGTCTCATCACAGTTTGCCCCGAAGTCTGCGGGGGACTGCCGGTGCCGCGCCCCCCGGCGGAGATTGTGGCGGGCACGGGGAGTGACGTTCTGGATGGCCTCGCCGCAGTGCGCACGCGAACGGCGGACGTGTCGGCGGCGTTCGTCGCGGGCGCGAACGCCGCGCTGACGCTGGCCACGGCCCACTCGATCCAGGTCGCGGTCCTCAAGGAGCGCAGCCCCAGCTGCGGCTCCGGCGAGATTTACGACGGCACGTACACGCGCAGCAAACGTAGCGGCGACGGGGTTACGGCCGCGCTGCTGAAGCGCCACGACATCGCGGTGTTCGGGGAGTCGCAACTGGCCGAAGCGGACGCGCTACTCCGCAGTCTGGACGACTGAGCGAAGGGCTGCGGCGGTCGCATCGATGGCGAGGCTGTGCGTCGGCCGCTCGAGGATCTCGCCGAGGGCGGGCGGGAGCTCGATCTCGTGGCCGACCAGCGGCTCGACGATCGACTCGAACTTCGCAGCGTGGGCGGTGGCGGCGACGACCCACGGCCCGCCATCGAGTTGCTCGCGCACGTGGATCGCGCACGCGGTGTGGGGGTCGAAGACGCGTCCCCACGTCGATTCGCCTGCAGCGATGACCTCGCGAATCGTGTCGTCCTCGACCCGGGCGACGCTGAGGTTCGACGCGAACTCTGCGTGTGTCGGGTACAGATGGCGTGCCCGCTCGACGTTCGACGGGTCGCCCACATCCATCGCGTTGGCCAGCGTCGTGACCGAAGCGCGGCCTGCGTACTCGCCGGTCGCGTAGTAGTCGAGCAGGGTGCGATTGGCGTTCGTGGCGAGCACGATGTCGCCGATCGGGAACCCCAGCTCGCGCGCCCACATGCAGGCGAGTCCGTTGCCGAGATTCCCGGTGGGGACCACAAACGACGGCGCGGTCTCGAACTGCAGCGACGCCCAGGCGTAGTAGGCAACCTGCGGCAGCAGGCGTCCGACGTTGATGCTGTTCGCGGACGTGAGGAACCGCCCCTCGGTCCAGAACGGGTCGCGAAAGGCGCCCTTCACGAGGGCCTGGCACTCGTCGAAGCTGCCGCGCACCGCGATCGCCTGGACGTTGTCGCCCCACGCACACAGTTGGTGTTCCTGGCGGTCGGATACGCGCCCCTCGGGGTACAGCACGTAGACGTCGACGTCCGGCTTGCCCCAGAACGCGGCGGCGACGGCGCCACCGGTGTCGCCGGACGTCGCGACCATCACGGTCACGCGCCCGCCGTCCGGGTTCACAGTCTTGTGGCACGCCGGCATGTACTCGCCCAGAAACTGGGCCCCGTAGTCTTTGAACGCCGCCGAGGCGCCCCAGTACAGCTCCAGCACGTGGGTATCGTCGCCGACATCGGCGAGTCGGACGGCGTCGCGATAGGCGTGCGCGATCGCGGCGTCGGTGGGCGGCGACCGTTCGTCTCGAAACGCGCCCAGGACCGCCTGCGCGACCTCGACCTGCGTGGCACCGGCCAGGGCCCGCGCGTCGATGCGTGGCATCTGGGCCGGGACGTAGAGGCCGCCGTCGGGCGCGAGGCCCGTGATGATCGCCTCGGCGAGGCTCACGGCGGGGCTGTTTCCGCGGGTGCTGATGTAGCTCACTGTACCTCCGCGCCGGCTGTTCCGAGTTCGCAGACCCAGCCAGTGACGTCGAGTGGGAACGCTTGTTCGACGGCCCGCGCCACGGCATCGGCCGTCGTCAGGTCGAGACTGAGCGCAAAGACGGTGGGTCCGCTGCCAGACAGCGAGAACGCCTGCGCGCCGGCGGCGAAAGCAGCGGCTTGGACCTCGTCGAAGCCGGGGATCAGCGCTTTGCGATGGGGTTGCACGATCAGGTCGCGGCAGTGGTGGACGAACGCCTCGGCGTCGCCGCGATGCGCCGCGTCGACAAAGGCCGCGAGGTGCCCCATCTGCTCGACTGCCAGTGCGAGCGGAATCTCGCGCGGCAGGATTTCTCTAGCGACCCGTGTCTCAATCGACATGTGGGGGTGCGTCAGCCCGACGTGGACGCCGGCCGGCACGGGCAGAACCTGCACGCCGCGAGCCGTCGTCAGGGTGAGGCCGCCGTACAGACACGGCGCGACGTTGTCGGGGTGGGCGTGTCCGCTGGCTACGGCTTCGCCGGCCAGTGCCCACCCGAACAGCTGTTCGTTGCTGCACTGCTCGTCCAGGAGGCGGTTGGCGGCGACCACCGCGCCGACCGCGCTCGCCGCGGATCCGCCGAGGCCGGAGCCCAGCGGGATGCCCTTGTCGATCTCGACATTGAAGCCGAAGTCGAGCCCCAGCGCGTCGATCATCGCGAGCAGCGCCACGCTGGCGGTATTCTCAGTCGCCGCGGTCGGCAACCGGGAGTCGCTGATCCGCAGCACTCGAACGCCGGGTTGGTCGACGCGGTGGACGGTGACGGTGTCGCCGATGACGTTCGCGGCAAATCCCAGCACGTCGAAGCCGACGGCGGCATTGCCGGTCGTCGCGGGCGCGAACGCGGTGGCGGAGCTCATCGGGTCGCTCCGAGGTACTCGGCGAGGCGCAGCAGGTCGGCGAAGACGCCACCCGCGGTGACGTGCGGGCCGGCGCCGGGTCCCTGCACGATCAGCGGGTTCTGGTTGTAGCGGGTCGTCCGATACAGAACGATGTTGTCCGTCAGCTCGATCCGCGCGAAGGCGTGCGTGGTCGGAATCCGGCGCAGCGCCACGCTCGCACGGCCTTGTGCGTCAACGGAACCGACGTACCGGAGGACCTCCCCGGCGGCTTTTGCGGCCACGAACTTGTCGTGCATGGGGCCGTCCATCGAGGCGCAGCGCTGCAGGAATTCGGCGGCGGTGCCGCTTTGCAGGTCTGCGGGGACGAGGCTCTCGACGTGGACCGAGTCGAGCTCGAGTTGTACTCCGGCTTCGCGGGCGAGGATCACGAGCTTTCGTGCGACGTCGAGGCCGCTGAGGTCGTCGCGCGGGTCGGGCTCGGTGTAGCCCTGCGCCTTGGCGTCCATGACGATCTCGCTGAACGGTTGCGAGCCATCGTAGGCGTTGAACAGATAGGCGAGGGTGCCAGAGAAGATGCCCTCGATGGCGAGGACTTTGTCGCCGGTCTGGATCAGGTCGCGCACGGTCTGGATGATTGGCAGGCCGGCGCCGACGGTCGTCTCGTACAGGAAGTGGGTGTGGCGCCGTCGGCTGGTGGCCTTGATGCGCTCGAACCGTTCCTGGGGGCCGCTGCCGGCCTTCTTGTTCGGCGTCACGACGTGGATGCCCCGATCGAGCCATTCCACGTAGCGATCCGCGATCTCGTCCGAGGCGGTCGCGTCGACGATCACGGCGTGGGGCACGGCATCGGTCTGGACGAAGGCGGCGAACGCGGCGATGTCGAGCGGCTGAGACGCCGCGCTCTGCCACTGCGCGGGGTCCAGCGACTGCGTGTCGGTCCACATCGTGTCGCTGGTCGCGATCGCACGGACGCGCAAGTCGATGCCGAACTCGTCGCGCAGCCGGGGGATCTGGGTCGCCAACTGTTCCAGCAGCGCTCCTCCGACGACGCCCGCGCCGAGGATCCCGACCGAGATCGTCTGGCGGCTGAGGTAGAATCCGGCGTGCACGGCTCGCAGCGCCCGTGCCGCGTCGGCCTGGTCGATGACGGCCGAGATGTTGCGCTC
>JBFIHF010000246.1:0-9921 GCA_041601915.1 Bradymonadaceae bacterium
ATTCGGACGGCAACACGTGGGTTGAGATGGAGCCCCATTATGTCGAGGCCATCGCTAAGCTGCGGGCGGCGGGTTTTGAGAGAGTTGAACCCGATGAGATACCGCGGTGCGAGATTCTCGACGCACAGGCACAGTAGTGAAGATCGCTCGGTGTTCGTGAGGGTAGGAGCGCGTTGTCGTGCTTACACCGCGCCGCGACGATCAACGCGCACTCGTCGCTCAAGCCTTCGCTAACAACTCGGCGTGAGTTTCCAACTTCAAGCTGCAGCTACGCGGTGGCGGCCTGCATGTTTAAGCCGGACGATCCATTTTGGGAGTTCCACTGATGCGTCTCGCACTGATGGTATTGTTCGCCTGTCTACCGTTGATCCCGGCCTGCTCCGATCCTCCCACGGAACGGTGCGCGGAGGGTCAGGTCGTGAGACAGCTGCGAGGCTTCGCGCTGGAAGAACGCAGCGGAACCAAGTGCATTTCTCAGAACGTGGTCTTGATCGGCGAGTACTGCTTGCCCGACCCCCAGAGCGAAGATGCGGACGAGTATTCGGACGGCGAGACCTGGGTCTGGATGGAGCCCCACTATGTCGAGGCCATCGCTGAGCTGCGAGCGGCGGGTTTCGAGAGACTTGAACCCGATCAGATACCGTGGTGCCAGACTCTCGACGCAGCGGCGGATGAAGATCGCTCGGCGCACGAGACGGTCAGGGTAGCGTCCTGATGCTCGATTGCGCGAGCGCGGTGGCGTGCCTATAGTGCGCCGCGATTGCGGGCTGAAATTGTCGGCCCCCGCGCCGCGAGTACGATGGGCTTCCGATACGATATCGAGGTGCTTCGAAGAGCCGCGCAGGCGAGCGACAAGCCGGGGATCTTGGACGGCCGAGCCGTCGCCGCTGCGCTGCGTGCCGAGGTCAGTCGCGGCGTCGCGCTACTGAAGGAGCTCGGCATTGTGCCGCGACTCGACGTGGTGCTCGTCGGCGACGACCCGGCGTCCCAGATCTACGTGCGCCACAAGGTTCGCGCCTGCGAAGAGGTCGGCATCGAGAGCCACCGCCATATGCTGGGGCGCGATGTCTCGGCGAGCGACCTCTACGGGCTGCTGGATTCGTTGAGCGTCGATCCGTCGGTCTACGGGGTGCTGCTCCAGCTGCCCGTCCCCGTTCATCTCGACACCGTCACCGCGATCGACCGCATCGCGTCGGACCGCGACGTGGATGGATTCCACGCCGTGAACCTCGGCCGCCTGATGGGCGGGCGTGGACAGCTCGAACCATGCACGCCGCGCGGTGTGATGTCGTTGCTGCGCGCCTACGACGTGGACCTGCAGGGCAAGCGCGCCGTCGTGATCGGCCGCAGCATCGGGGTGGGTCGCCCGATGGCACAGATGCTGGTCCGCGCCAATGCGACCGTGACGGTCTGTCATCGGCACACCCGGAACCTCGCCGAGGTCGTCGCGGACGCCGAGGTGCTCGTCGTCGCGACGGGGGTGCCCGAGCTCGTGAAGGGCGACTGGATCCGCGACGGCGCCGTCGTCGTCGACATCGGGATCTCACGCTCCAAAGACGGCCTCGTCGGCGATGTCGAGTTCGCGGAAGCTGTGAAACGGACGTCGCTGATCTCGCCGGTCCCCGGCGGCGTCGGCCCGATGACGGTGGCGAGCCTGATGGAGAACACCCTGCGCGCCGCGTGCGCGCGACACCACATTACAATCGACGCCGACGGGCTCAGCCGGGAGTAGGGCGATGACGGACGAAACGACGCGTACGCTGGTTCTGGAGCACCGCCACATCGAGATGGGCGGGCGCATGGTGCCGTTCGCCGGCTACCTGATGCCGATCCAGTTCGCGGGCATCAAGGACGAGCATCTCGCCGTGCGCAACAACGTCGGGATCTTCGACGTCAGCCACATGGGTGAGGTCGAGTTTCGGGGGCCCGACGCGATCGCGGCGATCGACCGCATCGTCACCAACGACGCGACGAAGCTCGTCGACGGGCAGGCGATGTACACGGCGATGTGCAAGGCAGACGGCGGGATCGTCGACGATCTGCTCGTCTACCGCCTGGCGTCCGACCACGTGCTGGCCTGCATCAACGCGTCCCGACGTGTCGAGGACGTCGCGCACATGAAGGCGCATACGACCGGCGACGTCGAGATGGCCGATCGCAGCGACGACTACGTGCAGCTTGCTGTGCAGGGCCCGCGGGCGGCGGCACTGCTCCAGCCGCTCATCGACTGCGACCTCGGCGGCATCGCGTACTACAACGCGAAGTACGCGGGGGTGGTCGGCCATCGCGTGCTCGTCTCCCGCACCGGGTACACCGGCGAAGACGGCTTCGAGCTGTACATCGCGCCGGAACACGGCGAGGCGATCTTCGACGCGATCGTCGAGGCGGGCAAGCCGTTCGAGTTGCAGCCCATTGGTCTGGGCGCCCGCGACACGCTGCGGCTCGAGGCGAAGATGCTGCTGTACGGCAATGACATGGATGAGACGGTCAACCCGCTGGAAGCCGGGATCGGTTGGGTCGTGAAACTCGACAAGACCAGCGATTTCGTAGGCAAGACGGCGCTTCGCGCGATCCAGTCCGAAGGCGTGAAGCGACGCCTGCGCGGGGTGATCCTCGAGGATCGCGGCGTGCTGCGAGCGCACTACCCGCTGTTCATCGGCGATCAGCAGATCGGCGAGCTCACGAGCGGCGGCTACGCGCCCACGCTGGAGCAGAGCATCGGGCTGGCCTACGTCGACATCGCCCACGCCGGCGCGGAGTCCGCGGAGGTCGAGGTCCGTGGCAAACGCCTCGCGGTCACACTGACGAAAAAGGCGTTCTACAAACGCGCCGATTGATGCACATTGGGCAACGGAGCGCCGGCTTGGCGCCGGCAGCAGTTCTCACGTGGAGACCGAGCAAATGGAAGTCCCGGCAAACCTGAAGTACAGCAAAGACCATGAGTGGGTCCGCGAAGAAGCGGGCGGCATCGTGACGATGGGCATCACGAACCACGCCCAGGATGCGCTCGGCGACATCGTGTTTTTCGAGGCGCCGTCCAACGGTACCGCGGTGGAGCAGGGCGACGAGTTCTGCGTCGTGGAGAGCGTGAAGGCCGTCTCCGACGTCTACGCGCCGATCAGCGGCACGATCGTCGAGGTGAACGAAGCGGTCGTCGACACCCCGGAGCTCGTCAACGAGAG
Source organism: Bradymonadaceae bacterium (assembly GCA_041601915.1). Taxonomy (GTDB): domain Bacteria; phylum Myxococcota_A; class Bradymonadia; order Bradymonadales; family Bradymonadaceae; genus JBFIHF01. Next base: position 3,183 of record JBFIHF010000246.1, read on the forward strand.
CCCCTACAAGGACGGCTGGCTGGTGAAGATCGAGATCCTGGATCCCGCCGAGCTCGACGACCTCATGGACGCCGAAGCCTACATCGCGTTCCTCGAGACCGTCTGAGCCTGCGTCAGTTGTTGATGCGCATGAACCGGAAACTTCCGGTGCTGATCTCGAAGTAGAAGCCGAACGTGAAGTGCACCAGTCCGTCCTCGTCCTTCAGCCCCTCCGGGGGATTGTGGAAGGGCCCCGCGGACTTGAGGGCGCGAATCGCCTCATCATCGAAGAACTCGAGCCCCGAGTCGCGGGACACGTAGAGGCGCCGCACGGTCCCGTCCCCGTTGAGCGTGACATCCACCGTGCTGTAGCGGTCCTTCACCCCGTAGACGTTGCCGTATGGATCGCGCTTTCGGTACTCCGTGACCGGAGACCATTGCTTGGCGACCTGGCGTTTCACGCGGTCGAAGAACGCCCAGTACCGCGTGCGCTTGCGGTTGAGCAGCGTCTTGTCGCCCTCGTCGACGTCGCGCAGGTAGTCATCGGATCCGCCGTCGCCGAGCATTTCGGCGGCCTTGGCGCTATCGAGGCTCGGGAACAGTAGCGCGGGCGCGAGCCGTTGCGCCGGCGCCGGCGATTGCTTCTCCTTCTGTGCGCTCACGCCCTCTTCGTCGAGATCGCGGGGCGGCGCTTCGTCCTCGGCGGGCTCCGACTCGTCGTCGCCCTTGGCGTCGTCGGGATCCGTCACTTCGGCGGGCTGCGGCATGGGGACGACGAGCTTCGGGGCGCCGGGCAGCGCCTTCTTGACCATCTCTTCGGCGGTCTTGGATTCGTACTTGTCCGCGAAACGCGCCTCGTCGGGCGTCTCCTCGCGCTCCGGGGCGTCCAGCGAGACGTACTGCAACACCGTCTCGGGGTCCTCCGGCTTCTCCTTCTTCTTCTCCTCGGCCTCGTCGGCGACGACCTCGATCGAGAACGCGGTTTGGGCGTCGAAGTTCGTGTCCTCGAACACGTCGTCGTCGGGCTGAAGGATCGTGAACAGGAACAGCAACGGCACATGCAACAGTAGCGAGAGCACCAGGGCGACCCTGGTCGCGACAGCTGTCTCGTGGCGATGTCCCTCGTGTACCCTCATAAGGTCTCGGCCGTACTCAGTGGTCTGTGAACACTCCGCGGCCCCTCCCTATTCTACACAGTTTGCGGACCGAATCGCCAAGGTCTATAGCGTGGTGGTTCGTTCAACAGGAGAGGGCTATGGCGCTGCGTTACGACAGATGCACTGTGGAAACCAAAGGAGCAACCCCGGGCGGCACGGCGGCGCTCGTCGCGGCGCGGGACGCCGTCACCGCGGCGTGGGCGGACGGGACATACGGATTCCTCGGCTGCCCCGACATCGACACCGCGCCGTTCGAGGGCTGGGCCGGCGCGATCGTGGCGACCGGACGTTTCGACACCCAGGTCGTGTTCGGGATCGGCGGGTCGAGCCTCGGCGCACGCGCGATCCTCGCGACGGCGACCGGCGACCTCGACGGCCTCGACACGTACTTCAGCGAGAATATGGACCCGATCGAGTTCGGCCGCTTGTTCGATCGGATCGATCTGTCGCGCACGCTGTTCATCGTGATCACCAAGTCGGGCACCACGATCGAGACGATGTCGAAGTTTTGGTACGCGTGGAACGCGATGGAGTCCGTCGCGGGGGAGCATCGCCACAAGCACTTCATCGCGATCACGGACCCCGAGAAAGGCGCGCTCCGCGTGCTCGCCGAGGAGCTCGGCCTCACGAGCTTCGACGTGCCGGCGAACGTGGGCGGACGTTTCAGCGTACTCACCGCCGTCGGACTCGTCCCGCTGGCGCTGGCCGGCTACCCGATCGCGGAGCTGATGGCGGGGGCGCGCGACGCGCGCGACGCCGGCCTGAGCGCCGCGCCCGAATCGAGCGCGATCCTCGCCGCAGCCAACGATCACGTCGCCCTGCACGCCGCCGGGCACACCGCCACGGTCATCATGGCGTACAGCGACTTGCTGGGTCCGCTCGTCGAGTGGCTGTGCCAGCTCTGGGGCGAGAGCCTCGGTAAGGCGACGACGCGGGCCGGGGAGACTGTCGAGATCGGACTCACGCCGATCAAGGCCGTGGGGGTCGTCGATCAACACAGTCAGCTCCAGCTCTACAGCGCGGGCCCGCGAGACAAGCACGTCGTGTTTGTGGAGGTCGAGCAGTTCGAGCGCGATGTCGAGATCCCGCTCGGGTTGAGCGGTTCGCTGTCGCACCTGTCCGGCAAGTCGATGTCGTCGATCCTCACCGCGGAGCTGCGCGGAACGCGCGCGGCCCTGCATCAGGATGCTCGGCCGCACTCCACCTGGCGGATGGACCGCATCACTGCGGCGAACGTCGGCGCGTTCATCCTCGCGTGGGAGCTCATCACCGCGATCGTCGGGGAACTCTGGGACATCGACGCGTTCGACCAGCCCGGGGTCGAGCTCGGCAAGAAGATCTCGCACGGTCTGCTCGGCCGCGAGGGGTTTGCCGATTACGCGGCTCTCGCCACCGCGGCCAGCGACGACACCCTGCGCTTCATGTGAGGGGCGCAGCAGGCGGGCCCCGAAGTTGCTCGACGATCGGATTGGGCCTACTGTCGTGGCAGTGAATTTCAAGAAGCTTGCCGCCATTCCGTTCGTGCTCGCGATCGCGTGCGCCGAGGGCAGTGTCAACGCACCAGACGGTGGGGACGCCAGCCTGCCGGGCTCCGATATGGGCGGGCCCACCAACATCACTCCGAATGTGATGCCGGGGCCCGACATGGCGACGGCCAACAACATCCCGAGTACCTGCATCGTCAACGAGACGACCTGCCTCGATGCGATGACCGTCGGTCGCTGTCGGCCCGATCAGATGGGCTACGACCAGATGCCGTGCACCTCGGGCACGAACTGTATCGGCGGCGTGTGCTCCGCGGAGCAGCTGTGTACCCCCGGCGCCCTGGAGTGCCTGGGCGACGACGCAGTCTTGCGCTGCCGCGCCAACGGCGAGGGCTACATCCAGATGACGTGCGAGCCGCCGCTGAAGTGTGGCGAAGGGGTCTGCACCGACAAACTGCCGTCCGGAGCGGGCTGCACGATGGATGACGAGTGCGCGTCGATGAACTGTCGGTGCGGCAGCGGCACCGACGACGCGTGCCCGCCAGCGCTTGGCAGCGGCATCTGCGCGAACACCTCGTGCGTCGTCGATGGGTGCGGCCTCGCCGGCTACTGCCTCGCTTCGGCACAGGCGCCCACGGGCGCTGCGGACTACGATCACTGCGTGCGCGCATGCGACACCACCAACACCTGCCCGTCGGGCTCCAAGTGCGTGGGCGTCCCGGTTCACGTGGGCGCCGGCGTGGAGTTCCGCGACGCGTGCTACTTCACGGGCGTGAAGGGGTTCGGCGACGACTGCACGGCGCCCGCCGAGTGTCTGACCGGCGACTGTCTGACCGGCTACTTCTCCACCGGGTTCTGCTCGCGGCGCTGCGACGCCGACGGCGCGTGCTCCGACGGCGCGGCCTGCGTAGAGCTCGTCGTGGGCCAGTTCTGGTGCACACTCACGTGCGGCGACGGCTCGCCGGTGGGCAACACGGACCCCTGTCCGCTCGACGTCCCCAACGATCGTTTCGACGTGACCTGTAAGAATCTGTCCGTCAAAGGCGGTGGTGCAAAGAGAGTTTGCGCGACCCCGTAACGGTGTTAAACGGTGGGCATCACCGCGGAGAACGGTCATGAGACGCGCGAAGATCGTCTGTACACTCGGCCCGGCGTCGAGCAGTCCCGAAGTGCTGCGCCAGATGATTGAAGCCGGGATGGACGTCGCCCGGCTCAACTTCTCGCACGGCACCCACGCTCAACATCGTGAGCTGTACGACATCATCCGGTCGCTGTCCCGCGAAGTGGGTCGCCCGGTGGCGATCCTTCAAGACCTGCAGGGCCCCAAGATCCGCGTCGGCACCTTCGCCGACGGGCCAGTCCGGCTCGAGTCGGGTGCGAAGTTCGTCATCAGCACCGCCGACGACGTCCCCGGCGACGTCTTTCGTGTCGGCACGACCTACGCTCAGCTCAGCGCCGACGTGCGCCCCGGGGACGTGATGCTCGTCGACGACGGGCTGCTGCAGTTTCGGGTCGAGAGCGTCGACGGCCACGAGATCACGACGCGCGTCGAGATCGGCGGTCTGCTCAAGAACAACAAGGGCATCAATCTGCCCACCGCGGCCGTCTCGTCGCCGAGCCTCACCGAGAAGGACAAAGAGGACCTCGCGTTCGGCCTCGAGCTGGGCGTCGATTACATCGCCCTGAGCTTCGTGCGCAGTGCGCTGGACATCCACCAGCTGCGCGCCACCGCGGGCGGACGGGACGACCTGAAGATCATCTCCAAGATCGAGAAGCCGCAGGCCGTCGACGCCCTCGATGAGATCATCGCGGTCTCCGACGGGATCATGATCGCGCGCGGGGACCTCGGGGTGGAGCTGCCGCCGCAGGAAGTCCCCGTGATCCAGAAGCTTGCGATCGTCAAAGCCAACGCCGCGGGGCGGCTGTCGATCACCGCGACCCAGATGCTCGACTCGATGCAGGAGAACGCGCGTCCGACGCGCGCCGAGGCGTCCGACGTCGCCAACGCGGTGCTCGACGGGACCGATGCCCTGATGCTCAGCGGCGAGAGCGCGAGCGGAAAGTATCCCGTCGAGTCGGTCCGGATGATGGCGAACATCATCAAGGAAGTGGAAGGATCCTCGATCTACAAGGGCGTGCAGGCCCCTCCGTTCATCCGGAACCTGCGCACGTTCCCCAACGCGATCGCGAAGGCGGCCTCCGTCGCCGCCGAAGAGCTGGATGTCACCGCGATTGTCGTGCTCACCCACAGCGGCGCGACGGCGCGCCTGCTCATGACGTATCGGCCCTCCAAGCCGATCATCGCGATCACCCCCGACGCGCGCCTGATGCAGCAAATGGGGCTCTACTGGGGCGTCGCCGCACACCTCGTCGACCTCGACAGCAGCAACGCGCCGCTGGAGGCGGAGGGGCTCGATCACGAGATGACTCAAGCGACGGAGGGAATTCTGAAGCTGATTGACGAATTGATGATCACCAAACACGGCGCACGCGTCGGCGACGAGATCATCTTCGTGATGGGCTTTCCGTTGGCCCGCGCGAGAGAAGCGAACCTTATGAAGTTTCATCGGATCGGGGAGTAGGGCGCGGGGAGCGCTTCAGCGGCCGGTCGGAACGTTTTGCAATGATCGGGGTTGTGGAGTTACACTTACGCAAGAATCCCTGATGAGCTAGTTGTGTCGTTGTTGTCATCCTCGCCGGTAGATCCAGCCCGGGTCGCCGTCGCGTGGAGGAGTGATCGAGTGTCGGGTAAAGACAGCACCGTCGTCACGGTCATCACAAAAGTCCCGGAGGGGCAGCCCAAGCGCGACGCATGCCTGGTCGTGATCAACGGCGCCGATCTGGGCAAGAAGTACGTGTTGGCGCAGACCTCCACGGTGATCGGGCGATCCAGCAAGGTCGACATTCAGGTGGACGAGGACTCGATCTCGCGCAGCCACGCCGTTGTCGACAACTTCGGGGATGCCGTGATCGCGCGCGACCTCGAGTCCACGAACGGCACCTACGTCAACGACGTCCCGGTCCGTGAGAAGAAGCTCAACGACGGCGACCAGATCAAGATCGGGCGCACGATCTTCAAGTTTCTGAGCGGCTCCAACATCGAAGCGCAGTATCACGACGAGATCTATCGGCTCACGACGACCGACGGCCTCACCCAAGTCTACAACAAGCGCTACTTCATCAAAGAGATGGAGCGCGAGATGTCCCGGTCGCTGCGCTACGAGCGGATGATGTCGCTGGTGATGTGCGACATCGATCACTTCAAGGGCATCAACGATACCTACGGCCACCTCGCCGGTGACCACGTGTTGCGGCAGGTCGCGAAGCGGATCATGACGCACATCCGCCGCGACGACATCTTCGCGCGCTATGGCGGTGAGGAGTTCGCGCTGCTGCTTCCCGAGATCTCGCGGGCACACGGTGCCAAGCTCGCCGAGAAGCTGCGCCGGCTGATCGAGGCCGAGCCGTTCTACTTCGACAACATCTCCATCACGGTGACGATGTCGATGGGCGTGGCTGATCTCGGCGAGTACATGGAGGCCGTGTCCACCTCGCCCGATCCGGAAGAGATCAACCCCTTCGCGTTCATCAAGTTGTCCGACGACCGCTTGTACGAAGCGAAGAAGACCGGCCGAAACCGGGTTTGCTACTAGCGGACCAGCGGAGCGGGATGAGCAGACGGACTACTCGCGATCGACTTCGGACGTGACGCGGTCGGAGATCGGCGATGGCGCGGGGTCGCGCTCGATCTCTTCGGTCTGCGTGACGCGCTGTTCGGGCCCGCGAGTCGGCTCGAGATCTTCGGATCCTTCGCGCTCCAGGAACACGATGATCACCGCGACTTTTTCCGCCAAAGCTTCGATGGCGAGCCGGTGGCGTTGCATGACCTGCTGGCCGTAGAGCCAGCCCGCCGCCGCACCCAACAGCGCGCCCGGTAACCGACCGCGAAAGAGTTCACCGCCGGAAAAGAAGCCGAGCTGCCCGCCCACGACGATCGTTTCCAACGGCAGCTCGATCTCCTTGGAGAACTCAACGAGTTCTTCAAGAAACCCGTCCAGCTGCGCCTTCGCGGCTCGCTTTTCACCGCGACGCAGGTGCGCGTCGACGCGCCCCAGTCGC
>JBFIHF010000247.1:0-9888 GCA_041601915.1 Bradymonadaceae bacterium
CCACGAATGGGACGGCCTCGTCGGACGATTGCTGTCGTCCTCGTACGGCCCCAAACCGGGCCACCCGGACCATGCCGAGGTCATGCGACGCCTGCGCGACATCTTCGATCGCCACGCGCACGGCGGCGAGGTCGAGATCATCTACGACTGTCGCGTCCACTACGGGGAGATGCGGTCTTGAGCGAGCCGCGGGCCAGGTCGATTCACGGTACCACATCGACGAAGCACGTGGTTGACGGCGCATGCGCGCCGTGCGTGAAACGGCTCAGTCTTGGAGATCGGCGGGCAGTGTGACGGTGCCAGGGTTTGCGAGCGATCGGAGGAAGACCTCTCGCAGGTACACGGAGGGTCGGATCCCGTTCTTCCGTGCGGTCTCGCACAGCGTGTACGCCATCGATGCGATGCGCGCGCCGTCGAGGCTCTTCGTGCCATGAAAGTTCTTCCGGCCGCGCACTGGCTTGCGCAGGGCAAACTCGGAGTCGTTGTTGTGCAGGGGCACCTCCGGTCGGTCCAGAAAGAGCGTCAGCGCCTTCCAGCGTTTCGTCGTGTACCTGATCGCGCGGTTGAGCGCCGAGCCCACCCAGGATGTCGCGTGGTCGCGCATCCAGACCTTGATGTCGTCGGTGATCGAGCGCGAACGTTCCGCGCGCAGCCGACTGCGCGCCGCGTACAGGTCGTCGGGGACTGCCATCGCGTCACGTTCGACTTCGTACAGCTTCGCGATGATCTCGAGGACCTCGTTCGCGGCGGGATAGTCCGGTGCGGCTTCGATGAATTTGCGGCGGACATGCGACCAGTCGTTCGCGATCTCGAAGGTGCCGAGCTCGTCGCGTGCCTTCGTGAAATTCGACGCCCCGTCGCACATGATGATGCCCTGATACGGACCGCGCTCGGGGTGGGTCAGCAGGTCGATGACGCGCTGATGCGTCTTGCGCGGAGCGATCTCGATGAAGGTCCGCTGCGGGGTACTCAGCACGAAGGCGTGCCAGGTCTTACGCCCGAGCTCGAGCATCGGCCAGCTCGTATCATCGGTGCCGACACAGCTCGACTCGAGGCAGCTGCGCCGAATGGCCTCGTAGGTTGCCTCCCAGTGCACCGCCTGGTGCTCGAGCTGGTTCCACAGCACGTCGGGTCGGACCTTCAAACCAACGCGCTCCATCTGCGTAGACTGCAGCTGCAGCGGAATGTGGTCGTGGTACTTCGCGACGGCGACCATCACCGCGAAATCCAGCGAGAAGCGGCCTTTCGGCACCGCTTTCAACGGGCCGGGAGCCGTCACGACTTTGGTCGGTGCGCAAGCGCAGCCGTGGACCGCCTTCTCGCGCTTCGCGGTCACGACGGTGAAGGTGCGCTCGACGATGTCGACGTACTCCGAGGTCTCGTACGCCCCGTGCATGACGTCGGCGAAGCCGCCACAGCACGGGCATCGGCGGTCGTCCTCGGTCAGCTCGAAGACCTCGGTGGCCGTCGGCAGCTCGAGCTGCTCGGTCCGCGCGCCGCCCGTCTGGGCGTCGCGGTCGGCTTCGGCCTTCTTGTCCATTCGTCGGTGAGGACGTCGACGCTCCGACTTCTTGGCGTTGTGCTTGCTGCGTTCGCCGTCGAGCGCCCGCTTGAGGCGTTCGATCTCGAGCTGCAACGTCTTTGCGTCGGTGCTCTCGAGCGCATCGACTCGGCGCGACAACTTCTGCAACTGGCCGTGGAGCTGCTCGTTCTCCGTCTCCAGCAGGCGCGTGACCTCTCGCAGCTGACTGACGTCTTTGATCTGGTGGAGTTTCTTCTTCGCCATGACCACCCCACAAGAACACATCTGGGGCGGCAAGAAAAGCGGATATTAGCCTTTCTTCGTCGGCGACAGCTGCTGGTACCCGACCGCCTGCGCGCCCTCGAGAAACAGGGCCAGCTCGGCGGCGCTCAGCTCGACTTCCCCGTCTTGCGACCGCGCCCAGAGCGCAGGAAATCGCCCGCGATCCAGGCGTTTCATCAAGATCGTCATCCCCGAGCCATCGTGCCGCAGCACTTTACAGCTCGTTCGGCGGCGATTCGTGAAGAGAAACGCGTCGCCCAGCATGGGGTCGCGCCCCAGCTCGTTGACGGCCAGTCCGTACAGCCCGTTGTAGCCTCGCCGAAGGTCTGCAGGCGCCGCGTAGGCAAACACGCGGCTCATCGCACAAACACACAAAACAGCTGTGAGGCCAGCACCCCATCGATGTTCTCCAGCCTCCACCCCATCGGCGACACCAGCGTCATGTACGATGGGGTCGACGATGGAGTCGACGTCGGCGTCAACGTCGTGCGCACCGGCTGCAGCTTGCCGGACTCGCCGGACAGCTCCGCCCACCGGCGCACCGTCTCCTTCGGCAAGCCCAGCTCCTCGTGGATCGCTCGCCAGGTTTTCCCGGCCCCGCGTGACCCACGGATGTACGCGCCCGCTCGCGCCTTCAACTCCGATGGGTACCGGAACCCCTTCTGCCGCTGTAGCTCCGCGACCAGAGCACTCGACTCTTCCATGACGCTCTCCTTCCAAAATGGAGGGCGACGTCTACAGCATCACGAACTGAGCGTCAGGAACGTGCTTCGTCGATGTGGTACGATTCACGAGATCTACATCGTCGCGACCTTGCCGTAAGCGGCCCGGCATCGAGCCGTGTTTCGGCCACCTGCGAGCGATGGTGTGGATGTGGAGCGAGCGAAGAACGGGCGCCGCAGCGCAGGGCTACAGGAGGCGTCTGATATCGGGCTTGCGTTCGAACACGGCTTCAAACGAGTACTCGACTTGGCTGACGACTCGCTCGCTCAACGCGTAGCACTCTGCCGCCTCGTCCAGCCTGCGCGCGGCCTCCGCACCGTCGAGGGAGTAGCGGCGAGCCAACCGGGTGCAGTCCTCGATATCTCGTGATTCTGCGCGCTCCAGCTTCGTCACGATGAGGTCCAGCGGGTGTAGAATCATCACCTGCAGCCGCTGGAGGCCGAGGAGCGTGCTGACGTCCACGCACGTGTCTCGCCAATCTGGATGAACCAGCCACTGTTCGATCGGATGTTTCCGGAACTCGAGCGGTGGATCGACGACTCCCGAATCGATGTCCATGGCGTCGATGAAGATCGGCTCTTCGGCTCCCACGTCGATATCGTCGGTGAAGCCCTCTTCAGAACGCTCGTCCGCGAGGTAGAGCGACACCGCCGCTGAACCGTACACCCAGATCTCGCAGCCGTGTGCGAGCTGCCGATCCACGTGCTGAAGAAACCGCGCGATTCGGTCGGCAGGCGGTGAGGTGATACGGCTGGGGAATGGCGCCGGCAGCTCCATCATGCCGAGAGGAAGCGATACTCGAGGTCACCGTAGACCCCCCAGTGACGGTTCACGTCGTCGCCGCGCTCGACGAGCTGGCGGGTGTACGTTTGGGTGGCCGCGTCGGTCAGGAGCAGGACGTCGAGTCTGGACCCGAGATGCTCATTCATGAGCCCTGCAAACTCGCGCAGTCCCGAGTCATCCAGATGGTCGGCCAAGCGCTGCGCGAGATATCCGAGTCGACGCGCGACATGTCCCGAAAACTCGAACTCGTGCACGACCGCGAGCTTTCCCCGGCGCGACAGTTCGACCAAGGTGAGGCTCACAGCCTCGACCAACCTGGCGCTGGGTGCTTCGAGCACGCGCAAAGCGCTTTGCATGAGTTCAGCGTCCCCAACACTTCCGCTTGATCGTACCTGTCCGGGGAATCCTATTGCTGCAAAGTTCGCCAGGTCGGCCTCTGTGACTCGTCGTTCCACAACTTCCTCCGAACCCCGCCGGGAGCCCACGCCCTAAATGTGGCCGGCTGGCCTACAGAATACAAGTTCCCCACTTGGCAGGGCGCCTGAGCTCGACGACCGCTTGTGCAGCCGCCATCACCGTTTGCGCAGCCGCCATCACCGTTTGCGCAGCCGCCACATGACGAGCCCCGCCGCAGCGGTCGTGAGCAGAGCGAAGATCTGGCTGGTCGACAAACCGAGCGCTCCGCCGCGCGGGTCGTCGCGCAAGAACTCGATGCCGAACCGGCAGGCGGCGTACAGGAACACCGTCGTGAGCAGCACCTGTCCGTAGTAGCGGCGGCGCGGCCGCACAACGAAGTACGCGATGCAGAAGATCGCGAAGTTGTACATCGATGAGATGAGCTGCGTCGGCCAGACCGGCAGGCTCGTGTGTACGCCCGTCGCCCACTGAGCGCTCAGCAGCTCGTACTGGTTCGTGAAGTGTTCCTGGTACGCGACGGTCCCCTTGGGGAAGTGAATCCCGAGGCCCTCGATGTCGCAGACGCCGCCGAAGCAGCAGCCTGATGCCAGGCAGCCGAGCCGCCCGACGGCGATGCCGAGCGGGATGCCGTAGCCGCCCATATCCATGATCGGGCCGACCGGCAGGTCGTACTTCTTCATCAGGATGCGCCCGATCACCACGCAGCCGATGAGCGAGCCGTAGACGGTGAGGCCGCCGGCCCAGAACTTGAGCCAACGAAAGCAGTCCTGCTGCGGATAACAGAGGCCGTCTTCGGGCAGGCAGATCCCGCCGATATCGAGCCCCGTGTTCTGCGCGGCGAGGCACTGCGCGTTCGACACGCACGCTTCGAGCGACGGAAGCGACTTGCCCGCCACGAGGAACGGGTTCGTGCACAGGTGCACGTAATCCATCAGGAAGCCGTCGACGAGCACGTGCATGATGCGGGAGCCGAGCACGCCGACGATCAGCATCCAGATCGCGAAATCCATGAACTTCTGGCGGTCGAGGCCCAGTCGCACGACCTCACGGTGCGCGATCCAGACGGCGAGCACGAACCCGAGCAGCAGGAACGTCGTGTAGGCCGGCACACTGAAGTGCAGGTCGCCCGTGAGCCCCACCCACGTGGAATCGAACAGCGTCGGAAACACTCAGGCCTTCTCCCGCCGCTCGCGGATCGTCTCCGCGATCATCTCGAGCGCCATCAGGATCACGCCGACCACGATGAACGTGTCGGCGAGGTTGAACGTGGGCCAGCGGTACTCATCGGTCCATTTCCAGACGATGAAGTCGATCACGTAGTCCAGACGCAGCCGGTCGATCAGATTGCCGATCGCGCCGCCGCAGATGAAGCTCAGCGCCCAGATCAACAGCTGCTGCTGCAGCGTGACGCCACGCAGGATCCACGCGATGACCCCGACCGCGATCAGCGCCACCAGCACGAAGAACGGCTTGCGTAGCGGCGAATCGGTGTCGGCGAGCAAGCTGAACGCCGCGCCCTCATTGCGGGTGTACTGCAGGTCGAAGTAGCCCGGCACGATCACGATCTCACGGTGACGCACCTCGATCACGTCGCCGGCGGACACCGTCCGGCTGGGCGCCATGCGCACCGCACCGTCGGTCGTGACCACCGACAGGATGTCATTGATCTCGGCCGCACTGTTCCACTCGCCGAATTCGGCCGTCACGACATCACGGACCGTCTTCTGGTCCATGTCCTGCGCCACGGTCAGCACGACGTTGTGGTCGAAGTGCCCGCTTCGCGACGCTGCCAGACGCGTCTGGGCCAAGTGCTTCGTCCACTGGTCCAGACCGAGGCAAACGAGCACGATGGCGAGGATTTGTGCGACTTTGAGGACCGTCGGGTTCATGTCGAACTTCTCAGGGGAGACGACGCGCCAGAACCCTACCGACCCGACCGACATTTCGCCACATCATGCACCGCGACCTCGCCGTTCTTCGCCTCGGTTCGGTCTTCTGGTAATCTCGTGAGGTTCGAAACACAGCAGGAAAAACATGCGACACAACCTCGTGATGCGGGCGCTGCTGGTGGCCCTGCTGGCGCTGCTGATTTCAGCGTGCCACCGCCAATATTCGTTTGAGCAGAAGAAGGTCGAGCTCGACTCGTTGGGCGAGGAGATCTGGAAGGTGTGGCACAAGGACGCGGTGCGTGCCGCGGAGCGTGCGGAGCTGAAGTCGGCGATGCTCGTGGAGCAGCACAACGTGTTCGTGGACGCGGTCGACGCGATCGCGCCGGAGCCGGAGCTGAGCGCGGTCGACGCGTTTATGTCGAATCTGCTGACGCTGGTCGATGACGGCATCGTCCCGGGGCTTACGCGAAAGCTGATCGTGATCCTGCGCGATGCGGCCGACGACGTCGCGCTGCTGATGGCGCTCACCGCACCGACGGGCCCCGATGCCGAGTCATTCGTCAGTCCCGACGCAGCGCCGAATCTGATGGGCTACATCACCGGGTACCCGCAGCTCGTACCGTTTCTGCGGTTCACGACGCGGATCATGCTGGAGAACGACGGCTTCACCGACGAGGGCTTGCGCACGTTCGACGAACCGGCGGGCATCAGCGACCTCGTGCGCGTGCTTGCCTACGAGCTCAAGAAGCCGCAAACGCCAAACGAAGAGCCGCTCGCCGTCACGTTGCGCGACCTGACGTTGGTCGAAGATCAGGCGTACGAACCGGCGGAGAACCCGCTGCCGGCGTTCGTTGCGCTGTTCGACGACCGCGGCTATCCGCTGCCAGCTCGCCAGGCCGACGGCACGCTCGGCTACCCGTTCACGGACACCGACAGCGACGGACGCGCGGACGTGGACGGCAACGGTGAGTTCGTGCTGCAGGGCGGCGAAGCCGTCGCACTGCGCGCGTTTGCGGGCGCGGATGAAGCGACGGTCGACGAGCCGGTGACGCGCGATGCGTACGGCCGAGCGGTCGGCCCTTCCGGCCCCGTGTTCGAGTACGTCGACCTGCACCGGACGGCGCTCGGGTTCCTGATGCGCCAGTTCTACCGGCTGTCATCGCAAGACGCGATGTACGACATGCTGCAGGGCTTCAAGCTCATCATGGGACAGAAGCAGGTCTACGTGGACGATATCACGGGTGGCTACGAGGGCTACGCCCAGGAGCAGCCGCTGATGGAGATGAGCCATGCGCTGATCCACATGATCGACACGCCGGGCTTGCCGGACTTGCTCGAGGGCACCAGCGAGCTCGCCAAGCGCGAACCCGCCAAGCTCGCGAAGCTGTTCTGGGCGATGGACAACATGATCGACGTGCTCAACGAGAGCCCGGCGTACAAGCTCAACGATGACGAGACGATGGTCTACGACCTGCTGCCGTACTTGTCGCAGCTCGTCGCCGATCCGGCGCTGTGGGCCGACGTGATGGGCGCCCTACGCTCGCCGATCTCGCGTCGCTCCGGCGAGGCGTACGCGACGATGATCAAGTTCAGCGACTCGAACACGGTGCCGGCCAAAGACGGCCCGTACGACTCCTGCTTCCAGAACTGCAAATCGAACTTCTCGATCGGCACGTCCTCGCGCTTCGACTGCATTCGCGGCTGTCCGATGGCCGAGATCTTCAAACAGCCCACGGACTTCAACGCGCCGGAGTCGCCGACCACAATCTCGACGTTCCAGAAGATGCAGCATCTGCTGCGAGACGCGAGCGACATCCCCTACTCGATGACGATCGACAACGCCTCGATCAACGGGGACCCGCTTCCCGAAGTCCCGCCGTTGCTGGCGCTCGACGCGGCCGGCGAAGCGTTCATGGCCGCGGTGGCCGGTAATCTCAACCTCGCCGACAACATCCCCGCCGAGCTCTGGAACTCCGAGCTGGGTGAGCTGTTGGCGCTGTTTGGCCTCGGTCCGGACGACATCGCCGCGACGGTATCGACGATCAGCGACCTCTTCGGCGCGCACCTCGATGTGATCCCCACCCCGGACCAGATCACGCGGTTGTTCAATCAGCCCGACATCCGCTTCGAGACGACCGAGGGCACCTACGACATCATTCTCGATCCCGCAGATCCCGAGTGTTACGACGGCTACGTGATGTCGAAACACCTCGCGTACGTGCTGTATCAAGGCGAGGCCAGTGGCGCGATCGACGCGCTGTATCCGCTCGCGAAGGCGTTCAGCGACCACGGTCGTGAAGATCTACTGTTGGGCATGATGATCGTGATGCACGACCACTACAGCAGCAACAAGGCGCTGTATCGGACCAAGGCGGGCGGGCAGTCGCCGATGAAGGCGTCGAACATGCGCAGCTACGAGCCGGCGATGGTCAAAGTCTTCGAAGAAGGCGAGCTGTTCCAGGCGCTCAACGACTTTGCGGTCGCCCAGGAAGACGTCGAACAAGCGACGGGCATCCCGATGACCGAGGCGCTGCGCCAGGTTCTGGCGAAGGGGTTGCAGCCAGGCTTCAAGAACCGCCGCGGCGAGGACTGGATCAACATCAACGACGGGCGCACGGTCGCGAACGCGACGGCGCTGCATCACCTGTTCGCGGCGATGGACGAAGCCTCGCTGCGCCTCGATGCGAGCCCCGAAGCGCGCGAGAAACTCAGCGACTCGGTGGGCACGATGGCGAAGATCATGGTCGGCACGACGCGGGATCCCGGCGGCGCGCCGCGCTTCACGGACCCCGGGTCGCTGGTCTTCACGGCACATGCGACGAAGTACCTCGCCGACAAGGCGCGCGAGAAACAGGCCAACGGGCAGTTGTCGTCGTGGCTGACGCAGGACGTGCTGCCGGACCTCGAGGCGCTTTGGCGATCGCGCACACTGGCTGCGGCGATCGACCTCGCCGATGAGGCGTTTTCCGACCCGGCGGACAAGCTGATCATCGAGGACTTCATGACCTACCTGTTGGGGAACTCGGCCGGCCAGACGCAGGCGCTGGTGGCCACGCACCAGCTCGTCGTCCAGTCCATCGCGCGTGACCGATGGCTGCCGACGGCGCAGTTCCTGTCCCGCGCCATCGATCCGGATCGGCAGTGGGCGACCGAACCCTACGGCCCAGTGTCGATGGTCACGCTGGTCGCGCTGCTGCTGAAGAAGACGCTCGATGCGGACCCCGACAACACCGGGATCTTCCTGATCCATCGCGGGCTCAACCGCCCCCAATACCAGGATGCGCCGTTCACGATCGTGCTCGATGTCATCGCCCGCTATCTGAGCCCGAACCCCGCCGCGGAGACGTTCGAGACGCCCGACGATTACCGCCATTTCCTCATCGAGATGGCGGACTACATGGGCGATGACGTGCACGGGATGGAGCGGCTCTACGAGCTCGTGGACCGCCGCATCAAGCCGCCCACGATGTCGGTCGAGCCTCAGTAGGGCCTACCAGGTGTAGGCTGCGGTGACGGCGCCGAGGTATCCGGTCTGATCCTCGGGCAGCAGCACCGTCAGCCGGCCTCCAATGAACAGAGGAACGTCCGACTTGACGCGCAGCGCGGCCTCGGCGAGCACGCTCGGCTCGTACCCGAGCCCCAACGCGGCGCGGAACGCTTCGCTGGAGTGCCCCAGCCCCGCCTCGATCGGCAGGTGACCGACCGAGGTTGGGCCCTCCAGAAACGAGCCCCACAGGTAGACGTAGCGGGGAACGCCAACCCAGATCGTCCCCGCTGGTGCAACGATGGGCTCGTTGTCGCCCAGCAGCACCCAGGGACCCGCTTCGACCCCGAAGTAATCGTGGTGGTAGCCGATGCGCGGGGACACGCTGAACACCCCGCGCGTGCGTCCGAGCTCGTCTTCATCGACCCGCGGCGGGTTCTCCTCGTCGGCGGGGTCCGTGAGTCGCGAATCGGTGGTGCGAGCCACGGCGCCGGACAGGTCGACGGCGCCCGTCACACCGATTTTGCTGCGCAGGCTCGCCGACGCGAACACGCTGCCCTCGACGGCTCGATTGATATACGACGGCCCGCCGCACCCGCCACTGGTGTACTCGAAACTTCCGCTGCCCGCGGCGAACCGCGTCTCGACGCCTTCGGGCGGCGGCCCCGCGCCGCAGAGCCCCAACAGCAACGTCGCGGACACGACGAACGACAATCCCTTTGCGCGCATGGTGCAGCCTTTACACAGATGTGGAGTAGCACTGCCCGTTCCCGGTGCCGACAGCGGGC
>JBFIHF010000248.1:0-9853 GCA_041601915.1 Bradymonadaceae bacterium
CGCGAAGCGCCCCGCCTTCCCTGCGCGAAGCGCTCGCCACCTGCGCCAAGCGGCGAAGCCGCAGGCGCTCGCCACCTGCGCGGCGCGAAGCGCCAAGCTCTCAACCTGCGCTTGGCGGCGAAGCCGCCAGCGCTCGCCACCGCGCTTGGCGGCAAAGCCGCCAAGCGCGCCAAGCGCTCGTTGCGGGGCGGACCATGGCGTGGTCGCTATCCCGCGCGTCCAAGTTCTGGAGGTTGTCCGTGGAAATTGCCGACTATTCCGCGCTGGTGATTCTGACCGTCATGGCGATCGGGGTTGTGATCTTGATCACGTTCTCCGCATCGAATTTCGGGCCCAGCAACCCCACGAAAGAAAAGACGATGCCGTACGAAGCGGGCTCCAACCCGCTCAGCCGGCCCGCCGAACACCGCTTCAGCATCAAGTTCTACATGGTCGCGATCAGCTTCATCCTGTTCGACCTCGAGACCGTGTTCGTCATTCCGTGGGCGATCTCGTGGAACCAGAGTGATGCAATGGGTCACGGGGTCTACTCGTTCATGGTGATGTTCATCTTCGTACTCGTGCTCACGATTGGGCTCGTTTACGAGTGGAAGCAGGGAGGTCTCGAATGGGACTAGAATACAACCTCGTACCCGATAACGTCGCCATCACGACCCGCGTCGAAGACGTCGTCAACTGGGCCCGGAAACACTCGCTGTTTCAGTACCCGTTCGTCACCGCATGCTGCGGCATGGAGTACATGTCCGTCGCGACCGCGCGCTACGATATGGCGCGGTTTGGCGCCGAGATTCCACGCTTCTCGCCGCGCCAGGCCGACCTGCTGTGGGTCGTCGGCACGATCAACCACAAGCTCGCGCCGTTCCTGCGCCGCATCTATGAGCAGATGGCGGAGCCCAAGTGGGTCATCTCGTTTGGCGTCTGCGCCTCGACCGGTGGCTTCTACGACAACTACGCGACCGTCCAGGGGATCGACAAGATCATCCCCGTCGACGTGTACATCCCCGGCTGCCCGCCGCGGCCCGAACAGGTCCTCGACGGTTTGATGAAGCTGCAGGACAAGATCGAGCACGAACCATGGGACAAGTACCGCTACGAAGAGAAGAAGCGGCAACGTGATGCCATGGGCGCCGATGGCGCACCGCCCCGTTTTGAGCGCGTGAAGTAGGACGGACCG
Source organism: Bradymonadaceae bacterium (assembly GCA_041601915.1). Taxonomy (GTDB): domain Bacteria; phylum Myxococcota_A; class Bradymonadia; order Bradymonadales; family Bradymonadaceae; genus JBFIHF01. The sequence goes on from JBFIHF010000248.1 coordinate 1,175, forward strand.
ATGGCCAAGAAACTGATCGACCTCGTGAAGAAAAAGTTCGGCGACGCCGTGATCGACTCGCATTCGCGGCTCGGCAACGACACCGTCGTCGTGCACCGCGATTCGCTGTTCGAACTCGTCAGCTATCTGCGCGATGACGCCGCGACGAAGATGAACCTGCTGCGCGATATCACCGCCGTCGACTACATGAATCGCAAGCCGCGGTTCGAGGTCGTCTACGTGTTCTACAGCCTCGAGCTCAAACACATGCTGCTCGTGCGGATCCCGCTCGAAGAAGCGGACCTCAAGCTGCAATCCCTCGCGCCGCTGTACGGGTGCGCGGCGTGGCTGGAGCGCGAGGTCTTCGATATGTACGGCGTCCACTTCAACGACCACCCCGACCTGCGACGGGTGCTGATGTACGAAGAGTTCGAAGGCCACCCGTTGCGCAAAGATTACGACCAGCAGCACTCGCAGCCGCGCACCGAATTGCTCGCCAAAGAACGCGACTCCGTCGAAGAATTCATCGAGTACGTCAAGGACAAGCCCGCGCTCGGGTCCCGGGCGGAGGGCTAGCCATGGCTACGAACATTATCGAGTCGATCGACCAAGACATTCACTCCGAGCCGATGGTCCTGCAGATGGGACCCAGCCACCCGGCGACCCACGGTACCGTGCGATTCACGCTCACGCTCGACGGCGAGACCGTGATCAAGTGCGACACCGAGGTCGGCTATCTGCACCGCGGGTTCGAGAAGGAGGCCGAGAACTCCACCTGGACCCAGGTGTTTCCGTACACCGATCGCCTCAACTACCTGAGCCCGCTGCTCTGCAACTTCGGGTACGCGCTGGCCGTCGAAAAGCTGCTCGAGATCAAGGTCCCGGCGCGCTGCGACTACGTGCGAACGATCATGGGCGAGATCAGCCGCCTCTCCGACCACTACACGTGCGTGGGGGCCGGCGCGCTCGAACTCGGCGCGATGACCGCGTTCCTGTATGCGATCGAGGCGCGCGAACTGATCTGGGACTTGATCGAGGAGATCACCGGCGCACGCCTCACGGTCAGCTACGGGCGCGTCGGCGGCGTCAAAGACGACCTCACACCGGAGTTCGCGGAGAACTGGAAGTTCGTGCGCGAACGCATCCTGAAACTGCGCGATCAGTGCGACAAACTGCTCACGCGCAACCGCATCTTCATGGACCGCATGGAGGGCACCGGCGTCATCACGCCCGAAGCCGCGATCAGCTACGGCTACACCGGCCCCTGTCTGCGCAGCGCCGGCGTCGCCTACGATGTCCGCAAGGACCACCCGTACTTCGCCTATGGCGATGTCGACTTCGACGTCCCGATCGGCAAGCACGGCGACAACTTCGACCGCTACCTCGTCCGCATGGAGGAGATCCTCCAATCGATTCGCATCATCGACCAGTGCCTGGCGAAGATGCCCGGCGGCCCGGTGAACTGCGATGACCCGCGCGTCGTGCTGCCCGAGAAGCCGAAGGTCTACAACACCATCGAATCGATGATCGCGCACTTCAAGATCATCTTCGAAGGCATCCAGGTCCCACCCGGCGAAGTGTACTCCTACACCGAGGGTGCGAACGGCGAGTTCGGCTACTACATCGTGTCCAATGGCACCGGCAAACCGTGGAAAATCCATGTGCGCACGCCGAGCTACGTGATGATGGGCGGCATCCACAAGCTGTTCGAAGGCGGACTGCTCGCCGACATCATCCCGACGTTCGACACGATCAACATGATCGGTGGAGCGTGCGATCGATAGCCACATGGCGGTCGCTGCGCGTTCACAACTTGTTACTTCCACATTGGCCGGCTTCATTTATGATGGCCTGAAGACCTCCCTCTGCCGTACCGAGTAGGAAAATGGCTCGAAAATTAGAAACGACCGAGCTTGTCGCCATCGGCGTCAACGTCTTGATCCCGGGCTCGGGACACATGTTCCAGGGCGAAGTCACCACAGGCATCCTGCTGCTGGTCGCGGCAGTGGCCGCCGCGTGCTTCTGGCCACCGTTCGCGTTCCTGATCGGCGTGGTCGCCGCGGCGCACCTGTACACGGTGCTCGCGAACAAGGACCCGAACAAGCAACTCCCGACAGTCGACTTCAAGAGCCTGCCGCGCAAAGACGAGGACGAGCCCAAACCGGAGCCCAAGCCCGAGCCCAAAGAAGAGCCCGCGCCCAAGGCGGAAAAGAAGCCCGAGCCGAAACCGGAGCCCGAAGCGAAGCCCGAGCCGAAACCGGAGCCCGAGCCCGAGCCCGAGCCCGAGCCCGAGCCCGAAGCCGAGCCGGAGCCCGAGCCCGAAGCCGAGCCGGAGCCCGAGCCGGAGGCGTCCGAAGGCGAGTTCGCGCGGACGGAGAGCAAATCGAGAATCCCGGCGTTCAAGCTGTCGATCCCCAAGCCGGGAGAAGTCTCAGAGGCTGAGGCCGATTGGCCCGAACTCATCCCCTACCTCACCAAAAAGCTGGCCGCGGTGAAGGGCGGAATGACCGCCACCGAGGAGTTTCTCGGTGATCGCGCCCTGCCCTACAAAGCCACCTCCCCGAACATCCCCGAGCCGACGCCCACGCTGCTGCGAGAGATCGCAACCGAGCTGGGCGGCATGGAGTTTGAATCGATGTGGTCGCACGGCTGGCCGTTCCAAGCCGGACAGACCGTGTCGCTGTTTCAGATGATCGAGAAAGAGGGCAAAGGCTGGCGGTTCGCCCACGACAAGAGGGACCCGAGCGCCATGGCGCTGCTGTGGCTGCCGGGCGGCGAAGTCGTCCGGCGCACAGGCTCCACGACCACGATCGTCGCCGAAGACCTCGGCAGCTTCATCGATGACCTCGCCGCGGGCTTCCGCGTCGCCCAGTCGTCCGTCGCCACCCAGGCGGTGATGGAAGCCGACTATCTCGTGGTGCTGCCCGCCGACGAAGTGCAGCAGGGCGACGATTCCGCACAGTTCCCCGACTTCTGGATGGGCGCATCGGGCCCCGGCGTCAAAAATGTGGGCTGGTCGTTTGAGTCGCCCTACATCCGCAACCCCGTCGGATCACGCCTCGCCGACAAGACGGATTGCGCGATCATTGAAGCGTTCCACGAGTGGCTGACCACCGACGCGACGTCCCCCGACGGAGCGATCGATGTCGCGAATATGGCCGTCAACACCGTGCGCCCCGTCGGAAAGGTCCTGCTCAATGGGACCGTCCAAGTCGCATGGTGGGGCGAGTCGCCCCCCGAAGAGGTCGATGCGTTCATCGACCACATGCGCGACCTCACCTACGTCGGCAAGTAAGCTCAGTCATCGCGACACGGGGTGAAGAAGCCCATGCGGTCCGCCAGCGCCACAAGGCGCATCCGCGGCACCGTCCGCGGCTCGCCGTCTGCGGCGGGCGCTTCGCGCGTTTCACCGGTCGGTGACACCGCGACGGTCACGACGTCGCACTGCTGGTCAACGCATCGGTAGTCGAGGAAGTCGCAATCCATGTTCTCCAAACAGCCGTGGAACGCATCGTAGGGACGGCCCGCTTGATTGTGCAGACAGGTCGGCAGCTCGACCCAGTACGACGCGTCCGCGACCGACAGTACGAGACTGATCGGCGAGGCCGGCACCGCTTCACCGCGTCGATCGACGGTGACCAGGCGAATGGCCGGAGTCCGAATCGATAGCAGCTGGGCCGGGTCGCCCAATTGCTCAGGTGATGCATCAGCAATCGCGATCCCTCCCAGTCCTGCCAGCTCGGCCTCGGCATCCATCGGCGGCTCCGATGCGAGGCGATCCGCGGCGACGAACCCTGGGAGTTCGCCATTCTTCATGAAGCGAGCCGTCCGCCAGACGCCACCGACCGGCGCGTCACCGTGGACGACGAGCGACTCACCGCGCTGCAGTCGATACCCCTTCGAATCGTCCTCGACGGTGTGACCACACGCGTTAGCCAGCGCCTGCTCCGCGGTGGGGCAGACCGAGGCGTACTCGGCACCCACGAACATCGAGGAGGAGCGGACGGGGGGCTCGGGCACCTGAGCGGCCTCGGGCGCCACCTTCGGCGCGCAACCCGCGCAGCCAAGCAACAGAATCATCACGCGCATCAGTGCCGCCTTGCCCGACAGGGGAGGACCGAGGATACCGAGAACGCCGACGACGCGACAACTCGGTTCCGGCGCCCCTCGATCGTTGACGGGGCTCGCCGTTTACCGGTAAAAGGCCCGAGCGCTGGTGTCGAGAGGAGCACGGTCGTATGCCGACAGTAACCATCAACGGGACCGAAATCGAGGTCGACAAGGGCATGACGATCCTTCGCGCGGCTGCCGAAGCGGGTCACGATGTCCCCCATTTCTGCTACCACCCGGCACTTTCGCGACCCGCGAACTGCCGGATGTGCCTCGTCGAAGTCGACGGATGGCCGAAGTTGCAGCCGGGCTGTTTCACGCAGGTCGCCGACGGCATGAAGGTCGACACCGAATCCGACCGCGTTGTGAAAGCGCGCAAGGCGGTGCTCGAGTTCATCCTCGTCAACCACCCCGTCGACTGCCCGATCTGCGACCAGGCCGGCGAGTGCAAACTCCAGGACTACTACGTCGACTACGACGCCCAGGATTCGCGCCTGCGCTCGGAGAAGATGGCGAAGGTCAAAGCGTACCCCCTGGGACCGCACGTCGTGTACGACGGCGAGCGCTGCATCCTGTGCACGCGCTGCATTCGCTTCTGCGAAGAGGTGACGGGTACCGGGGAGCTCACCGTCGTCGAACGCGGCGATCGCGCCGAGATTCGCACGTTCCCCGGACGCGAACTCGATAACGCCTACTCGATGTGCACCGTCGATATCTGCCCCGTCGGCGCACTCACGGCGCGAGACTTCCGCTTCAAGTGTCGGGTGTGGCTCCTCACCAGCACCGACAGCGTCTGCACCGGTTGCTCCAACGGCTGCAGCATTCATCTCGACCACTTCCGCAACGAGATCCAGCGCTACCGCCCGCGTTTCAATCCCGAGGTCAACGACCACTGGATGTGCGACGCCGGACGCCTGACCTACACGGACGTGCACGACGACCGCATCTCGGACCCGCTCGTGAATGGCGCGGAGGTCAACTGGCACGCCGCCGGCGAGGCCGTCGAGACCAAGATCGGCAAGATGATCGAGGCCGGCGAAGGCGACCGCATCGCGTTCGTGATCACCCCGCAGTCCAGCTGCGAGGACCTCCTGCTGGCCAAGAAGTTCACCGCGCTGCTCGGCACCAGCCACATCTACGTCGCCGGAAAGCCCGATGGCGACAGCGACGACTTCCTCATCAAGGCCGACAAGAATCCGAATCGCCGCGGCATCGAGGCCGTGTGGGGCGCCGACGCGGGCCTCGCACCCTTCGAAGACCTCGTCGGGGCCATGGAAAACGACGAGATCGACGCGCTCTGGATGATGGGCTCCTTCACCCCGTGCGACGACGAAACGCGCGCGAAGTTCGTGAAGCAACTCGACAACCTCGAGCTGTTCGTCCTGCAGTCCGCCCACAACGCCGAACTCGCCGAGAAGTCCCAGATTACGCTTCCGGCGTGCACGCACGCCGAGAAAGATGGCACCTTCGTCAACGCACTGGGCATCGCGCAGCCGTTCCACAAGGCGTTCCGCCCTCACGGCGGCTCGATCGCCGATTGGCAAATCCTGATGAAGATGGCCGCCGCACTGCACAAGCCGTTCGCCTACACGTTCCTGACCCAGATTCAGGACGAGATGTTCCAAGCCGTGCAGCCCGCCGAGACGCCCGTCGACGACGCTGCTGTGTCCGCTCCGCCGCCGGCCGAATAACGACATGCCAGAACCCATTATCGAACTGATCAAGATTGTCGCGATCGTCTTCGTCTTCGTGATGGGCGTGGCGAGCGCGATGACCCTCCTCGGCGATCGCAAGCAGTCGTCCGCGATTCAGAACCGCATTGGTCCGAACCGCGCGCGCCTCCCGTTCATCAACCACGCGCTGCTGGGCTTCCCGCACTTTCTCGCCGACGGCCTGAAGATGATTCTCAAAGAGAACATCGTTCCCGACGGCGCGAACAAGGCCTTGCACCTCATCGCCCCCGGTCTGGTGTTCCTTCCGGCGCTGCTCGGCTGGGCCGCGGTGCCGTTCATGGACCAGTACTGCACCGGCACGCTCGAGATGGGTGAGGGATATCGGGAGGTCTGCGTCGACGGCGAGTGGAAGAACTACTTCCAGATCATGAACTTCAACGTCGGCCTGCTCTACGCGTTCGCCGTGGCGTCGATCTCGGTCTACGGCGCGATGATCGCGGGATGGGCGTCCAACAACAACTTCAGCCTGCTGGGGGGCCTGCGCTCCTCCGCCCAGATGATCTCCTACGAGGTCAGCATGGGCCTGAGCCTCGCCGGCGTCATCATGATCTTCGGCACGCTCGACCTGAACGAGATGGTCCGGCAGCAAGGGTACCTGATCGGCGGGTGGCTCCCGATGTGGGGCATCATCGTCCAACCCGTCGCGTTCTTCTTGTTCTTCCTCGCCGGAATGGCCGAAACCAAGCGTGCACCGTTCGACGTGCCCGAGGGCGAGTCCGAAATCGTCGCCGGCTACATCACCGAATACAGCTCGATGAAGTTCGCGATTATGCAGCTCGGCGAGTACGCGGCGACCGTGTTTATCGCGGGTCTCATCGCGCTGCTGTTCCTGGGAGGCTGGCAGGCGTCGTTCCCGTTCCTGTGGAACGCCAACGCCGCCGGATTGTCCATCCTGCCGTGGCTGACCGACCCGTGGCTCGTCGAACATCTGCACTTCGCCAACGGCGATATCCCCTACTGGCACCACACCCTCGTTGTATTGCGCGTCTTCAGCATGGTCTCCAAGACGCTGTTCCTCGTGTGGCTGCAGTTCATGATGCGCTGGACCCTGCCGCGCTTCCGCTACGACCAGATCATGGTCCTCGGCTGGAAGATCTTGTTGCCGTTGTCGCTCGCCAATCTGGTGATCACGGCCTTTATCGTCGCGGTACTTTGAGGAGTCGTCATGGGTGAAGTGAAGGTCAAACACGTCGTTCGCACGAAGATGACATTTTGGGAGCGCACGTACGTGCCCGAGATCGCCAAAGGGCTCGCGGTCACGATTGGTGCGTTCTTCACCAACCTGAACCCCCGCAAGAGCGAGCGAAACACGTTCACCGTGCAGTACCCCGAGGAGACGCGGGTCTACCCCGACCGCTACCGCGGGCTGCATCGCCTGATGCTGCGCGATGATGGGCAGGTGCGCTGCGTGGCATGCATGTGCTGCTCCACGATCTGCCCCGCCAACTGCATCCACATCGAAGCCGCCGAGCATGACGATCCGGCGATCGAAAAGTACCCGCGCGTCTTCGTGATCGACGAGCTGCGCTGCATCGTCTGCGGCCTGTGCGTCGAAGCCTGCCCGTGCGACGCCATCCGGATGGACACCGGCGTTCACATCCCCGTGTTTGCCGACCGCGGCGACGCGTTCCTCGACCGCGACCACCTCATGGAGCGTGGGACGCTGTCGGCGGCCAAACAAGGCGGCGAGCGAGGGTGAAGCCCCGGCTCGAAGTGGGCCTCGCGGCCGTGATGATCGCCGCGGGCGCCACGAGCATCGCGCTGAACCAATGGGTCTTCGTCGACCCCACCCAACCATCCGACTGGGCCAACGCCGCGGCGTGGGTCATCGCAAACGCGCACGACGACGATGTCGTCCGGATCGAGCCCTTCTGGTACGAAACGGGACTCACGTACCTGCAGCCCGTCGGCGACCGCGTGCAGCGGATCCGCAATCCGCTGATGGAGGACCTCTACACCGCGAACGGCGTTGTGATCGTCAGCCAGGCCGATCGGCTCGACGCTGCCATCGAGAGCTTGCCGTTCCAGCCCACCGAGCTCGACGTCCAGCGATTCGGCACGGTCTCCGCCGTGCGCGTCGCGGTGCCACCGGCGCCCTTCTCATGGGAGCTCTACGACCATCTCGACGAAGCCGCCGTCTCCCGCGTGCAGGGCGACCAGAGCGAGGCCTGCACGCGCTGGGACCCCAAGCGTCATCGCTGGGACTGCGCGAAAGTGAATCGATGGACCTATGTCGGCCAAGAGGAGCGGGAGGTCGGTGACGACCCACGCCGCTGCGTCTGGGCACACCCACTCGATCGCGGGCGCACCCTGCGCATCGAAATCGACGTCCCCCCCGCGTCGACGATTCGCGTCCGAGACAGCTTCGACCTCCGAGCCGCGCGCCTGGGCGGCGACGCGGTGCTCGTGCAGGTTTTCGTCAACGACCGACTCGAGCTCGAGGACCGCGTCGCCGGCAACGACCACGACTGGCAGGCCCACGATATCGACGTGCGCGGGATCGACGGCCCCCTGCGCCTCCGGATCGAGGTCGACTTGTTGGGCTCCATCAAGAACCGCTTCCTCTGCCTGAACGCATGGGCGATCCCATAGGGCGCGCCGAACTTCCGACCGCCGCTCGCCGCGCCACCAAAGGCTGAGCGGCACCCCACCCCACAAATTCTGCAACGATCGCGACGTGCTGCCGATAACGCTCTCCCTAGGAGGCGTTATGACGGCACCCAATCCCGTGTACCCCGACTCGACCCTGTTCCTGACCCGTCGCACCCACGACGGCAGCTTCCGGTTCACCCCGACCGAGGAGATCCTGAACATCTTCAAGTACCTCGCGATCCACTACGCCCAGCGCGACGGCATC
>JBFIHF010000249.1:0-9845 GCA_041601915.1 Bradymonadaceae bacterium
ACCTCGCGACCGAAGGTCGGATCCGCGAGGTCCTCGCCGAGGTTGGCGGCAAACGGATCGACGCCGCGGACAAGCTCGGGATCGACCGCACGACCTTGTACCGCCTGATGAAGAAGTACGCGATCGACTGACCTACTCGCAAAAATAGGAGCGGTCCTGGATCTCGAGTGCATCGCACGAAGCCTCAGCGGCGCAGCCGCACGCACCGTCGTAGCACTTGTCCGCGCCGTTTCCGGGGCATTGGGCGTCGTTTTCGCAGACGCAGTGGCCACTCGAAACATCGCACGTCAGCCCGAAGCAATCACCATCCTCGGTGCAGGGAACGAAGCAGGTCTGATCCTCGCACTTCGCCCCCGTGATCGCGCAAACCGTCACGGCGCTCGCGTCGTCGAACTTCGTGGTGGCGAACTCCGACTGCATCAGTAGCTCGCAACTGACGGGACCGGTGGCATCGTTCGCACAACGACCCGCCGTCGCGTCGCCCGTGTCCACGCAGACCAGACCCTGGCAATCCGCGTCGCTCTGACATTGCATGACCCATCCACTGCTCACCGCGACGCAGTCGTCGTCAACCGCGCATCGCGCTCCGTTGTAGACGCAACGGTTGTTCGTGCAGTCGAACTGCGCCGCGTCGCCACAATCGGCGGCGGTCGCGCACTCGAGGCGGCAGAACGTCCCATCACGAGGCGTCGTGTTGTTCGAGGTCGTATTGTTCGACGTCGTGTTGTTCGCGGTCGTGTTGTTCGAGGTCGTGTTGTTCGACGTCGTGTTGTTCGACGGACTATTGTTCTTCGTGCCGCAACCGATCACCCCGACCACCAAACAAATCGCAACGGCGGCGAACATGTGTGAACTCGTACTCATGGTGTCTCCCCTCTCGCGGGCATTGTGCGTTCGATCGTGGACCGTTTGTCTTGGCGAAGCAAGATTGAGGGACGCTCAATCCGTCCCGGCCCGAGACGAGCGTGCACGCTCACAACGGCGCTCCGCGGAGGTGCACAGGGCCGAGGACGACGTCCGACAGCTCGCCACGAGCACCACGCAGGCCGAGGCGCGAAGTTCGGGGAACCCACTGCTCAGCAGCTCGTGGCAGGACGTCTGATCGTTGAGTTCCGAGCAACTGACGGACAGGAACCGGTACATCCCCTCCAGGTCCCCCTGCGCGGCGAATCGTGCCGCCACCGTCCGACAGTCCCGATTGATCGAGCGCTCCAGACAACCCGTGATCTCGTCCCCGCGGTGTTGTGGCGGCGCTGCGCAGGACCGCCGCACCCCGAGAGCGCACGCGCGTCGATGCAGCGACTCGGCGTCGAGCCAGCCGTGCACGGGCGATTCTCCCGCGGCATAGAACGTCGCGAGCCGTCGACACGCCTCGCCCTCCCCGCGGTCACAGGACACCGACCACGCGCCGGCCGCGGCGAGATCACGAACCCCGAAGTCGACGAGCGATGAGCTGACCGTGGCGCCGAACAGCAACGCGAACGCCCAATGTCTCAAGCGCAGATGGAGCGCCCCCCAGACCACGGTCCAAACCGCGAGTGTACCCAGGATCGAGGCGGCGTGCGTGGCGTCAGGGCCAACTCCGCCCCGTGAAACATGCACGCCGAGATGCGCGAACGAGTTGAGAAACAGCGCCCACGCGACACCACACATGGTGAGGAGGAACCACCGTCGCCGATGCTCGGACCACCGCTCGAACACGTCGCATCCTGTGCAGGTTTTCGCCCGCTCAGAGTATGACGAAACGAACCGCGCAATTCCAGCGGTCAGCCCGCGGCGACGGCGACGAACACCAAAATCAAGACGGCGAGGAACGCCCCGAGCAGCATTGCCATCCGCATGGACGCCGAACCACCGGGCGGCTCGACGGCGTCGTCGGACTCCGGCTCGTAGGCCGCGAACTCCCCCGAGCGTGTCGCGGCGCCGAGCTGCATCTCCATCGAGACATCGAGGTCGAGCTGCGGGGCGATGAGTTCGATCACGTCGGCTGCCGACGGCCGCTGGTCCGCCTTCTTGTGCATCATCTGCTGAATCATCCGCTTCACCGACTCCGACACTTCGGGCGCGGTGATCGGGGGGATCGGCTCGGTCAGGTGTGCCTGCATGATCGCGGCGATCGTTCCCTCGCTGTACGGAATCCGGCCTTCGATGAGCTCGTAGGCCATGCAGCCCAGCGAGTAGATATCCGCCGACGAATCGACGTCACGCTGGCCGAGGCACTGCTCGGGGCTCATGTAGGCGGGCGTCCCGCACCGATCACCATGCGCGGTGAGCCGCTGAACGTCCGTGTCTCCCGAAATCCGTGCCAAGCCGAAATCGACGACGCGAGCTCGATCGCCATGGGTTGTGCGCTGCAGCAGGACATTCGAGGGCTTCAGGTCGCGATGCAAGATCCCCAACTGGTGGGCGTGATTGAGTGCCGACGCGATCTGCACGACGAACGACAGCGCCGTGTCCACCGGCACCGGCCCCGGCAGCAGCTCCTCCAGCGATTGGCCGTCGACGTAGTCGAACACCATGTACAGTCGATCGACCTCCGCGTCGTAGCCGTAGTCGAACAGCCGAATGCAGTGCGGATCTTTGAGTTTCGCGACCGCTCGCGCCTCGATTTCGAAGCGTTGTCGCAACTGCTCGTTTTGGGAGTACTTCTTCTTGAGCAGTTTGATCGCGACCTTGCGATCGACCTTGGTCTGCACACCGCGATACACGACCCCGGTCGCCCCGGCTCCAATGGGATCTTCAATGAGATAGCGCCCGTCGAGCACCATCCCGATGTTGGGATCGTACTCGGCCTCAGAGTCGAAGTGGTTCACGGAACCCTTGGCGAAGAAATGCGGGAGTGTGTTGCAGGAATGATATCGCGGATTGCTCCGCGTTCGCAAACGACTCGAAGTTCAGCGGCTCAACAAAACGTATCCGGCGACGAACAGCAGCAGCAAGCCGATCATGACGATGGCGACAACGAGGGCGAACGCTGGGCGCGTGGGGGCAGCCGCCGAAGGCGGTGCGGGCTGCGGCGGCAACGTGCGCGTCGGCGACAGCGTCATCTCCATCGACACGTCGAGCTGCACATGCGGTCCGACGACACGCAGCACATCGGCCGCCGAGGGACGGCTCTCTGGCGACTTGGCGAGCATCCGAGCGATGAGATCGACGAGGTCGGCCGGTACACCGGGGGCCGTGACGAGCGGCGGGGGCTCGTGCTGATGGGAGCGCATCAACTCGATGATCGAGGCGTCGTTGAACGGCAGGTCACCGTGCAGCATCTCGTAGGCGAGACATCCCAGCGAGTAGACATCGCTGGCGGCGGTGACGTCCGCGGTACCGAGCGACTGCTCGGGGCTCATGTACGCCGGTGTGCCGTACACCTCGCCGGATCGGGTCACACGACGCCGATTGTCCTCGTCCTGGGTCTGTTCGAAGATTCGAGCGAGCCCGAAATCCAGCACCCGCGCGCGCTCGCCGCGACTCGTGCGCTCCAACATGATGTTCGCCGGCTTCAGATCACGATGCAGAATCCCCTGCTCGTGAGCATGATGCAGGGCGGAGGCGATCTGAACCATAAACAGCAGCGCGACTTCGACCGGGACCGGCGCGCCCATCAGGTCGGCCAATGACTCGCCCTCCACGTACTCGAAGACCATGTAGAGCAGGTCCGCTTTCGCGTCGTAGCCGTAGTCGAACAGCGTGATGCAATTGGGGTCGTCGAGTTTGGCCACCGCCCGGGCCTCGGTCTCGAAACGCTGTCGGATGCGCTCGTCGAACGCGAGCCCGCTCTTCAGCACCTTGACGGCGACGGGACGGTCCACGGCGAGTTGCGTCGCGCGGTACACGGTGCCCATGGCGCCGGACCCCACCTTGGCGTCCAATAGATAGCGCTCATCGACGACGCGGCCCAGGTGCGGATCGGGCGGCTCGGGGCGACCGGGCTGACTTACCATCGCACGACTCCAACCAGCGTAGGCCCGGCGGGGGTCAGCGCGACCCGCGTTTCGACCGTGAGAGCGTCCACGAGCACCAACGTGCCGCCGACGGCGACGAGGCCGATCCCGCTGAAGAGCAGCACCCGACCGAGGACCTGCTGACTGTCGATGCGGTCCTTCAACCGCAGGAACTCGCCTTCATCGCCGGCGGCTCCCGCCGCTTCGAACGCACGTCGGTCGTCCTGAAGCAGTGCTCCGATCGCCGTCGCGCCGCCAATAGCGAGGATCCCGGTGCCCGCGCCGACGACACCCGCCCAGCCGATCGCACCCCACGATCGTGGGACCGGTTCCGGTGGAAGTGGAGGTAGTGGCTCGCTGACGACCAATGACCTCGTCTCGAGGACCTCTGCGACGAGCCGCTCGGACACATCGCGCAAGTTCCAGGCACGCGACCGGCCCCCGGTCTGGGCCGCGGCGTCCCCATCGAGTCCGGGTTCGCGGATCGCCCGATCTCCCCAGGTCGCGGCCTCCGCCCAGTTGCCAAGCTTCGCGTAGGCCAGGGCGATGTTGACGAGAAAGATGGGGTGCGCGGCGAGGTCATAGCCGGCCTTCAGCTCCAGGATCGCCCGCGAATACTCGCCTTCATGGTAGAGGCGGGACCCTTCTTCGTAGTGCCGATCGGACTGGGCGAGGTCTTGTTGCGCAAACGCCGCCGCCGGAGCGAAGCAGGCCAGCGCGATGAGGAAGGTGAGTGATCTCATGGCTCGAAGATCCGGAGTTTGCGTTCACCATCGGGGACCTTCTCGGGTTTGCGTGTCTTGCGGCGCCGGACCGGCTTCGGGGCCTCGGCCGTCGCGCTCGATCGCTCGCGGGCCATGCCCACGCGAACTCGCGCCACCACCACAGCTTCGAACATCGCCGGGTTCCTGGGGGACTCCGGTGGTGATGGAGGCTCCGGCTCCTCGACGACCGGCACGACCACGGCCGGTTCGACCGTCCGGCGCTCGACGGCCGGCGTTGCGTTCGCTTCCGGCGGCGCCGTGCGGTCCGACCACGACACCAACCCGATCAGCCCCATGACCACCAGCGGTACCACGACCGCAACCGCAGGCACCCAGGGCGCCGCGCGTCGTTCGGCGCGCCACCCATTGAGCCCCTCGAGCACCTCGTCGGCGGACTGAAGGCGTTGCCGGGGGTCTTTACGAACCATGCCCGCGATGACCTGACGCAGCCCCTCCGGACACTCGATCTGCTCGACGTCGAACTCCGTGACGGAGATATGACGCGCGACGATACTCATCGCCGTCTTGTCCGCGATGACCGGCTCACCGGTGAGCATCTCGATCGCCAACAACCCCAACGAGTACAGGTCCGTGGCGGGAGTCACAGGTTGGTGGCGCACCTGCTCAGGAGACATGTACCGCGGTGTGCCGACCAGGGTGTCGGCCATCGTGAGGTCTTCTTCGCCGATCAGTTGTTGGTCGCCCAGCGACTTCGCGAGTCCGAAATCGAGCACTTTGACGCAGTCTGGATCGCCGAGGTGCTCGTAGAGCATGATATTCGACGGCTTGATGTCCCGATGAATCAAGCCGGCTCGATGCGCCTCCTTGAGGCTCTGAAGGACTTGCCGCAGGATCCCAACCACGCGCACGGGCTCCATCGGCCCGCCCGCCGCGATGGCGTCTTTGATCGTCTTGCCGTCGATGAACTCCAGCACCATGTACAGCAGCCCATCGTGCTCGCCATGGTCGTGCATCGTGATCGTGTGCGGGTCGGAGAGCTTGGAGATCGCGCTGGCTTCCCGCGCAAAGCGCTCCGCGAAGTGCGCGAGGTTCGACGGCTCATCGTCAACGGCCGTGGGGGGGGCGATGATCTTCAACGCCACACGGCGGTTGAGGTCGAGCTGCCTCGCCTGATAGATTCGTCCGTACCCGCCGAACCCCACGACGCGTTCGAGCGCATAACGGTCGAGGAACTCGTCCCCTACCCTGGGCAGTTTTGCGACCATCGTTTTAGGAGACCTCCGTAACTTCAGTATAGTGGGGTCTGCAGATGCAGCAACTCTCCCTCCGCCCGGAACGCATCTCGATGAGCAAAGTCGCGCTCATGGCCCACCGCGTCACCCTGGCGTTCCTCATCTGCCTCGGGGCGGGATGCGTGTTCTACGACACCGCCACGGTGTCGCTGAACCAGGACCTCGCTGGGGACGCGAACATCACGTCCGACGTCGACGACCTCCCCGATCTCGGGGACATCGGCGACGTCGGGGACATCCCGCCGCCATGCGAGACGGGGGCGTGCTGCGTGCCGGAGACCGACGAACAGCTGTGCGATCGCCTCGTACTCGGCTGCGGCGAGGTCGTGGCGCTCGACAACTGCGGCGCCGAGCGCACCGCCGGTTGTGGCACGTGCACCGCTCCGGCCAGCTGCGGCGGCGGCGGCACGCCGAACGTGTGTGCCTGCTCCGCCCAGACCGACGCGGAGTTCTGCGCGCTGAATGCCGAATGCGGCGCGGTGACCAACATCGACGCGTGCGGACTCCCGAGGACGCTCGACTGCGGCACGTGTACGGCGCCCGAGACCTGTGGAGGACGTGGAGCGGCCGGAACCTGTGGCTGCGCCACGGAGTCCGACGCCGTGTTCTGCAATCGCCAATCCGCGTGCGGGCTGCTTACCGCGCCGGACAACTGCGGCCTGCCGCGCTCCGCCGATTGTGGAGGTTGCGAGGCCGGGAGCACGTGTTCAGCGAACACATGCATGTGCGTGCCCGAAGACGATCCAACGTTCTGCGCTCGCCTCAACGGGTGTGAGACGCTCACCGCCGTTGACAACTGCGCCGCCGCGCGAACCGTCGATTGCGGGATGTGCGGGGACAACGGGGCGTGCACCAACAGCCAGTGCGCATGCACGCCCGAGGACGACGCCACCTTCTGCGCTCGGCTGGGCGCCGAATGCGGGGGACTCGATGGCACCGACAACTGTGCGAGCGCGCGCAGCGTCGCGAGCTGCGGAGCATGTCTGGCCGGCGAAACGTGCAGCTCACGGACCTGCGATGCGGCATTTCCGCCCGCCGGACTCAACGTCTGGTTGCGCTCCGATGACGGCCTGACCGTCAATGCACAAGGACGCGTGGAGTCGTGGTCGGACCGGCTCACGGGCGAAGCGTGGAACCCGCCGTCCAACAGCACCCGACCCACCCGCTTCACCAACGGCGCCGGCGGATTCGATTCGCTGCGCTTCTACGGCGGACAGTGGATGGTTCGAAGCGGCGCGATCTTCTCCGCGCCACGATTCACGGCGTTCGTGGTCGCGAAGCGCACGCCAACCACCAAAGAAGGGGTCTTGCTCGGGGTCCACGGCGCGAGCCCGGCCGGGAATCACGAGCTCGTCTACGGATCGACGGACACCACAATGCGCTTCGCGTCGGCCTCGGGACTGTCGTTCTCGGCCAGCGTGCTGCCGACCACGAACTTCCAAGCCCTGACGTTCCGCGCCGACGGCAGCGTCTTCGAGTTCTTTCAGGGTGCAGCCCTCACGGCGTCCACACCGCACGTACCGGGCTCCAACTTCGAGTTCGATACCCTCGGCGTGCTTCGCTTCGACCGCGGACTACTGGGGGATGTACAGGAGGTGCTCGTCTGGCCACGCGCCCTCTCCGAGGCGGAGAGGGTCGTCGTGATCGGGTATCTGACGTCGCGCTACGGCTTCTGACTCAGAAGTCGACGAACGACTCGAGCTGCTTAGAGCGGCTCGGGTGGCGGAGTTTCCGCAGCGCCTTCGCCTCGATCTGCCGAATGCGCTCACGGGTCACGTTGAAGTCTTGACCGACCTCTTCGAGGGTGTGGTCGGACTTGCCGCCGATCCCAAACCGCATCCGCAGGACCTTCTCTTCGCGCGGCGTCAGCGTCGACAGCACCTTGCGGGTCTGGTCGGCGAGGTTCGAGTTGATCACGGCGTCGGACGGGTTGACGGCGTCCTCATCGGCAATGAAATCACCGAGCGATGAGTCCTGCTCCTCGCCAATCGGCGTCTCCAGCGAGATCGGCTCTTTGGCGATCTTGAGGACCTTGCGGACCTTCTCCACCGGCATGTCCATCTTCTCCGCGATCTCTTCGGGACGGGGCGGACGGCCCAGATCCTGAACGAGGTGTCGCTCGGTGCGGGCGAGCTTGTTGATCGTCTCGATCATGTGCACCGGGATCCGGATCGTACGCGCTTGATCGGCAATGGCGCGGGTGATCGCCTGGCGAATCCACCACGTCGCGTAGGTCGAGAACTTGTAGCCGCGCTGGTACTCGAACTTGTCGACGGCCTTCATGAGGCCGATGTTGCCCTCCTGAATGAGGTCGAGGAACTGCAGCCCGCGGTTGGTGTACTTCTTGGCAATCGAGACGACGAGACGCAGGTTCGCCTCGACGAGCTCCGCTTTGGCCTTCTCCGCCATCTTCTCGCCGGCGAGCACCGCCTGGTAGGTGATCCGCAGGGAGTCGACCTTCTGGGAGGCTTCCATCTCCACGGCACGGATGCGACGACGGATCGTGCGCATCTCGTTCCAGATCTCTTCGATGCGATCGGCGTCGATGTTGAGTTTGCTCTCCCACTCTTCGGACGCGCCGAGGCGAACGGCGTCCATCGCCGCTTTGATGCGCTCAAAGTTGACGCGGTGGTAGCGCTCCAGCTTCGCGAGGTCGGCTTCCGCCTTGTCGATCCGGGTGATCAGCGTCTTGAACTTCGCGACGATCTTGTCGGTGTGCTTCTTGGTGAGGCGCACGTTCTTCATGACGTCGAACATGTCGTAGCGGTTCGACTTCATGTTCTCGCGGATCTTCTTGCGCTGGGCGCGGGACAGCCCGGGCCGCGTAATGAGCTCTTCGCCGAGCTCGCGATTCGTGATGTCGAGCTGCTTGACCTTGTCGATCTGCGCGGTGAACCACGTCATGCGCTCTTCGGGCGTGAACTCGACCGGAAGGCCCTTGTCATCCTTGGGCAGATCTTCGGGAGCCGGCGCCTGAAGCACATCGGTCAGCTTGACCTTGAACTTGCGAACGCGCTCGCCGAGCAGAATCATCTCCCGCACGCCGACATTCGTGGACAGCACGACGGTCAGGATCGTCTTCTCGCCTTCCTCGATCCGCTTGGCGATCTCGACTTCACCCTCGCGGGTCAGCAGCGGGACTTGGCCCATCTTGCGCAGGTACATCCGCACGGGGTCGTTGCCCTTGACGAACTCGTCGCCGCCATCGGCCTTCTTCTTGCTCTCCGCGCGCAGGGCGGTCTTGCTCTTCTCCTTTTGCGGCGGCTTGTACAGGGAGGCTTTGTCGACGACCTGGATCCCCAGTTCGCCGAACAACATCATCATGTCGTCGATCTGATCGCTGGAAAGCACACCGGGCGGCAGAGCGTTGTTGACCTCTTCGTAGGTCAAGAACCCCTTCTCTTTGCCCATGTCGATGAGTTTGCGGACTTCCAAGCTTGTTGTGCGAGCGTTCGACATCAACACATCTCCTTCGCTGTTCAACCGGCAATGCAGCATCGCCGCGGTGCGGTGACCGGTTCCTCGGTTGTGATTGCGTCCCGCGTCCATGCGCGACGACTAACTTTCGGCCATTCGGGCTTATTCCGCCCTAGAGCGACTGCTTGAACTCGATGACCTGCTTCTGCTTCTCGATCAAAACCTCATACTCGCTGCGCTGACGTTCGAAGTCCGTCGCTTCGAGTTCGCGCAGGATGCCTAACAACGTGCGGTCGGCCCATGTTCGCTTGAGTGTGCGCACACAATCGTCGAACCACTGTCGGGCTCGATCGGGGGTGTATCCGCGCTCGAAGAGGGCCGCTTGGACCGTCTCACGAAAGCCCTGATTCTCGACGGACTCCAGCAGTCGCGCGGGCTCGAGACCGTGGGCCTCAGCGTGATGCGACGCG
>JBFIHF010000250.1:0-9839 GCA_041601915.1 Bradymonadaceae bacterium
GGTGGCGCTTGGCGCTTCGCGCCGCGCGCGGGTTGGGCGCGCGGCGCGAAGCGCCGCGCTGGTGGCGAGCCCGGGGCGCTTCGCGCCCGGGCAAGTGGCGAGCGCTTCGCGCAGGGAAGGCGGGGCGGCTTCGCCGCCGCGTTGGGGCGGCTTCGCCGCCGCGTTGGGGCGGCTTCGCCGCCGCGTTGGGGCGGCTTCGCCGCCACGTTTGGGTGTCGACGCTTGAAGCCCCATCGGTGCTCTGGCAGAGTCGAGGCATGACAGTGAGAGTGTTTCTGATAGTGCTTGTGACGTTCCTCGCGATGCCGGCTTGGGGACATTCGACGGATGCGCTCTCGAAGGGTGAGATCTTCGTGTGGACCGAACCGGTTGCCGGATTCGACTTTCCGCGACTGCTCGTCAGCGCGGTGGTCGATTCGCCGCCGGACAAGGTCTACGAGGTCGTGACCAACTGCGATAAGTTTCCGGACCGGTTGCCGCAGATCAAAGAGGCGACGACGCTGAAGCGCAGTGCCACCAGTCATACCTGTAGCGTCACCGTCGGCCTGCCGTTCCCGCTGTCCAATCTCACGGCCGTCACGGTCGACCAACGCCAGCAAGGCCCCGACGTGTGGTTCCGAAAGTGGACGCTCGTCAAGGACGTCGAGTCCAGCTACGAGCACCTCGCCGGCAGCTTCGTCCTCAAGCCCTTCAACGGCGACCCCAACCGCACCCTCGTCGCCTACCGCGTCCACGCCGTCCCCAAGACCAACGTCCCCGACTTCCTCCGTAAAACCGCCCAAAAGAAATCGATGCCCAAAATGATCGAACGCATCCGGGAAGAAGCCAACAAGCTCTAGTGCACCTGCCCAGAAGTCTCGCCCCACCCTCGCCGGTGCCTCGCGACGATCTCATCGCCGTCCTCCTCGACGATGCCGGAGCTAGCGACGAAGCCGCCCCCTCCTAACTGGCGGCGCCGCCCCACCAACCCGGCGGCGAAGCCGCCCCCCAACCCGGCGGCGAAGCCGCCCCGCCTTCCCTGCGCGAAGCGCTCGCCACCTGCCCGGGCGCGAAGCGCCCCGGGCTCGCAACCAGCGCGCGGCGCGAAGCGCCAAGCGCCACCACCCTGCGCACAGCGGCGAAGCCGCGATGCGCTCGCACCCTGCGCTCGGAGGCGCTAGCCGACGAGCGCTCCTGTGGCTTGCCACAGGCGAGCGGCAAGGGCTTCGTCGCGGGCCGATTCGCTGCCCTTTTTCATGTTGCAGTCGGCGAAGTATTTGCCGGTGAGCTTGGCGACGTGTGGGTGGGTGGCGACGAACACCTGGGTCGCGGCGCCCTGCGGGATCGTCTTGAGGGTCATGTTGCTCAAGATCTGGCCCGATGCATCTTCAGGCATGTGGCGCCAGAGCGGGGTTTCGATGACGCCGGGGTGTACGGAGTTCGCCGTCTGGCCGGCGGGCAGCCGCTTGGCGAGCTCCATCGCAAACAAGATGTTGGCGAGCTTGGAGCGGCCGTACGCGGTCCACGGGTCATAGGGCCCGGTCCAGCTCAGGTCGTCGACGGCTCCCTTGGAGTAGGCGTGTGCGCCGCTGGACAGCATCACGACCCGGCCATCGGCCGTGAGACGATCGAGCAGCCCCGTGACGAGGATGAAGTGGCCGACATGGTTCGTGTACATGTGCGCTTCGACCCCGTGCTGCATGACGAGCTCGGGCAGCGCCATCACGCCGGCGTTCGCGATGATGCCGTGCAGGGGCTCGTCGATGGCCTGCACGGCGGCGCGCACGCTGTCGGGGTCCGACAGCTCACAGGCGATCGGCTTCGTGCTGCCGTCGATCTTGGCGCATGCCTCCGCGGCCTTGGCGTCGGTTCGCGCGCTGCCGACGACGCGCGCACCGCGGGCGACGAGCACCCGCATCGTCTCGAACCCGAGCCCGGAGTTGCACCCCGTGACGAGGTAGGTGCGGCCGGACAGGTCGATCCCTTCGGTGACCTGCTCGGCGGTTGCTGTTTCGTCGAATGATGCCATGAGAGCCTCTCGCAGAATTTTCTGCGGTCAGGGTGGCAGCAGCGGCGCCCCCTGCAAAGGACCAAACGGAACGTCGCTGCCGGCCCCGCGATGCGCGTCTTCGAGATGCCGGGCCCGCGCATCGAGTTCCTTGTCGTAGAACGGCGAAAACGTGCGGTCGGTGCGCGTCTGAATGAAGTCGGCGTCCGTCGCGTGGCACGCCGGGCAGCCGATGATCTCGATGTTCTGGCGCAGCTCCGGGTACGAGCTGATCGCGTCGGCGTCCGCGCCGGACAGGTCCAGCGGCACCCACGGCACCCCCGCGTTCACGCGAGCGGACTGCCCGCGGAACTGCTCGGGCAGTGCCACGGCGCGCGCATCGAGCGCGGCGGCGTTGTCGCTCACGAACGAGAGGAACGCGTCGCGCGTCGCGCCGGCCCTGTTGAGTCGAGGGGCGTCGATCGTCTGGAACAGCGGCGGGTTCTCGAACACGCGCGTCAGCGGGGAGACGGGGTCCGGATTGGCGATCGGCCGCCACTGGCGCCACTCCCACGGCGAGATGATGAACTCGACCGTCTCGGCAATGATGAAGCGTTCCGGTTGAATCGCCTCATTGGCGATCTCGCGTGCCGCGGTCAGGAACGCCGTCGCGTCCATCTGCGAAAGCCGCGCCCAGCGCCGCAGCGTCGCGCCGCAGTGCACGGCGCCGGCCGGCGAGACGTCGCCAGGCCCGGCAGCTTGCTCGAACAGGAAGATCGCGTGAAACGGCTGAAACACCGGATCCGTCGAGGCGATGGACACGCGCAGCTCCCCGCAGGAGCTAGCGTTGGCGAGGTCGGTGCGGTTGTGAACCGCCGTGACCTTGAAGTTCAGTGCGTCGAGATCCCAGGCCGCCGGATCGACGCCGTGCTCCGCCTCGATCTGCTCCAGGTACTGCTGCGGGCCCACGCGCTCGGAGTGGGCGGTCGTCGCAAACCGCCGCAGCCACCAGGCGAAGAGCGCTGCGCCCTGGCCGGGCGCCACAACGTCCATCACCCGCGCGAGCCCCACGACCTGCGGGTCGTCGACCAACGCGGGGTCCGTCCAGACGAGGCTGCGGTCGCGTTCCACGATCTCGACCGGAGGACCGTAGGTCTGGAACGCGATGGACCAGGCGTCGCTGGCGGTGATCTCGAGGGTGTGGGATCCGGCGGCCAGCACCCCTGGTGCGAGCCAATTCGGCTCGTCGGTGGCCTCGTCGTCGAGCCGCAACGCCGCACCGTTGGCCGTGATCTCGGCCAACGCGTCGGTCTCGAGTTGAACCGTCACGGTGCAATCGCCCTCGCCCTCCAGCGTCTGCTCGGCCGATACAGCCAGCGCGAGCGTGTCGCCGCACTCGGCGAGGTCGGCCTGTGTCTGCACATCCCCGGCGGTGTCGGCGCCCGCATCGGGCGTCGGGTCAGCCGGCGAGCTGCAGCCGACGAGCAGCAACACGGCCGCGCATGCGGCGCGGAACCTCATCGTCGTCGTCGCCACGCCAGCAGCACGCCCAGCAACAGTGCAAACTCTCCAAGTCCTGGCGCCGAATTCGTGGTCGAGCACCCCCCGTCTTTGCCGGAGGTGCCGGCGGGTGCGGAGCCGTCCGACTCGCCGCCGTCTGGTGCGGTGCTCGGCATGTCGTCGACCCGAACGTCGAGGCCGGGATCGATCCCGAGGTCCGCCGTCGGGGTGGTCCCGAGGTCGAGGTCGGCGCCCATGTCTGCGGCGGGGTCGGGTTCGGCGCCGGGATCTGGGTCGGGTTCGCCGTTTCGATCGAAGCGCGAAATCCGGACCTCGTCGATCGCTCCGGCGAATGCGCCGTCGCCGGCCGGGCACGCCGCTCGTGCCCCACCGGGGCCGCCGATCGTCAACGCGCTGTTGCTACCGGTCAGCGTGCCCGGCGCGATCATCGCGACGCCAGCCGGCATGCCGTCGATCTCGAACTTCAGCTCGCCGGTCTGCGCGACGTAGCTCAAGACAAGCTCCGTCCAGACGCCCAACGGCAGCGCCAGCGTCGACACGATCGAGTGTTGCTCGCCGCCCACGTTGACGCGCCCGTGAAGCTGTCGGCTATCTTCGAGCACGATCGAGTAGGAGCCCGTGCCGAGGTCGCCCTTGCCCAGCAGGACGCGGTAGTTGTTCGCGCCGTCGCAGTCGGGGTCTGCGTCGAGGCGCAACCGCATCTGGATCGTGATCGCGTTGACCGGATCGAGGCTCGAGTCGTGTGGAACCTCGATGTGCGCGCCGACGCCGTCGAACAGCATCGCCTTGCCCGTCGGGGCGATGTTCGTGGTCGGGAACGTCGCGCCGCGCACGAAGCCGGTGTTGAAGTACCCGGACACGTCCGGCGTGCGCGTGAGATCGATGTTGCCGGCGCGGTCGACCATCTCGTTGAGGTGCCAGACGCCAGCGTAGCGGCCGTCGAGCCCGTCATCGAACACGAACTCGGCGTAGTTCTGGGTGTTGGAGCCGAACATCGGCCAGACATCGACGCCCGGCGTCACCGGCAGCTGGGTGAAGGTGTCGGGCCCTGGCGAAGAGAAGAACAACCGCACCGTCTGGTCGGTGTTGGGGTTCACGCCGCCGTCGATGTGGGCGAGCGACCAGTTCGTGGGGTAGCCGATGACGGCGAGCCCGCCGCGGCGCGGTCCACAGCCGGGAGGGTCTTCATTCGCCCGGCACGGCACTGTGATGCTGGTGAAGTTCACCGCCTCGCCGTCGGGAAACAGCCACGGATAGCCACCACGCAGCACATCATTGGGCCCATACACGCTGCCGTCCGCCGCGCGCAGCGCTCGCTCGCCCAGCGGGTAGACGCCGTTGACCTTGGGATCGGTAAACATGCGCCCGAGATTGTGCGGGCCATCCCAGCCGTCGAGCCCACAGGCCGTCGAGTTCGTGGCGTACATCAGGACGTCGATCTCGCCGTTGTTCTGCGGGTGTCCCTGCCAGACGAGCAGCTTGCCGTCGCGGCTGACTGTCGGTTCGATGCCGCGGAGCTGCGCGCCGCCAATGCCCGCGAGCGGTGTGCGCTGCGGACCCCATTCCCATTTGTAGACCTCGGCGGTGCCGGTGCCGGGGTTCGAGACCCACAGCTTCAGCGACCGCCGTCGCAGCGCGTTGATCTGGTCCGGGTAGGCGTCGCTGTCGAGGATCTGCGTGTCGTAGCAGGCGTAGGGGCCGGCCGCGGCTGCGTTTCCGGCCTCATCGCACGGCGTCGGGGTCGCCGCGGGCTGACAGATCGCCAGCGCGTTCTCGCCCTCCGCAAACGGTTGGATCAGCGCATACGGGCTGAACGCGCCCTGATCGAACTGCGGCATGCCGTCGGCGCCAAACACGAGGTTCTCGGGGCGCAGCAGCGTCGCAAACCAACCGCCGGTCGGCGCGTCGGGGCCGCGCCGGACGATGAAGAGCCGCCCATCGAACGAGACGTTGTGGCCGTTGCCGCCGAAGGGCGTCGAGACGCTGGAGCTGCTCGTGGTCGCAAAGCTCGGGGTGCTGGCCAGGGATCCTGACAGCATCAGCGCGAGAGCGACGATGGACGTGCGACGCATTCCGTCTCCTACATCAGCCTACATGTGAGCAACGGAGTCTAGTGAGCCCGAGAGGCCCGGTCAAAAGTCGGCCGGTCGCAACAGGCTATCGCAGATTCGTGGGGTCTGCGAAAGTGGGGACGTCACCAACTCGGAGCGGCGATTGGAGAATCTCCCACCCAGCACGCACAGCGCGGAGGTCCGCGCGCGCGAGGCGTTACCGGTCTGGCGGTCGATCGTGTTGCGGCTGGTGTTCTTCTACTTTGCGCTCACGCTGGTCGTCGTCGTCGTCTCGCTGACGTTGCTTCGAAGCAGCCAGCGCATGCAGATTCAGGAGAAGTTTGGCATCACGCGGCAGGCAATCGCCGCGTCGACCGCGCCATACGTGGATGCGGAAGCGCTCGCCGCGATTCGCACCAACGCAGATGCGAAGCGTCCCGAGTTTGCCGCCGTCCGCAAGGTGCTGGAACGGGCGCGGGCGCAGAACGGTCTCATGGCGGAGGAAGTCTACATCGTGCGCCCTGGCGACGAGCCGCACAGCTTTCCGTTCGTGGTGATGCTGCAGGAGCGCACGTTCATCGGCGACGCATATCATCCGCCGCCCCAGGTCCTCGCCGCCTACCAAGACGTGCTGAGCACCGGAAAGCCCGCGCGGACCAGTTTGTTCGTCGATGCGCACGGCACGTTCATCAGCGGCCTCGCGCCGATCGTGGACAAGAACGGCGTTCCCGTCGCGATCCTCCACGCCGACGCCAGCGTCGATGAGTACCTGGCCGAAGAACAGATGGTCCTCAACAAGCTCGCGGTCGCGGCGCTGATCATCCTGCTCACCATCTTGGTCCTCGGCATCGCGGCGTATCGCTTCATGCGTCGTCGGGTGCAGGCGCTGCTGCGGGGCACCCACGCGATCCTCGATGGCAACTACGAGCATCGCGTGCAGATGCCGGGATCCAACGAACTGGTCCAGATCGGGGACACCCTCGATCACGCGATGGAGAAGCTCAAAGAGCGGTTCGAGATGCTGAAGTTCCTGCCCAAGCACACCGCGGTGATGATCGAGGATCGCGCGCGGAAGGGCGGCGTGAGCCTCGATGTCGCCCGTCGCGTCGACGTCGTGGTCTTCGAGTCCGACATTCGCGGCTTCACCACGCTCAGCGAGCAGCTCGAGCCCGAGGGCGTCATCATGATGCTCAACACGTACGTGCGGCTGCAGGCCGAGCTCATCGAGGCCGCCGGCGGCTCGATCGACAAGTACATGGGCGACGCCGTGCTCGCGATTTTCGATGGGGAGCTCGCCCATCGCCGCGCGCTGGACTGCGCGAAAGAGATTCAGGCCGAGGTCGCTCGCCGCAACGAGGACCCGCAGTTCGGCCGCGAGGTCCACATCGGCATCGGCATCGCCAGCGGCGAGGTCGTGATGGGGAACATGGGCAGCGAGAACCGGATGGAGCACACCGTGATCGGGTCCACGGTCAACCTCGCCGCGCGCCTGTGTTCGGCGGCGTTGGCTGGTGAGATCGTCGTGACGCGCGTCGCGCACCACACCGCGAATCCGGAGTGTGACGTCGCGTTCGAGGTCACCGAGGCGATCGCGGCGAAGGGGTTCGCGGATCCGATTGAATGTCTGCGTCTTGCGCGCGGCGAGACGGGCTGGGCGAACGCCCCGTCCGAGGCGTAACTACTCGTTGCGTACGATGTGCGACGGCCCATCGGAGCCGCTCGTCCGCTCGTAGTTGTCCTTGCCGGCCTTGTTGTAGGTCGTGAACCCGGCTTTCTCGAGGTGCTTCTTCGCCAGTGCGGTCGACTTGCCGACCGAGCAGCCGCTCAGCAGCCGCGTCACCGCCACACCGCATTCGGGGCACGCCGCAATCCGCTCCGCGCCGCGCTTCTCGATGATCTCGAACGCGTCCGCGCAATACTCGCAGCCGCCCTCAATCGCTCTGTAGTCGTACAACGGCATCGTTACCTCGGGTCGACCGCCGATTTAGGGAACCTGCGGTCCGTCGTCAAGTCTCACCAGTCACCGAGCGTTCCGCTCCCGACGAACATTCCCCGGCGCTCGGCCGTTCGCGTGGCGACTTGCGCCGATTTTTGCGTACGGATGACGCGTCGATAGAATGGGCGCAACGGCTTCACCCTTGGGATCGCTATGAACCGGTTGACCTCGCGCATCTTCGTCGCACTGATCGTCGTGTTGGCTCTGGCAGCCGGTTGCGGAGGTTGCGATGACGGGACCACCGGCCCCGACAACGGCACGCCGTTCGAGTTCAACAATGCGACCAACAACGGCACCAGTGGCGGCGGTGACGCGTCCGACACCGACCTCGACGCGCGCGGTGGCGATGCGACGAACGGTCCCGACGGTGGCGGCCCGACGCTGGATATCGGAGTCGCGACGGATGCGCCGACCACACCGATCAACGACGCCGGAATGGCGGACTGCGGCGGCGTGCCGTGCGCGTGCAGTGATGGGCTCGACAATGACGGCGATGGGCTCATCGACGGGCAGGACCCCGAGTGCACCGGCGCCTTCGACAACGACGAGGCGACGTTCGCGACCGGGATCCCCGGCGACAATCGCGATCCGAAGTGGCAGGACTGCTTCTTCGACGGCAATTCCGGCGCCGGCGACGACAAGTGCCGGTACCACACGGAGTGTCTGACCGGCGAGCGGCCGCCCACGGACCCCACGTGCCAGGTGTCGGCGCGGTGCTTTGAGTTTTGCCGGCCGCTCACGCCCAATGGCTGCGACTGTTTCGGCTGCTGCGAAGTCTTCGACGGGATCGGCCGGCGGCACCAGGTGATCATCGGGGGCACGTGTTCGGTGGACAAGCTGGGCACCCCAGCGTGTGTCGAGTGCACCCGGAACACCGAATGCGTGAACACCTGCGGGCGTTGCGAGCTCTGCCTCGGTCGTCAGCTGTCGGACCTGCCTGCGGACTGCTTCCCCAGCGGCGGCGACGCCGGAACCGACGGCGGTGGACCGGGACTGCCGGCCTGCGACGACGGCGAGGTTCAGTGCCGCTCGGGCCTCGACTGCCCGTCGAACTCGTTCTGCCAGCTCGGTTGCTGCCTCCGTGTCGTGCCTTGATCTGGCGTGCTGGAAAGGCCGGGTCTGTGGCACACCGCTCGCCGTCAGGGTAGCGTGTTGGAGCTTCACGGGGTGTGAAGTCGGCCTGCGCTGCCCGTCGTCTTCGGGTGGTGTCTGCGAACCGGGTCCCGTAGCGTGTATGCCCTGATGAGATTTGTCAGATGGCGGATGGATTTTCGATAGCCTTTGCGCCCCTCGCAGAGGCCGACCCCGCGCCGTTGAGCGCGCTGCAACCGATGATCTGGGACGTGCTGGGCGGCTACGCCTGGCGGTTCACGAATACCGTCGAGTCTCTGTGGGACGACTATCTGGGTCGCGCCGGTCCCGAGCACTGGTTTGGGGTGGGTGAGCGCGACATCACGTTCTCGTTTCCGGATTTCGACGGGACGCGCACGGTCTCCGCCGCGGTCGGCAAGCACTGGCTGATGAACGCCTTCGCCGCCAACTTCGACGTGATGAGCGCCCTCGCGCAAGATCACGGCTGGTTGCCGGCGACCGCCAAACCGAGCCTCGCCGCCGACGTCTGGCGTGCTGACCGATCGCATGCTTGGATCCTGGTCGAGGAGCAGATGTACGAGTTCGACTTCGCGAAGCCGGAGCTGGACGGCGGATTTCGCCACGACGGCGGCGTCCGCCCGTTCACGGACTTCGGCGACGAGGACCGCGAAGTCGTGGTGGCCGCGCACGCTGCGAAGCTCTGCCCTTGTCCGATGTGTGTGATGCTGCGGCCCGATCGGGACTTCGAAACGCGGATGGTCGAGGCGATCCACGGCGACGACCCCGAGATCACGCAGACCGCGATCTGGTACTTGCGTCAGACGGCGCGACTCTCCGTCGACTCGGCGCTCGCCGCGGCGCGTCACGGCGAGCCGCCGCATCGCGACCACGCGATGACGTGCCTGGATTTCGGCGAAAAGCTGGACCAGAGCGCCGCCCCGGTGGTCCTCGATGCGTTGCAGGCGGCGATCGATCCGCTGGAGCGCGCCGGCCTTCTGGGGCTTGCGGCGGGGCTTCGACCCGAGGACGCGGCGTCCCGGGAGCGACGTCTGTTCACCTTCGTGAGTGCCCTGGCGACGGATTCCGTGCGCGACATCGCCGCGGAGCTGGCCGGGTACGGCGGGATCGCGCGCGACCATGAAGATCACTTCGCGCGTGGGCTCGTCGCCCACCTCGGGGCGTCCGACGAGTACGATCACAACGTCGCGCTGAC
>JBFIHF010000251.1:0-9812 GCA_041601915.1 Bradymonadaceae bacterium
CTTTCAATGTGATTCTCGGGATCGGACACTCCTTCTGATGGCTGCGAAACGCACATCGTGGATGCTGGGAATCGCCGTGGCGAGCGTCGTCGTGCTGCTCGCGGGGCTCGGGGTCGTGTTGCACCTGCCCTCGACCCTGTCGCAGCTCCGGGATGTGGCGACCGATCTGGCGAACGACTCTCTGCGGGGGCAGCTGCATATCGGCGAATTGTCGGGCAGCCCGTTCGGCGAACTCGTGATTCGCGGGGTGTCACTGACCACGGCTGGCGGAGAGCGGATCGTGGCCGTCGACTCCGCGACGGCCAAGATCTCGTGGAGCGACCTGCTGGGTCGCGGGGTCACGGTCGACGCCGAGCTGACGGGCGTTCAGGCATTCTTTCGACGCGACTCGGACGGTGTGCTGAACCTCGATACCGCGCTGTCCGCACCCAACGACGAACCCTCATCGCTGTTGCCGGTGTGGCTCGACCTGAGGCTCGGTGTCCGAGATGGGACCGTTGTGTGGCGGGACGAGATGGCCGAAGACGCCGACGATGCGCTCGCTGAGATCGGCCCCACCACCGCGCCCGCCGACGTACGCGACTTGCTGGCGGCCCTGGTGCAGGCGACGTCCCTCCCTCGCCGCCTGCCCCGAACGGCGGTGCTCGACGGTGTCGATACCCAGGTTCGCGTAATCGTCTCGCAGGACCAGGCGATTGCCGTGCGCCTGCGCGACACGACGATGCGTCTCGCTGCGGGTCCGTTCACGCGGCCGCGCAGCGTGACGTTGGGCGAAACCATCGTCGTGGTCGCCGCAGACGGCGAGGTGAAGACGGAGGTGGCGTCGGTGGCCATCGACGACTGGTTGAACGCAGAAGGTCTGGTGATCACGGTGCCCGTCGACGTGGCTGCACTGTCGGCGACGATCGGGCAGGTGCACCTCACCACGTCCTTTCTGACGTTCGCGCTACCCGAGGCCGAACTTCAGACCGATCTCCGCATCCGAGGGGTCTTCGGGCCGGCACCCGAGGCTGATCGCGGTAGCGTGTTCGACGCCCGTCTGACGGCCGGAAGCTTCGAGCCCATCGACATCGCGGGCCGCGTGACGGGTTGGCTGACGCCGGGTCCCGACACGACATGGCAGGCTTCGCTGCTGGTCCCGTCGATGCCGATCAGCGAGATCAGCACAGCGGCGGTCCCCGTACAGCGAGCCGCGGCGGCTCTCGAAGTCGAGGGCCAGGGCATCGATCCCGAACAATTGCGCGCCACCGCGCGGGTGGCGGTCCGTGCGCTGGACGTGGATCGGTATCGAATCGAGGCCGCCTATGTGCATGCCAGCGTCGACGAAGGGCAGATGACGATTCACGACTCCGTGATTCAGACCCCCTACGCGAGTGCTGCAGCCCGCGGTCGCGCGAGCTTGGACGGCGATTTCGACCTGAACGCCCGCGCCAAGGCGACCGACGATGTGCAGAAGCTCGCGGCGGTGCTGTTCAAGCGAAAGGTCAACACGCGAGCGGATGTCCGGATCGAGGCGCAGGGGAGGGTCGACCTCGGACGCGACGATCCGGTCCAGATCCTTCGGGAACTGACGGCGAACATCATCTGGGACGTCAACGAGTTCGTGGCCGAGGACGTGCGGGTGGTTCGATCGGAGGGCAACCTCCGCGCGAAGGTGCACACGGTGGACTCCCGCACCGCACTGCACGTGTCGGGACGGGCGAGTGGCAAGGGGATCAAGAGCGAGGCGCTCAGCCTCCGATCGCTCTCCGCGGATATCCGCGCGGACTCCTCGGTCTCGACCGCCGAGCCGACGACGATGGGGATTCTCAACCAGCTCAAGGCGCGGGTCGACGTCGACATTCGCGGACTCGATTCGTCGGGCGCGCTGGTCCGCGATGTCGACGTCCTGCTCGACGTGAGCCCATCCGGAAACAAGGTGAAGTACGACCTGAAGGCGTCGGCGGCCCGCATCGCGGTGGGCGACCTGCGGGTCGCGGACGCCGCGACGAAGCTGCGCGGAACGCTCTCTCTCGGCGATTCGTTGGCTTGGCCGGGCGCGCTGCGTGCTCTGGCCGCCAAGGGCAGCGTGTCGACGCACGGCGTCGTCATGGATGGCAACGCTGTGACCGCGCTGGACGCGACGATCGATATCGCGGGTCCGGTCGAGAACCTGCGCGGCCGCGTCCACGCCACCACGTCGGACCTCGCTGTGGGCGAGTACGCCTTCACGAGCCTCTCCGCGGACGTGAACTTCATCGGCGATCGCCTGTTCGAAGTGACAGCGACGGGCGCTCAGAAAGACCGCAAGCCGGAGCAACTCGGTGTGTACGTCAAAGGTCGCCACAACCGCGCGCTGAATGACTTCGAGGTGATCGAGCTGCGCTTCAGCAGCACCGGTGAGTCGTGGAACCTGAGCGAGGGGTTCTCCATCGACACCAAGCGCGGGACGGTGCGCTTCGACGATGTGACCCTCACCCACCTGGACCAGCGCGTCCACGTTCAGGGGCACTTTCGCCAGGGCGTCGACCAGGACCTGAAGGCCGAAATCGCGGACCTCGATCTCGGCACGCTCGCCGAGCAGTTCGGCCTGCCTGCACTGGCGCCGCTTCGCGGCAAGTTGAACGGCGAAGCGGAACTCGCAGGGACGAGCGACGAACCGACGGCGCGGTTCAATGTTCATCTCACGGGCCTCTACTGGCACGAGTACGGCCCGTTCGATGTTCGCGCCGAGGGCCGGTACGGCGAGCTCGCGCTCGTGGTGGAGCGCTTCGAAGTGGACGGCTACGACCTGCGGCTCCTGGAAGGCAACGCCACCCTACCAGTGCGCGTCACGGCGACCGGAGACTTTGAGGTCTTGCAGGGCCAGCGGATCGAGGCGTCGTTGGCGACGCCGAAGTTCAATCCCCAGAACCTTCACGCCGCGGTGCCGCTCCTGTCGGAGTGGGCAGTGCTTGGCGTGGTCTCGATGACGACGCGACTCGGGGGAACGATCATCCAGCCCACCTTGGTCACCGAAGTGCGGACCGAGAAGCTCACGGCGGCCGCCGTGGTGGACAAGGACCGCATCGAGATCGGGCCCATCGCGTCCACGCTGGGCGTGCGCTACCACGATCCGGGCAAAGAGAACGGTGGTTTCGAGGTCAGCTTCAACGCCGCGTGGGGCGACCAACCCCCGATCCAGTTGCTCGCCCGCGTGCAGGCCGATGTCGCCCTGTGGTTGCGGGAGAACTT
This sequence comes from Bradymonadaceae bacterium, assembly GCA_041601915.1. Lineage (GTDB taxonomy): Bacteria > Myxococcota_A > Bradymonadia > Bradymonadales > Bradymonadaceae > JBFIHF01. The sequence goes on from JBFIHF010000251.1 coordinate 3,214, forward strand.
GGACGGCAAGGAAGTCGACTGGACGGAACGACTGCGCGACGCGCCGTTCCGCTTCGTGGGGCAGGCGCAGCGATTCGACTTGCGCAACGTTCGAATCGGAAGCCTTCGCAAGGCAGATGTCGCGGGCTTTGCGACCGTCAGCATCATCGGCAGCGGCTCGCTCGCCGCTCCGCGTGCGAACGTGGAGCTGAAGCTCGCCGAGTTCGGTTGGAACCGGTATCGCGATGTCTTCTTCGACGCGAATCTGGCGATCGAGACGGATCGGCTGGTGCTCAAGAGCTCGCGGCTCGAGTGGGACGCCGACGAGATCTTGATCGCCAGCGGGACGATCCCGGCGCCGTTTGAGACGCTGTTTGGTGACGCGCCGCTGGGAAACATGCCGGTGGACTTCAAGGTCGAGTTGCGGCCCCTCAAATTGGCGAAGTTGAGCGCGATCGACTACGCGTTCGCCAGCTTGAAAGGGACGACACAGGGCTTTGTCTCGTTCACGGGCACCTTGAAACAGCCGGTGTTGGAGACGCACCTCGAGATGGATGGCGTCGAATTCGCGGACCGCAGCACGGGTGGCGTCACACTGGACGCCTCGTTGAGTGCGCAAGACCGGCTCGACGGCCGCGTGCTGTGGACACGCCAGGGGAAACCGACGCTGGAGGCGACGCTGAACGCCCCGCTCGACGTCGACGTGTTGCGCCTCGCTGCCGGCGAACCGCTCGATACGTCTGGTGATTTCGAGGCGACGTTCAAGGCGAAGGACGCGCCGCTCGCGGCGCTGATCCCGCGACGCATCTTCGACGACGTGGTGCGCGACATCAAAGGTAAGCTGACGACTAATGTGAGCGTGACCGGCAACCTCGCGAAGCCCATCTTTGACGGCGACGTACGGATCGTCGGTGGAGGGCTCACGATCTCGGAATTCTCGCGGACGTTCAGCGACATTCAGGTGGAGCTGAGCGCGGAACCGGGGCGCCGCGTGGTGCTGAAGGACATGCACGTCGCCGGAGAGCGCGGGACGATCGTCGCCGAGGGCGCGTTGTCACTCGACGGCTGGCGCCCCGGCGCGGTGGACGGCAAGGTCGAAGTGCGCGAGTTCGGCACCGGTGGATTTAGTGACCAAACGATGTTTGCGTGGGCGGACATCGCGCTCGACGGCGACTTTTCGACGGTCCCGGCGAGCGCGAAGGCGACGGTGACGAATCTGGAGGTTGTGATGCCCGATGCGGGTGACCTCTCGACGCTACCGACGGGGCTCGACGCCGACATCGTGATCATCCGGACCGAGGCGGATCGTGCGAAGCTGTACGCCGTGAGGGGCACCGTGGAGCCTGTGTCGACCGTCCCGTATCTGCAGCTGGGCATCGTCATCGAACCCGGCGCCCGAATTCGCCACCCTCTGGCGCAGGTGGAGCTGATCGGCGAGCTGACCCTCGACCTCAGCGACGCGGGGCCGACGATTCGCGGCGAAGTTCAGACCCAGCGCGGCACCGCGCAGTTCCTGGGCAAAAAGTTTGTCGTGCAACAAGCCCTCGTCACCTTTACCGGCAGCGATCCGCCCGATCCGCGCCTGCAGATCGAGGCCGTTCATGCGCTCGATCGGAACCTGACGCGCGCGATCGGACAGGCGACGTCGGGGGAGCCGCGCGCGATCGTTCGCATCACGGGCCGCGCCACGGAACCGAGGATTCGCTTCCTCAGCGATCCGGCGATGTCGGAGTCGGACGTCATCTACGTGCTGCTCACCAACCGACCGCCCGGACAAGGCGAGGTCGGCGACGCGGGTCTCGCGACCGGCGCGGCCTCCGGACTGCTCACCGGGATCATCGCGGATTCGCCGGTCGGCAAGATCTTTGACGTGCGCGTCGAGGCCGGTGAGCAGGGCTTCTCGGACGCGAGCATCGAGGTCGGTCGTTACATCACGCGCGATGTGTTCATCTCGGTGGACATCAAGGGCGGTGCCCAGCCGACCGAAAACAGTTCCGAACTCAACATCGAGTATCGCTTTCTCCCCCGCTGGATCTTCGAGTTCGAAGCTGGCAACCGCGGCACGGGCGAAGCGAACATCTTCTGGGACATCTACTAACGACCAGGCAGTACCGTGTTGATTGGCGCTCACGAATCCGCCTCCGGCGGCCCGCATCGCGCGCTGGAGCGCGCCTATACCGACGGCTGCGAGTCCGTCGCGATGTTTGTGAAGAACCAGCACCGCTGGGAGCAGCGGGCGTGGACGGACGAGGAGGTGGAGCGGTTTCGCGCCCATGACGCGGAGCACCCGATCGATGTCGTGGCGCACGCTGCGTACTTGATCAACCTGTGTTCGCCCACGGCCGATGTCGTCGACAAGTCCATCGCGGGCCTCGCCGACGAGCTCGCTCGATGCGAGCAGCTGGGTGTTCCGTCGCTCGTCTTTCATCCGGGCGCCCCGGGTGCCAAGGCCAGTGAAGTGGACGGCGTCGCCGGCATCGGTGCGGGGCTTGACCGACTGTTCGACGAACACGGCGACACGTTCCCGAGCGTGACGTTGTTGCTGGAGAACACCGCGGGGCAAGGGTCGAACCTCGGATGGCGCTTCGAGCATCTGCGCGACATCCTCGGCGCGACCAAACACGCCGCGCGCTTAGGGGTCTGCTACGACACCTGCCACGCCTTTGCGGCGGGCTACGAATTCGGCACCCGCGAGCTGTACGACGCGCACTGGGCGGAGTTCCACGCCGTTGTGGGGTTGCCGCGGTTGCAGGCGTTCCACATCAACGACTCGAAGCGGGAGTGCGGATCGCGCGTCGATCGCCACGACCACCCGGGCGAAGGGCTGATCGGCATCGATCCGTTCGTGTGGTTGATGAACGACCCGCGGTTTCAGAACATCCCCGCGATCCTGGAGACCCCGCCTCTGGGCGACGACGGCGGCTACTCGACCAACATCGAGCGCATGGTCGCGTTGCGAAGTATGACCAACGGCTAAGTTCGCTTGTTCCGCTGGTCTGCTGGTCTGCTGGTCCCCGATCAAACTCAAACTGGACCCGCACTCAAACCGAGGAGCCGCCACGCGAAGCGCCAAGCAAGCACTCGGCCGCCTCGCTGCGGAGGGCGCTCCGCCCGGCGCTTCGCGAGTCGGCTCTGGGGTCTGAGTGCGGGTCCAGTTTGAGTTTGATCGGGGACCAGCGGACCAGCAGACCAGCGGACCAGCGGAGCAGTCGAGTGGGCGGGTCAGCGTGCGAGGGCCTGGTCGAGGTCGCGGACGAGGTCGTCCAGATCCTCGATGCCGACCGAGAGGCGGACCAGTGAGTCCGAAATGCCCAGCTGGGCGCGGACGTCGGCGGGGACCGACGCGTGCGTCATGATCGCGGGGTGCTCGATGAGGCTCTCGACGCCGCCGAGGCTCTCGGCGAGGGCGAAGACGCGCACCGATTCGAGGACGCGTCGAGCGGACGGCAGGCCGCCCTTGAGGAAGAACGTGATCATGCCGCCGAAGCCGCTCATCTGCTTTTTGGCGATGTCGTGCGCCGGATGCGATTCGAGGCCCGGGTACACGACGCTCTCCACGGCGGGATGCTCCTCGAGCCACGACGCGATGTGGCGCGCGCTGGCCTCGTGCTGGCGCATGCGTACGCCCAGCGTCTTGATGCCGCGCAACACGAGCCAGCTGTCCATCGGGCCCGGGACGGCGCCGATCGAGTTCTGCAGGAAGCGCAGCTTCTCGGCCCACCCGCTGTCGTTGACGACGACGATACCCCCGACCACGTCGGAGTGGCCGTTGATGTACTTCGTCGTCGAGTGCACGACCATGTCGGCGCCCAACGTGAGCGGGTTCTGGAAGTACGGGCTCATGAACGTGTTGTCGACGCAGACCGCGACGTCGCTGGCGTGCGCGATGTCGCACAGCGCCGCGATATCGCTGATCTTGAGCATCGGGTTCGTCGGCGTCTCCACCCACACGAGCGCCGTGCGGTCGGTGAACGCGGCCGCGAACGCGTCGAGGTCCGTGGTGTCCACAAACGTGAAGTCGATGCCGCGGTTCGCGAGAACCTTGGTGAACAGCCGGTAGGTCCCGCCGTACACGTCGTCGCCGCACACGACATGAGAGTTGGGCGGCAGCGCATTGAGGATCGTCGTCGTGGCGGCGCACCCGCTGCCGAACGCGATCCCGTGTTGACCGCGTTCCAGCGCGGCGATGCAGTCTTCGAGCGCATGGCGCGTCGGGTTCTGCGTGCGGCTGTACTCAAATCCCGTGTGCTCGCCGGGGCTGCGCTGTACGTAGGTGGACGTTTGAAAGATCGGCGTCATAATTGCGCCGGTGGTCGGGTCGGGCACTTGGCCGGCATGGATCGCCCGCGTATCGAATCCGTACTCCGCGTAACTCGCTTCCTTTTGGTGCATGTCCGAATCCCTGAATCGAAGAACTGCCGTGGTCGGCGCCCTGCTTGTAGCCTGCGCCGTGATGGCGTGCAACGGGCAGCGCGCGCCATCGAAGGTGCCACCGCCGACGATCGTGGCCGCGCCGCAGGTGGCCGAAGTACAGCTGCCGCCCGACGTCTGGCGCGGCATCTGCTACGCCCATAGCTGGGAGCGCGACGGCATCGGCGGCTACGGCAGCGAGGCCAGCGCCGCCGCCCTCGATCACCTCGCCACGATCGGCGTCGACTGGGTCTCGATCACGCCGTTTGGATTCATGGGCGACACCGACGAAGTCACCGTGCGCGGCGAACACACCGAAGCCGGTCCGGCCGGCGCCGAGACCAGCGCCCGGGTCATCGCGGTCGTCGAGCAGGCGCGGTCGCGGCACATGAAGGTGATGCTCAAGCCGCACATCTGGATCCGGGGCGGCAAATGGCGCGGCCACATCAAGCCGCTCAACGCGGACGGCAACCTCGACTGGATGGCGTGGTGGGACTCCCACGACGCTTGGGTGATGCACTACGCGCGACTCGCCGCGACGCTGAACGTCGAGGCGTTCGTCGTAGCGCTGGAGCTGCACAGCGCCGTGCAGGCCCATCCCGAGCGCCTGATCGCGCTGGCCGCGAAGGTGCGCGAGGTCTACACCGGCCACATCACGTACTCCGCGAACTGGAATGAACCGGTCCGCGAGGACGTATGGCGCGCGATGGACTCCGTCGGCGTTCAGTTCTACCCGCCGCTCGCTGCCAAGCGCGGCACGTTCGTCGAGTCCGAGGTCCGCCAGAAGCTGCGCAAGTACCTCGACGAGTGGAACGCCGTGGCCGAGCGCGTCGATAAGCCGCTCGTCATCACCGAAGTGGGGTATCGGTCCGCGGACATCGCCGTCAGCCATCCCAACGCATGGCCGGAGAAGATGAAGGCGAAGACCGATGATGCCCGCCAGGCGCAGGCCTACGCGGTGTTCTTCGACGAACTCGCTCGCACGCCGCGACTGGGCGGGGTGTTCCTGTGGAAGTACTTCACGAACAGCCACACCACGGAGGAGGGGCCGTCCGGCTTCTCGACCCTCGGCAAGCCGGCCGAAGCGGTGGTCGAGTCTGCATTCCGCCGCGGACCCGGCGACCCCGGATGACCGGCGCGGTTCGCGTCGGGAACATCGCATTCGCCCAGACCGTCCGGGTGAGCCCGAAGACACCGTGTCTTGCCGAGCTTGCGCTTGCCCACTAAGGTGGCCAAATGGCCGATTCAGCGGAAATTTGGGTGGTCGACGACGAGGGGGATGTCGTCCACTCCATCGGGGGGCTCCTCGAGGATGCCGGCTACCGCTTTCGTGGATTCACGGACCCGCGGGCCGCGATGACCGCCCTCAAGGAGACGGGGCCACCGGACCTCGTGATCCTCGACCTGAACATGCCGCACATGACGGGCGTGGAGTGGCTTCGGGCGCTGCGACATCGCGTGGATGGGCAGCTGACGCCGGTGCTCGTCGTGACGGCGCTGGGCACGGAGAGCTCGGTGCTCAACGCGCTGGAAGCGGGTGCCGATGACGTGATGCGCAAGCCGGTCAGCGTCGCGGAGCTCCTCGCCCGCATCAGTAGTCAGCTGCGCCGCAGCGGCCGCCTCGCGGCGTTGCGCCAGGAGAACGCGGACCTCGTGTTGCTCACCGAGCTCGCCAAAGCGCTCGGCGAGGAGACTCGCCTCCCCGATATCCTGCGCACGTTGATCGACGGCCTGCGTCGCGCCCTGCAGGTCGAGACGGCGGCGTTTTACCTGCTCGACAAGCCGACGGGCGACCTTCATCGCGCGCTGCCCGCCGATCCGAGCCGCTCGGAGGGCTCGCCGAACGTGCGCCTCGACTTGCGCGGTCTGCCGTACGTCGCCGATCGGCTCGCGGCCCGCGAGCCGGCGCTGCTGGAGGCCGACCAGAGTCGCGCCCTGCACCGTGCGGTGGGCGGCGCGTCCGCGGTACCTCGGTCCTCGGCCGTCTTCCCGATGTTGCATCGCGGCGAGTTTCTCGGCGTGATCCTGCTCGCCGGCGAGCGGCGCTTTATCGGCGCGCTGCCGCGCGATCGGTTCTTCACCTCGATCGTGACGGCGCTTGCGGGCGTCGCGATGGGGCGCGCCGACCTGTTCTCGTCGATCCACGATGACCAGGCCGTCGCGAATCGCACCAACGCGGAGCTCAAGAAGACCCGCGACTTCCTCGAGAA
>JBFIHF010000252.1:0-9794 GCA_041601915.1 Bradymonadaceae bacterium
GCTGCAGGCTGTGATTCGGACAACGAAGGCCCAATTCGGGGTGCCTCGCGGGCATACGTTCCAATTCAACATCTCGCGCGCAGACGACGACAGAGTTGATCTTGTCTGGCTCACCGACGACGGCAAGAGAGGCGACACGGTTACCTTGACCCGCTGAACCCCACCAGGCCGGTCCTTCGAGGCTTCCACGTCCACATCGGCGTACGTTCAACGACTTCAGCGGATGCCTCGCACCGCCCCTCGAATCGAGAAATAGATCCGCGCCAACACTGCATGGACGCTTGGATGTTGTGGGTGCGCGCGGCGCCGCGTAACCTGAGCCGCAGCGCCCGCCGGCGCTTCGACTGACCATCCATCTAACGGAGGGAACACATGTTCGACCCGAGAAAGCCTCACGTACTGGTCCTCGCCCTGGCGATACCGATGTTCGCTGCGATCGGTAGCGGATGCTCAGACGATGATCCCGCGACGCTTCCGGCTGACGAGGTGGTCAAGAAGGGCTGTTCTGTCGACGGCGATTGTCGCGGCGGAAGATGCGTCGAGGGCTTGCCGGGAGGGTTGTGCACCGCGAACTGCGGGGCCGACGAGGATTGTCCGGAAGGGACGATCTGCACGGACACTGAGGCCGCAAACGGGGTGTGCCTGTTCCCGTGTACGAGCGCCGCTCAATGCGTGGAGAGAGTCGGCAGCGGCTACACCTGCGACTCGGAATCGAGTCTGACGACCGGCGAAGACGTCCGTGTCTGCATTGACAGCTGAAGACGCGCCGCGAGGGCGAACGCGGCACGCGACGTCGAGTTCGGGTCGTTGAGGCATGGACACGACACCGGCTGGATGCACCGACGACTGTACAAGATCTGAGCGGCAACGCCGCGGAGTGGACAACGCCGGCGATGGCGACGCACCCGACTCGAACGGTTCCGGGCAAGCGCCTTTCAGGCTTCGCACGCCGTCGTGACATCGATCCACCGATGCGTTACGCAGTGCATAGCTACCGCCATCGGAGTCCGCTATGACCGCAGAGCACCTCGCCGATTTGAAAGCCTTCATGAGCACCACGCTGCTTGGATTCGGGCTGAACGCACTGGGCGCCATACTGATCCTCGTCGTCGGATGGAGCATCGCCGGCTGGGCCTCCCGGGCGCTGCGTCGGATTCTCGATCGGTCGGACCGATTGGACGCAACGCTCAAGCCGCTGGCCGTGAACCTGGTCCGGTACGCGATCCTCATCATCACGATGCTCGCCGTGCTCGGGCGGTTTGGTGTGCAGACGGCCAGCATCGTGGCCGTACTTGGCGCCGCTGGCCTGGCGATCGGGTTGGCGTTGCAGGGCACACTGTCCAACGTCGCGGCGGGCGTGATGCTGCTTGTGCTTCGTCCGCTGAAGGTCGGCGACTTCATCATTGTCGGCGGCCACACGGGCACGGTCCTCGCTGTCGGGATGTTCACGCTGGAGTTGAACACGTCCGATAACGTGTTTGTCTCGCTCCCAAACTCGTCGGTTTGGAATTCCCCGATTATCAACTACTCCCGGAACGGCACCCGCCGTGTCGACCTCACGATCGGCATCAGCTACGCCGAGGACATCGACCGGGCGATCGACTTCGCCATGCAAGAGGTGCGTGCCGAGAGCCGGGTGTTGGCAGAACCAGCACCCGTGGTAGGCGTGGGTCTTCTCGCGGATTCGTCGGTCAATCTGTCGATCCGTGCCCATGTTTCGCCGCGCGATTTTTGGGCGACAACTTTTGCCCTGAACAAGTCGATCAAGCAGCGCTTCGACGCCGAGGGCGTGAACATCCCGTTCCCGCAACGGACGCTTCACCTCGCTTCGCCGGCCTTGCTCGACCAGGTTGCCTGAACAAACTGGGACACGTGCCGCTATGCAACGCAAGACCATTGTGATCGCCGCTATCTCGACCCTTTCATTGGTCTTCGCCGCCGTCGCCTTCTTCACGACGCGAGACCGACACCAGGACGTGAAGGAACGATATGAGAAGGAGATGAAGGTGGAGCCGCTGTCGTTCGCGCAGCTCTCCGAGCAGTTGCAGCTCGATGCTCGGATGCTGGCCGACGTCCTCGCCGAGGTCGACAAGATTGAAGCCGAGATGCGGAGGATGAACGAGCAGTTTCTCGTGTCCAAGAACGCCAACGTCGGCGTGTACACCGTGGAGCAAGAGGACGCGATCGCGGACGTGTACCGTCGCTATCTCGTGCTGCGCAAAGCCCTCTTCCACATCATGTTTCGGCACATGGCGTACGTCGACATTGCGGACGAGGCTCAGCAGGACCAGGCGTTTCTGCTGTCGTACGGGGCGGGGCTGACCCTGTATCGGAATGCAGTGGTCTTCATCATGCTGTTCAAGGACCAACCCAATGCCAGGCGAAAGCTGGACGAGGCGAACCCCAGACTGGGTGTACCGGCGGGCATGTTCACCGAGATGTATACGAACATCACCGCGAAGGACAACGTCCAGCTCTTGCTCAGCAGCATGGAGGGGTACGCGGAGCGCAAGCCTCGGCTGAAGGCGTCGCCGATCCTTCAGACCGCAGGTCTCGAAGGGTTACTCCAGCGGATGGACGGCTACGAGGCGCAGCTCGAAGCGGCCTATGAGCGGCTGTCCGAGGGACAAACCGACATCCTCTGGGCGACGTTGAAGTCCAACGTGCAGCGTCCCGCGTACAAGACTCAGTCGCTCGTCTCGATGCTGGTTGGCCACGTGCGCGTGCCGTTGCACTCTGCCGGGTTCACGCCGGAAACTGTGCGCGCCGACATCCGTCCCAAGCTGAAGCCGGGTGACATTCTGCTCACCCGTCGAGACGGCTACCTGTCGAACGCGTTTCTGCCCGGGTACTGGGGTCACGCGGCGATGTACCTCGGCTCTGTGGACGAGATTCGCGCACTCGGTGACGACCCCGCCCTGGAGAAGGCTCTGCGGGGGTACGGCAGTGGCAAAGACCGCGACGGTTTCGGGTTCGCGGCGGTCGAAGCGATCGGCGAGGGTGTCCGATTCTCTTCGGCTGAGTTCGCGTTACACGCGAACTCGCTCGCGGTCCTGCGCCCGAAGGTGGACGACGAACACACACGCACCGCCATCCTCCGGGCGTTGGAGCTTCGCGGCGTTCCGTACGATTTCTCGTTCGATCTATCCAGTCAGGACAAGATCATCTGCACCGAGCTCGTGTATCGCGCGTACGCGCCTCACCTCGACGTGCCCTTCGAAGAGGTCATGGGCCGCAAGACGCTCAAGCCGGACGGCATGTTGGTCGAACTCTCGCCCGCCGCCGACGAGCCGCGGACGGAGTTCGTGCTCTACGCGAAAGCCGTCGATGGAAAGCTGGCGGCCGGAACGCTTGCGGAGTTGCTGGCGACCGTGCGGTAGCCGATTGATTGCGGTGAACTACGGCTCAAGCAATGCCGGGTCGGGCACTTGGCGTCCTTCGGCGCTGTCCGCGGACAAGATGCATAGCATGACGTGGTTGGCTGCGGGCTCCCCGAGGTCAACGTCGTTGCACATGACGGGGCCCTCGTAGATGATCCCACGCTCGAGCCGACCGTCGACTTCAGCGGCAATGGCGTACGTGCCCGCTTCGAAGTCCAAGCCGATGATATCTGCAACCGCGACCATCGCGTTGCATCCGATGCGCCAATGGCCTGCGGTGCCAAAGTCCACCGACGTCCATGCGTTCGATACGGCGTCGAAGCGCCAGAGGGCCTTCGGCAGGAACGTAACGTTGGCCGAATCGTCTGCCTGGCACGGCGCGCTGTCGAAGGGAAGGTAGACGCGTGGACCGTGGTCGAGGTCTCGATGATAGGTGACGACGGCGGTCGGCCCCGGAGAGCTGCCGGGCACCGAGACCGGTTCAGGCACTGAACCTGCCGCCTCGACGACGACGTGCTTTGCGCACCCGCTGAGTAGGAGCATCGTCGCTATTCGAACAAGATTCTTCATTGCGTCCTTATGTGTCGCCCGGGGCATCGTCGACGAGCGACGACGCAGCCATCGTCGCGGCTGTTTCCTCAGGCGCGCCATGCAAAAGACACCAGTCACCTAGAGCCCGAACCAATCGAGTCCAACGCCCCACGCGTAGGCCGAGAAGAAGACCGATGGCGTGAGGCCAATGAGGCTGCCGACGGCGTGTTCGCGGTGACGAAGTCCGCTCAGCGCCAGTGCTGGAGCCAGCGGCGGCGCGGTCATGAACATGACGCGGGCGACGACCACCGTCGCGATCGGCGCGGCGTCGATCTTCGCGAGGATGCGTTGAAGCAGCGGCCGCCGCACGCGTCGAACGTCGCCGCCTACCTTTCGCGCAAACCAAAAGCTGGCCAGCGCACCAAGGAACGCGCCGGCCAGTGAGGCAAACGCGCCGAGCCACCATCCCCAGACCAAGACGGCGGCGGCGATGAAGGCATGTCCCGGAACCTGGGCCAACTGACCCACGACGAACGCACCCACGAAGAGCGCCACCCCAACCGGGCCGGCCTCGCCGGCCCAACGCTGAATGCTGTCTACCGTGATGAACTCGTGGAACCCGGTTGCCACACCAAGCGCCCACAGCGCAGCCAGCACAGCGACTAGCAACAGCACGCGGCGCAATCCGTGTGGCTCGATGGATTCGGCGTCGCGTTCCGACATGCCCGCACTATGCCACACGCGGTCCGGTGGCCCAACATCGAGCAAGACGCCCGAGGGAGATGGGACGTGTCGTAGGTCACATTCTGCAGCGTGAACTTGCGCACGCGGTGAAATCCACGACCATCGCGAGAATGTTACGTTGCGTAGTGATCATCAGCCTCTTTCTCGCGACTGCGTGCGAGAACGGCAGGGCCCAAAAGCCGGCCCCCACGCAACCGCTGGCGGCGATGGGGAACGTCGCGGAACCCGTCGCGGATTCGAAGCCGGCTCCGCCGCCCGAGCCCGTCGTCGAACTTGCCGACGCACCGACCGTCGACCTGCTGAAGAACCGGCACCGATGGCACCTGTACGCCGACGGGCTGGTCATCGACTTCGCGACCGAAGGGTTGTGGAAGTACACCCAGGACTACAGTCGACCGTTCGGCGCCGTCGTGGAGCACGACGGCCGCGCTGGCCGCGTCGTCAAGCGATCCGCCACGGAGCTGACCTTTCCGTGGCACGACGACAAAGCCGCGACGTTGCGGATCTCGCTGCACGGCGCTCACGCCAAGCAGACCATCGAGGTGCGGCTCAACGGTAAACGCGTCGGTGTGGTGAGCGTCGGCAACGAGTGGGACGACAAGCTGCTGGAGGTCAATGCGGGCGTACTTCGTGACGGCGAGAATGAGCTGGACCTGCGCGCACGAAGTGCGGGCAGGGTGGGGGACCAGAAGACGTACGGACTGCTGAGTTCCGTCGAGGTTGTCACCGGCTCGGTGGGGCTCTCGGAGCGCCCGCGGATCGGCCTTGGGCAAGCTGTCACGGTCGGCGGCGTCGCAAGGCCCGCGCTTCGCGGCTACGAGAAGATGTCGATGTGGGTAGAGATCCCGCCGACCGCATGGCTCCACGTCGCGACAGGCGCCGAGATCGCCACGAACTACCGCGTCACGGCCCAGACCTTCGATGGCAAACCGAGGCCGCTGTTGGACACGACATCGCCGGCCGGCGAGTGGGTGGACCGGCGCGTGAACCTCGCCGACTTTGCCGGACGCCTGATTCGCCTGGACCTGCAGACGGACGGCGGCGCCTGGGCCGCGCCGCGCGTCGCCCTCGAAGCGACCGAGCCGCGAGGTCGCCCGGCCCCCTACGACAACGCGATTCTACTCGTCGTCGACGCGCTGCGCTCCGACCGGCTCGCCCTGTACGGGACCACGCGTGTTCAGACGCCACGGACCACCGCAGAAGGCGCCCGCGCGGTCGTCTTCCGACACAACCAGGCCGCGTCACCGTCCTCCCCGCCGTCTCACACCAGCATCCATACGGGCATGATCCCGCGGGTCCACGGCGTGGCCGGTGACCGCGGTCAGCTAAATGCAAACACACCGATGATCAGCTCGGTGGCGCGCGCGGCAGGCATCGCGACGGCGTACTACGGCAACAACCAGTTCGGGATGGCGCGGTCGAGAACGGCGGCAAACTGGACGGAGTACCACTATGTGCAGGGCGAAGGAAAAGGCGGCGACTGCAGCGCGATCGTCGCAGGAGTCCTCGACTTCGCTGAGCGTCAGAAGAAGGCTGAGCAGCGCTTCTTCATCTCAGCCCTCCCGTTTGAGCCGCACACGCCGTATCGCTATCACGAGGGCATCACTGAGAAGTACCTCACGGGCCCGTGGGAGTCCGGGCGCGTGAAGAAGAGCGTCGATGCGCGACTCATCAGTCCGCTGAACGAGGGCAAGTTCACGCTGACCGAGACGGAAGACGCGCAGTTCAAGGCGCTCTACGACGGCGAGGTCGAACACTGGGACGGTTGCTTCGGCGCCCTGATCGACGGTCTCGCCGAGCGAGGCCTGAAGTCGTCGACCGCGATCGTGCTGACCAGCGACCACGGCGAGGGTATGTACGAACACGGGCGGGGCGGACACGCCTGGGGCCACTACGCCGAGCTGTCCGATGTCCCGTTTGTCATCTTCGCGGACGGGCTCGTCGATGCGGGGCCTGCGAATATCGACACCGTCACCGGCCACATCGACATCGCACCGACGGTCCTCGACCTGCTTGGTGTCGACGCAGCCCCCCAAATGCAGGGTGAGTCGGTGCTGCCCATCGCACTGCGTGGGGGCCCATGGACACCGCGGGCGACCTCCGGGGAGTACGGTCGCAGCTACTCGATCCGGGCGCTGCGCCACAAGTTGATCGTGCAGTACGACGGCACCCAGATGCTCTTCGACCTCGTCGCCGACCCCGGCGAGCAGGACGACCTCGTCGCGAAGCGCCCGTTCACGCTGCGCTACACGCGGGAGCTCGCCGGCTTCTTCCTCGAGCACCGTTCGGACTGGAAGGCCCCCACGTGGGGTAACTTCGCGAACCACGCTCGCCCGTGAACCCGGCTGCCACGGTCATGTCCGGAGGAACTCGGCGTACTGGTCGGGCTTGAAACCCACGACGACCTCGTCGCCCAGATCGAGGATCGGTCGCTTGATCAGCATGCCGTCTTTCGCGAGCAGGGCAAGGCGCTGCTCGTCGGTCAGATCGTCGTAGGTCTCCTTCAGGTTCATCGACCGGTAGCTGCCGCCCGACGTGTTGAAGAACGCCTTCAGCCTCAGACCACTGGAACGCCACAGTCGCTCCAAGGTCTCTCGGTCTGGCGTGGCTTCCACGATGTGAATCTTCTCCACGACCACGTCGTGGGCGTCGAGCCATTTCGACGCCTTTCGGCAAGAGTCGCAATTCGGATACTGGTACAGCGTCGGCATGATCGCACCACAATAGAGGCAGGCTGGTGGCTCACTGACCGTGGTCAGCGATGGGCTGGGCCCACGTTTCTACCACACTTCGATCGAGCACTGGACGACGAACATCGACCTCAGCGGTCCCTCGGTTGTAGGATCTCCACCGATGGTGGTCTTCGTGGCCGCGATACCCGTGTACTGTCGAGCGGCCGAGCTCGACGTATCGATGGGCGCACTCCGGAAGAGAACATGCAGGTAAAAGTCAGGTTTCTAGACAACTTGAGGCTGGAGGCCAGCTTCGACGACTTCACGGTCATCAGCGATCAGCCGATTCGGTACAAGGGGGACGGGACCGCACCCGGTCCGTTTGACTACTTCCTGGCGTCGTCCGCCCTGTGCGCGGCCTACTTCGCCAAGGCGTATTGCAGCGCCAGGGACATTCCCACCGAAGACATCAGTATCGTTCAAGACAACATCGTGGATCCCGAGAATCGGTATCAGCAGACGTTCAAGATTCACGCGGAGCTGCCCGAAGGGATCTCCGAGAAGGATCGGAACGGCATCATCGCCGCGATGGACCGCTGCTCGGTCAAACGAGTCATCGAAAACGTTGTGGGCTTCCGCGTCGATTCCGTGGTCCTGGGCAAGGACTCGGGCCTGCTCTACGAGCGCGACTCGGTCGACGGGGCTCGAACGATGATTCCGGGCAAAGATGCGTCGCTCGAGGAGACGATCACGGCGATGAGCGGCCTGATCGAGGCACTGGGGATCAAGATCGAGATCGCGGCGTGGAGGAACATCGTGCCCCACGTGTGGTCCGTGCATGTCCGCGATGCTGAGTCGCCGATGTGCTACACGAACGGCAAGGGCGCGACCAAAGACGCCGCGCTGTGTTCGGCCCTCGGGGAGTACCTCGAGCGGATGAGCAACAACTACTTCTACAACGACCACTTCCTCGGCGCAGAAAGGGCGCAAGCCGACTTCGTTCACTACCCCGATGAGAAGTGGTTCCTCCCGGGGCCCAACGATTCGCTCCCCGCAGGCTTGATGGACGAACGGTTCATCGAGGTCTTCGACGGCGACAGTGAACTCAGGGCTTCGCATCTCGTCGACGCGAACTCCGGCGCCGTCGAACGCGGTATCTGTGCGCTCCCGTTCGTGCGGCAATCCGACGGCGAGACGGTCTATGTTCCCGCCAATCTCATCGGGAACATCTTCGTCAGCAATGGCATGGCCGCCGGCAACACGCGCTACGAAGCCCGCGTTCAATGCCTCGCCGAGATTCTCGAACGCGCGGTGAAAAAGCAGATCATCGTCGAGGAGCTCACCCTCCCCGATGTTCCCGACGCCGTGATCGCTCGATTCCCCACGATCGCGGAGGGCATCGCGAAACTCGAAGAACAGGGTTTCCCGGTCCTGGTGAAGGATGCGTCGCTGGACGGGGAGTTTCCCGTGATGTGCGTCGCGATCATGAACCCGAGAACCGGCGGAGCGTTTGCGTCGTTTGGGGCACATCCGAAGTTCGAGGTCGCGCTGGAACGAAGCCTGACCGAGCTGATGCAGGGGCGGAGCTTTGAGGGCTTGAACGACGTCCTGCCGCCCACGTTCAACGAGTTTGCGATCCGCGAGCCGAACAACATGGTCGAGCACTTCATTGACTCGGCGGGCGTGGTTTCGTGGAAGTTCTTTAGCCAGGCCACGGACTATGAATTCTCCGACTGGGACTTCGCCGGCTCCACCGAGCAGGAGTACCACCACCTGATGGGCATTCTGAGCGACCTCGGCAAAGAGGTCTACATCGCGGACTACGAGGGGCTCGGGGGGCATGCCTGCAGAGTGTTGGTCCCTGGCTACTCGGAGATTTATCCCGCGGAGGACCTCGTCTGGGACAACACCAACAAAGGCGTCGCGTTCCGGTCGGACATCCTCAACATTCACGCGCTGAATGACCGCGCGCTGTCGAGTCTGCTCGAGCGGCTCGAAGAGAGTGAACTCGACGAGTACACGTTGATCCCCAGCTTGATCGGCGTCGCATTCGACGAACACTCGGCGTGGGGAAAGTGCACGATCGGCGAGCTCAACGCGCTGATCTGCCTCGCGCTGGGCAGGCTCGACGAGGCGAAGGAATGGGTGGAGATGTTCCTGCACTACAACGACAATGTGCCGGCGCGACGCCGGTACTACCAGGTCTTGAACACGGTGCTCGACATCGCCCTCCGCGATGACCTCGACCTTCACGACTACGTCCCCAATCTCGCGCGCATGTACGGCGAAGAACTGCTCGGCCATGCAACATCGAGTGTGTCGGGCACCACGCGGTTCTTTGGCTTGACGCCGACCAACATGAACCTCGACGGGATCGACAAGCACCTGAGGCTCGTCGAGAGCTACGAGAAGCTTCAGGTTGCGAGAGGGCGGCATCATGCGAATCAGCCGTCGGTGACCGCGGTCA
>JBFIHF010000253.1:0-9753 GCA_041601915.1 Bradymonadaceae bacterium
ACGACCTTCTTGCCGCGCAGCTCGGCCGGCCATTCGTCGACCCCGGCGAGGTACACGACTTCGCCGGACTCGGCGATGATCACGGCGCCGCCCTTGGCGTTTTCGGCGATGCCACGCACCTCGTCGGGGGCGTTTGCATCGGCGGGGGCGGTCATCTCAGATTCCGTGGGCTTGGCCGGCGAGGCCGTGCAGCCGGCGGTACCGATGAGCAGGAACGCGGCAATGACAGCGATCGAGGGTCTTGAAATCATCGGCGGACAATACACGGCAAGCAACGTGTCGCCAACGAGGACCGGGGTCTGTTAGGCTATTCGAATGACCACGAAATTACTGGTGTCGACGCTGCTCGTCCTTTGGACGTCTGCGGCCTTCGCGCACGATGGTTTGCCGCTGGAGATCCGCGAGGTCTCGGCGACCATACGTGAGAATCCGACGGACAGTGATGCCCTGTTGCGGCGCGCTGATCTGTATCGCATCGAGCGACAGTGGGTGCTGGCGCGCGCCGACCTGCGTGCTGCGGCCAACGCCGGAGCGCCCGTCGCGTCGACGGCGCTCGCTCGCGGACGCCTCGAGTTGGAAGCGGGACAATTCGCCGTCGCCGAGCGTGCGTTCGATGTGCACCTCGCCGCGGGCAGCACGTTTCTGGGTCACTGGCATCGCGCGCGTGCGCGGCGCGCCCTCGGTCGCACGGATGAGGCGCTGTCCGACTACGACCACGCCGTGACATTGGACAAAGCCGTCGATGTGTTTCGCGAGCGCGGGGCGCTGTTGTTGGATGCCGGCCGCGCCGCTGAAGCGGCGTCGAACTTCGAGATGGCCTTGTCGCGACTGGGCGAAGTCGACCTGTTGCGCACGGACCTGTTTCACGCTCGCCTCGCCGCGGGCCGCGCCGATGCGGCGATCGCAGCGATCGCCCCGGTGATGGCGCGGGCGACGATTCGCACGCGCTGGTTGTTGCTGCGCGCGCGGGCCCATGACGCGGCCGGCCGACCGGCCGACGCGACCGCGGACCGTGCCGCCGCACTGCGTGACGCGGACCGCGCGTTGCAGAAGCGCCGGTCGCCGTTGCTGCTCGTCGATCGTGCGCAGGCGCGGCTCGCGTCCGGCGACCGCACGGGCGCCCGCGCGGACGCGCTGGAAGCGATGGGTCGCGCGCCGCAGTACGCGCCGGCGGCCAGCCTGTTCCTCGAGATCGAGCGCGGAGGTGTGCGATGACTCACGCACTGAAACTGTTCGTGTTCGCGATCGCGATGTTGCCCGGCGTTCTCGCCGCCCAGACGGTAACGCGTGGGCCGTATCTGCAGCAGGGTACGCCCGACGCGACGACGATTGTATGGCGCACCGACGTTGCGACCGATGGGGTGGTCCGCTACGGAACAACCGCCGCGAACCTCGCGCAGTCGTCCGCCGTCTCGGCGAACGCGGGCCAGCACGAAGTCGCGCTGACGGGGCTCGCGCCGGCCACGCGCTACTACTACGCCGTGGGCACCCCGGGCGCGGTGCTCGCGGGGGGGACCGCCGAACACTACTTCGTCACCGCGCCGACCGTCGGCTCGCGGGTGCCGGTTCGGTTGTGGGTGGTCGGCGATTCGGGCACGGGCGGCAGCGCGCAGGCAGCGGTCCGTGACGCGATGATCGCCCATGTCGGCGCCGCGCGGCCGGACCTGTACCTGCACGTCGGCGACATGGCGTACTCGGACGGACTCGACGACGAGTTCCAGACCAAGTTCTTCGACGTCTATCAGCCGATCCTGCGCAACACCGTAGTGTGGCCGGCGATGGGCAATCACGAAGGCCACACCTCGGTGTCCAGCACCCAGACGGGGCCCTACTACGATGCCTACGTGCTGCCGACCAACGGCGCAGCGGGCGGCCTGGCGAGTGGCACGGAGGCGTACTACTCCTACGATTGGGGCAATGTGCACTTCATCGTGCTCGACTCCCACGACACACCGCGCGACTCCACCGGCACGATGGCGACGTGGCTGACGCAGGACCTCGCCGCGACGAACCAGGATTGGATCATCGCGTACTGGCACCACCCGCCGTACACCAAGGGCTCGCACGACTCCGATTCCGAGGGTCGACTCGTCGACATGCGCGAGGAGATCCTCCCGATCCTCGAGGCCGCGGGCGTCGATCTGGTGCTTGGTGGCCACTCCCACATCTACGAGCGGTCGTATCTGGTGAATCAGGCCTACGACACGCCGACGACCGCGCCGGGTCACATCCTCGATCCGGGGGACGGAAAGGTCGGGGGCGACGGCGCGTACACCAAGATCTTGGGCGGTTCCGAAGGCGCCGTCTACGTCGTCGCCGGGCACGGCGGCACCGGCAACTCCGGCGCTGGAAACCATCCGCTGATGTACTTCAGCGAGCTCGTGAACGGGTCCTGCGTCGTCGACGTCGACGGCGACCGATTGACGCTGCGGAACGTCACGCGCGACGGGGTCGTCAGCGACGAAGTGACGGTGCTGCACGGCGAGGGCGTCTTCCTGCTGCAGCCGGCGGGCGGCGAGCGGCTGGTGTCGGGCGACACGACCGAAGTCCGGTGGCTGGCGACGAACACGCGGGCCGTGCGCCTGGAGTTCTCCGCCGACGATGGCGCGACGTGGACCGTGCTTCAGAACGAGATTGTCGGGGCGCAGTCCTACATGTGGGCGGTTCCGTTCGAGCCCACCATGTACGGCCGAATCCGGGTGACCGATGCCGATGACGCGACGCGCACCGCGATGAACGGCGCGCCGTTCGTCATCACCGATCAGGCGCCACAGATCACGATCCCGTACGGCGGCGATTGGCGCTACGACGACGACGGGACCACGATCACCGACGACTCGTGGACGTTGCCCAACTTCGTGGACGCGGCGTGGCCGACGGGCAAAGCGCAGCTCGGGTACGGCGACGGTGACGAGGCGACGGTCCTGCTCGACGCGGACCCGAACATCCCCGCGGTGCTGTTCCGCCACACGATCACGCTGGACCGCCTGGTCGATCAGGCGACGATCGACGCGCTCTACGACGATGCGATCGGCGTGTTTGTGAACGGGGAGCTCGTGCACATGGTCAATCTGGACTCCACGGACCCGACCACCTACGCCGGCAGCTCGTCGTCGGACAACTCGATGACGCGGGCCGAGCTCGGCCCCGTGAACCCGTTCGTCGTCGGCGAGAACACCATCGCCGTGATCGTCAAGCAAGCCGATGGTGGCTCGAGTGACCTGTCGTTCGACTTCCAGCTGACGCTGACGTTGGTCGCGAATTTCCCGGACATCCCCGACATGGGAATGGGCAATCCGGACGTCGGCATGGGTTCCGATGGCGGCGACACACCGGACGCTAACACGGGTGGCCCCGACGCGAGCGTCGGTGGTGGCCCCGACGTCGCCGTCAATGGACCGGATTCCGCGACGGGCGATTCGGGCGCGGGTGGCCCGGGCCAGCAGCCACCGTTGAGTGGCGAGCCGGGCGGGTGCAGCTGCGGCACCGCCGGCGGCGCATCGCCTGGCCACGGCCTGCTCATCGCGCTGCTGCTCGTCGTCGGGCGTCGCCGCCGCGGTGGAGCGAAGTGATGGTCTACCGGCTACCGACCGCCGTGATGTTGATCGCTCTCGTCGCGAGTTGCGCGTCGCCCACCGACGGAGACGACTCTGCGCTCGCCGAGCCGGGCCGCCCGAATCGCGACGCGGTGCCCGGTGGCCTGTTCCACGACTTCTTCGTCGACGGAAAGTTCGACGCCGCCGGCCATCCCAGCGACGCCGAGGTGTTCGAAGGCGAAGCGCGCTGTGCGCCGACGACGGGCTTCGCCGGGGACCTCGGGATCGCGGCCGACGCGCGCAAGGACTCCGTTGGCGCGCTGTGTGCGGGCACCACGCGAGATCTGGGAGACGGTACCTTCGCGCTCAACGTGCGCGCGTTGCTGGCTGAACCCGCCGACGACGTCGTCGAGCCGGTCCTACACATCAAGGTGTTCGATGCCGGCCAGCCGGTGGCGGATCGAGCAATCATGGCGTCCGAGTTCGGGGACGCGGGCGCCGAGCGCGACCTCGCCGTGATGTTCGTCCACTACGGCACCAGCGAAGTGACGTTCGAGGTGACGTGGACCGGCGTTGCCAGCGCACGCCTTACGTACGTCGAAGTGTTTCGTTCCACACCGCGCCTCGTGATTTCGCCCGCGTCGCAGACCCTGATGCCCGACGCCGAGCCGACGTTCGAGATCGAGCTACAGGACCCGCCGGACGCGCTCTCATTCGACATCACGTGCGATGGCGTCGACGTGTCGGGGACGCTCACGGAGCTGCTCGGAAGCGGGGAGGCCGAGTGGGTCGAGACCGACTTTCGAGTGCTCGTTTCGGCACCCGCCGCGCGACTGTTCGAGGGGTGCGCGGCACCGAGCAAGGTCACGGTCAACGCGATGGTCCGCGGGTGGGCCCAACACACCAGCCGCGTGACGTATCGGTCCGAGCCGATCCCCTGCGCGTTCACGTCCGACGATCCGGATCGGGTGCGGGTCCTGCTGACGGGCTTCGAACCGTTCCCGGCGAACTCGGACCGCGATAACAGCTCGAAAGAAGCCGTCGAGGCGTACGTTGCGGGTCCGCTCCCCGAGGACGTCGCGGTGATGCGGGCGGTGTTGCCGGTGGAGTACGATGCGGCGCCGGCGCTGCTGGACGATTTGATCACCCGATGCCAGCCCGACGTGGTGATCGGCTTCGGTCAGGGACGATCGTACGTCGACATCGAGACGACGGCCTACAATCGCAAGGACTCTGCGGCGGTCGCCGGCGGTGTGCCTGACAACCGTGGCGTTGTGTACGGCGGCGACCCGATCGTGGCCGATGGCCCCGCCGAACGCGAGACGGGTTTGCCCGTAGACAGCATCCTGACGAGGCTCGACGCGCTGGGCATCGAAGCCGGGCCGAGTACCGACCCGGGCCGCTACGTGTGCAACAACTTGTTTTACGCCATCATGGCGGCGGTGACCGACGATCGGGCTGCCGACGGCGGGTTTGTGCACCTTCCGCGGATCGCGGCGGTGAGCACGGGCGAGCGCGAAACGCTCCGCCAAACGGTCGACGCCGTCGTCAGCGCGACTGTGGGTCAGCTCCGCGCCGCGGCGAAGTAGGGTCAGCGCAGCGGCTTACAGTCCTGGCCGAACCTCATCTCGAAGCCGGTGCCCTGGATGCGAAACGTGTAGCCCGACGCGTCGTAGTCGATGACCGCGACGGCCCGCGCCGGGGCGCCCGCCTGTTTCGCTGCCGACCAGATCCCTTTCAGGCCACAGGCCGGCGGAGGCGCGGCGGCCTGATTCGTGCGCATCGGCGCGCGATGCTCCCGTCGCCTCATGCCGAGATTCAGGTCGTAGAGCTGTGCACCCTCGTGGTCGGTGCCGGTGTGTTCGAATCCGAACGCCGTGACGCGCACGGTGACGCGGCTGGCCGAAGTGGACCCGCCGCCCGCGCCCACCGGCCGGGAGGTCTCGATTTGGGGCTTGCCGCGCCACTCGTAGGTGACGCTGGGGCGGTAGTCGGCGGCGAGGTCCAACGTTCCGTCCGGTTGCACGAATTCGGCCTTCATGCCGACGAACTCCAGCCCATCGCCGGCCAGAGTCGTCGCGTAACCGATGTCCCCGATCGGATCGAAGTGTCGCTCGTCTCCGGCCAGCAGCGTCTGCTTTTCGTGGATGTCTGCGAAGTAGAAGACGATCGCGGGCAGGCCGATCGCGACGAGCACGATGCCCATCGGCAGCGCACAGCCGCTGCAGCCGAGCTTCGACGCGAGACCTCCGGTATCCGGTTCAGACAAGGCCATGGGCACCTCCACGTCGCAATTCTACGCGCATCGATTTGTGATCAATACACATAATTAACGTCTGGGGCGGGCCGCCGAACGCGTCTCCACATGATCCGCTGGTCTGCTGGTCTGCTGGTCCGCTGGTCCCCGCTCCATTTCAAACTGAGGCCCGTACTCACGCCACGGAACCACCCCGCGAAGCGCGGTGGCAGGGCGCGGGTCGCGTCTGGCCCGTTCGTCCACTGCGTCGCTGATCCGCCACCCGGGATGCGGGGCCTGCTCGACGCTTCGCGTGGTCGCGCTGTGGTTTGAGTCGGGCCTTAGTTTGAAGTTGACCAGCGGACCAGCAGACCAGCAGACCAGCGGATCAATTGGACCAGCGGACCCGTACGGCGCATGGGGCTGGCCGACTCCTAACATCGATCAGTCATGGCATTTCCCCGGCAACGTGTTCGGCGATCGCGCGGATGTGTTCGGCGTCGGTTCCACAACAGCCGCCGAGCAGCACAAAATCGTGCTGGGAGTGCAGCGCGGCCATTCGCCGGGCGAGGTCTTCGATATCGCCTCGGTCGAGCTCCGTCGAGTTGTCGAGCTCCTGATGGCTCTTCGTCGAGGCGTTGGCCCGGAGGCCCCTCACCCGCCGTCGCCACGACTCTCCAGCATTGCGCGCGGCGATCAACGCGGGCTCCACGTGGGTGGGGTAGGCACAGTTGACGATGTGGAACAGCGCGTAGCCATCGGTCTCGTCGTCGACCATCTGGACGAACACGCCGAGGGGCATCCCGTCGGGCAGCGCGCCGTCCGTCTCGACGGTCGGCGAGACGATGATCGGCAGGTCGCACTCACGAGCGGCAGAGATGACGCCGATCGCTTCGTTGGCGTTGGTCATCGTCAGCGCCACCACGACCTGCACGTCCGTGTCGGCGAGGGCTTCGACCTGTGCCATGTGGTACGCGAACGCCTTGCCGGGCCGCAGCCCGTGGGCTGCCACACCGTAGCCATCTCCGCGCGGGCCCAGGTCGGCGGCGAGGATCACCGGACATGCCGCGGCATCGGGTCGGCTGAGACTCCACTCGTCGAAGAAGTCGCGCACGCGGCGAACCGCGAGGTGGTTGAAGCGCGCCACGTCGTTCCGGCTGTACCCCAGTCTCGTCACGTAATCCGGGGATGCCCGCCAGACGAGAGCATCAGTAATCAGACCAAAGCCGGTCTCGGCGGCGGCGTCCGCGATCGGGCGGAGAAACTGGTCTTCGAAGTCCGACCAGATGTCGTCGTCGTCCAAGATTTCGAACGCGCAGAAGTCGCGGAGCGGCACGCCTTGCCGGAAGATCAGGTGAGTTTCGGGGCCGCCGCACGTCAAGAACCGCGCACCAGATTCTAGGAGGTCGTTTACGTTCGTGCGTTCGTTGTGGCGCATGAGTCCTCCTGCACCGTGGTTAGCGGCCGGTCCTCGGTCCGGCCACGCCACTGATCATAACTCGCCGACGTGATTCTGCTAGAGGGAACGAACCGGCGAATACACATCGGCGCGTTGGCGACTTCGTCGCACGATCGGTTATTGTACGGGCATGGAATTTCAGAATCGCACCCTTCGAGTGCCGCCCGATCTCGAAGCGCATCTTCGCAGCCTCTTGACGCCCCGCACCGGGGCAGAGCGGATGCTCGAGATCGTGTTCGAGGAGCTCGGCGAGCTCGTCGATCGTGCGCGGCCACCGCGCTGGTTGCTGCTGGCGCAGGAGGGCGAACTCGAGCTGTTGGCCCATCTCGCGACGCCGATGTTCACCGCCCAGGGTCATGACGCCGATGAGTACATGGGCGAGATCGACGACGACATGATCTACGTCGATTCCTCCGGGGACGCCTATTTGCGCGCCGACGGCGAGGAGTACGATCTCAAGGACCGCGCGGTCGTCGATGAGGTCGACGCCTATCTATGTCGCAGTGGCGATTTGCTGGCTGAGATTTCATGGTTCGAGGACGCGCCCGACATGGTCGTGTTCGTGATGATCATGCGTGATGCCGAGACCGCCTATGCCGGCTCACTCGACGACTACACGGGGGCTAACCGGTGAGATCTGCGGGGCGATGGGCGACGATTGCGATGTTGTGCGGGCTCGCGGGCTGTAACCGCTACGGTCCCGCCGACCCATTTATCGACGAGCCCGACCCGCCGTTCGAACCCGTCGGTCCGTTCGCTGATTGCGCGCCGTTCTCCGCGCTCGGACCCCACCCCGTGGGGGTGCGCGGAACCACGATCGCGGGCCACGACGTCGAGGTGTTGTATCCGGCCGTCGGTCGGGGGGCCGTCTTCGAGGCCTACGACCTGCGCGACTGGCTCCCACCCGAGGACGCCGCCCTGATCAGCGACGAGGTCGCGCCCTTGTTCGAGTATCCGGCCTATCGAGACGCGCCCACCGATGGTGCCACGTATCCGCTGGTGCTGTTCAGCCACGGCTTCGGCGGATATCGCCTGCAGTCGAGCGCACTCGTGGCGACGATTGCGTCATGGGGGTTCGTGGTCGTCGCTCCAGAACATGACGAGCGCAACCTCACGCGCTTCTTGGAGCTTGGGTCTCCGCCGATGGAGGATGATTCCGCTGCGACGCTGACGCAGATCCTCGACGCGTTACAGGCCGACCCTGGCGACCTGGCGGGCCACATCGATCTCGATCGGATCGCGTTGCTGGGACACTCCGTGGGCGGAACGGCGGCGATGTCGGCGGGCAGCGACGCCCGCGTGGATCTCGTGGTGGCGTGGGCGACCGGAGGGATGACGCAAGTACCGCCGATCGAGGCGCCCAGCGTGGTTTTCGCGGGCGGCGCCGATCGGCTCTCCAGCAGTGGATCGGTGCGAGAGCTCTTCAACACGCGAGCGACGCCGCGCCAGTTCGTGAGTGTCGATGGGTTGGGCCACCTCGGATTTGCGGACCTGTGTCTCATTGGCCGCGACGAGGGCGGGGCCCTCAAGATCGCGCAAGACGCCGGCGTCGCCGTTCCCGCCCTGTTGCGTGTGCTCGCCTCCGACGGTTGCCTGGCCCAAGACCGGCCCCCCGAAGAAGGCTGGCCGCTGGTCACCGCGGTCACGATCGGGAACCTCGATCACCGTCTTCGCGATGGAAGCCCCGTCGATGCGTCCGAGCTCAATGTGTGTTTCGGCGAGCTCCTCACCGAGATGATCGTCGAGTAGCTCACCCGGTGTTTTGGAGATCGCCGCGCGCGATGTGGTATGCTGCGCCCATCCTCACATGGGACGAGCTGTGCCTGACCAGAAAGACCCCAAGCCCGCGGCCAAGATTTTTCGCAAACCGATCCACGACAAGGCGACGCGCAAAGTCG
This sequence comes from Bradymonadaceae bacterium, assembly GCA_041601915.1. Lineage (GTDB taxonomy): Bacteria > Myxococcota_A > Bradymonadia > Bradymonadales > Bradymonadaceae > JBFIHF01. Next base: position 9,130 of record JBFIHF010000253.1, read on the forward strand.
TCGCGCTACCGCAATTGTTGAGGGAATCGGAGCGCCCCGATGGGGCGAAGGCATCTGTGATCGACGATGAGTCCGATGTCGTCGTGGCCGAAACCCGCGACATCAACGACGGCGGACTCTTTGACGACCTGTTTGAGGACGACTGAGCTCCATCGATCGGTCGGAACCAGTCACCTAGACGGGACCGGCGTCACGCACGCGACGGACCATCTCGGCGCGGTCATAGCCGTCTCCCTCAAAGTAGTCCGATTCACTAATGTAGATCGGGTCGCGCGCGACTGCCGAGTCGGACACCAGCTGGTCGCCCTGGAAGGTCGCTTCGCACCACATGATGTGGTGGTATGCCCAATCCGACCCCGACTGGGCGCTGTGATACATCAGGACGTCGACGATGAAGCAGACCGCGACGTCCGGCTCACCCGTTGTCACCGCGACGACGTCGATGTGCGGTGTGGCGTGGTACGGGTCGATCGCGCGGGCTTCGCGTTGCGCGATCGTTTGGAGTGCCGCGTCGATCGCGGCGCGGTGGGGTGTCTCGTTCAGCCACGCGATCGCGCGTAGACGCTGGAATTCGCGGCACGGCAGCGTCAAGTCCCAGACCTCGAGGGTGTCGGGGTTGCTCCA
>JBFIHF010000254.1:0-9684 GCA_041601915.1 Bradymonadaceae bacterium
GATGACCTGACCGCCCGTGAGTTTCGCGGCCTGCCGGGCGAACGTCACCACGGGGAGCGAGACGCTGCGGAGCTGACCGTTCACGTGTTCTGCAATGACTAATACGTTGGACATGACTTCACCTGGTCAGGATCAAAAAACTTTGGCTTCGTTGCGCAGCTTGTCGATCAGGGCGTCGACATTCTCGACGATCTGTCCGGCCGCTCGCTCTTCGGGGGCTTCGTACGACAACACCTTGACGCGCGGCGTGATATCCACGCCGAGGTCGGCCGGGGTCATCGTGTCGAGCTGCTTTCGCTTCGCCTTCATGATGCCCGGCAGACTCGCGTAGCGCGGCTCATTGAGGCGCAGGTCGGCGCTGACCACTGCGGGCAGCTTCACCCGTTTGGTCGCGGTGCCGCCATCGACCTCGCGACCGACGGTCGCCCAGCCTCCGTCGATCTTGCAGCTGTAGGCGAACGTGGCTTGCGGCCACCCCAGATACGCCGCGAGCAGCTGCGCCGTCTGATTGCGATCGCTGTCCACAGACTGCTTGCCCATCACGATGATGTCAGGCGCTTCGGTCTTGCACACCTCGGCCAGCACCCGCGCAACCGCATCGGAATCGAGTTCCGCATCGGTCTCGACGAGGATGCCGCGGTCGACGCCCATCGCGAGCGCGGTCCGAATCTCCTTCGTCGCAGCGGACGGGCCGACCGAAACAACGACGATCTCGCCGCCGTTCGCCTCTTTCAGGCGAATCGCCTCTTCGACGCCATACTCGTCGAACGAGTTCATCTTGTACTCGACGCCGGACGTCTCGATGCCCGTGCCGTCCGACTTCAGTTTGACCTTCATGTCCGGGTCGGTGACCCGTTTGACCGTGGTGAGGATCTTCACGACGCACTCCTCAAATAGATAGGTTTGCTCATCGCTTGATGAGCCCTTCGATAAAAATGTCGGCGACCTGCCGAGCCTTCTCGTTCACATCCACCGCTCCGGACCGTGACAGCGTCAGAAGGAGCAACACCTCATCGAGCGCGCCAAACAAGGCGCGCGCCACGATGCGACGGTCTACGTCGCCGCGCAGCACGCCGTCGTCCTGACCGCGTGCAATGAGGCGCTCCAAAATCTGCAAATAGTCATGGAACTTCGGGTTCTTGTACTCTTTGACGAACTTCGCGCTCTGTCGAAGCTCGACGGTAATGAACTCGGCGAGGTCTCGCTCTTCGAGCGCCAACTGAAAGTGCATGTCGACGACGCATCGCATCTGCTTGATCACGTCGTCGCCCACCGCATCGAGCTCCGCCTGGAGCCGATCGATGAGAAACTCCATCCGATCTTCGAACAGCGAGATCAGCAGATCATCCTTGTTCTTGAAATACAGATAGATCGTGCCGTCGGCAACGCCGGCTTCGGTGGCGATCTCGGAGACTTTGGTGTTGTAGAAGCCTTTCTTGGCGAACGCCCGCAGCGCACCTTCGAGGATGCGCTCACGCTTCTCGTTCGCCCGATTGTTCTTCTCGGCTTGCGCCATCACCACGCCAGTGTCGGATGCATCGCTGAATGACGATTCAGCGTCGCTGTTCTATCGGTCCCCCAAGGCCCGTGTCAACCGAGTCCACGAGGATCACCCGGGGATGCCTTGGCGCATGCTCACATCCGGCGTAAGGTGTGCGCGACTTCGCTGCGGTGCGACCGATGGCTCGACGTAAGACGACTCGCGACATTCTGAAGCTCTACGACGCTGGCCAGCCGATCTCGATGGTCACCTGCTACGACTACACGTTCGCGCGGCTCGTCGAGCGGGCCGAGATCGACTGCATCCTCGTCGGCGACAGCCTGGGCAACGTGATCCAGGGCCATGACACGACGCTGCCGGTGACGGTCGAGGACATCATCTATCACTCGCGTGCCGTCGCACGAGGCTGCCCGTCGGCGCACCTCATCGCCGATATGCCGTTCATGAGCTACCAGGCGAGCGACGACGATGGTCTGCGCGCCGCGGGCCGCATGCTCAAGGACGGGGGCGCCCAATCGGTGAAGGTCGAAGGCGGCGAGACGCTCGCCCCGATGGTCGAGCGGATGGTGCGTGCCGGGATCCCCGTCGTCGGCCACCTCGGCCTGACCCCCCAATCCGTGCACGCGTTCGGCGGGTACCGCGTCCAAGGCAAAGACGACGCGGCGGCGGCCCAGCTTCTGCGCGACGCGCAAGCGCTCCAGGACGCCGGCGCCTACATGATCGTGCTGGAGATGGTCCCTGCGCAGCTCGCCACGAGAGTCACCGAGCAGCTCAAGATCCCCACGATCGGCATCGGCGCGGGCCGCCGCACCAGCGGCCAGGTCCTCGTGATCTACGACTTGCTGGGGCTCAACCTCGAGTTCCAGCCGCGGTTCGTCAAACACTTCGCGGCGCTCGAAGAGACCGTGACGGCGGCACTCGAGGAGTACCGCGACGAAGTCCGCGATCGCACATTCCCCACCGACGACCACTCCTTCTGATGATCGTCTCCCGCACCGTCGCTGACCTGCGCACCGTGCGCAGCAAACTCAAGGGCCGCGTCGGCTTCGTTCCCACGATGGGCGCCCTGCACGACGGGCATACCTCGTTGATGCGCGAGACGTTGGCGAAGGCGGACCATCTGATCGTCAGCATCTTCGTCAATCCGACGCAGTTCGACCGGCCCTCCGATCTGGAGTCGTACCCGCGCGACGAGGCCGACGACCTCGCCGGTTGCAAGGCGGCGGGGGCGGCGATCGTGTTCGTGCCGCCGGCCGAAGAGATGTACGCGAACGGTCGAAACCAACTCACGGCGGTCACCGTGGCGGACCTCACGACGACGATGTGCGGGCGTACGCGCCCCGGACACTTCGACGGCGTCGCGATGGTCGTGACCAAGCTGTTCAACATCGTGCAACCCGACGTCGCTGCGTTTGGTCAGAAGGACTACCAACAGCTCGCCGTGATTCGCCGGATGACCGAGGACCTCAACTTCCCGATCGAGATCCTCGGCGTGGAAACCGGACGCAATCCCGACGGACTGGCCATCTCGAGCCGCAACCGGCTGCTGACCGCCGAAGGTCGCATTCGTGGGCGGTCGCTGTCCGCAGGACTCGTCGCCGCGCACCTCGCGTTTGGCGAGGGCGAACGGTCCGGCCCGCGACTGGAGTCGATCGCACGGGGGATCATTGAGCGAGCGGGTCTGCGCGTCGACTACGCAGAATGCGTCGATCCGCACACGCTGCAACTCGTCGAGCACGTCGGCGACCGCGGGGCCGTGCTTGCGGTTGCGGCATTCGACGGCGACGTGCGCCTCATCGACAACCTGCGACTCGATCACGAACTGCCATCCGGCCTCGTGAAACCTCTGTAGCGGCAACGCATCAGTACACGGCAGCCCGGAGCCGCTTTGACGTCCCTCGAACTCAATCTAGACGCGCTGATCGCGAACGCCGAAGCGCGCTCGTCGATGCCGGCGCCCACGTTGCAGTTCGAGCACCTCGACACCCTGTGGCTGCAGGTGACGGGCACGCTGTGCAACCTCGCCTGCCTGCATTGCTTCATCTCGTGCGGCCCCAAGAACGACAGCCACCCGATGATGACGACCGAGCAGGTGCTCGACACGCTCGCCGACGCCCGCCAGTACGCCCCCAAAGAGGTCTACTTCACCGGCGGCGAGCCGTTCATGCACCCCGACATCAAGGTGCTGATCACGAAGACGCTGGAGCTCGCGCCGCTGTCGGTCCTCACCAACGGCATCCTCATCGACGACGAAATGGCGGCCTGGCTGGCCCAGACGTTTCGCGCCTCGCGATACAGCCTCGACATCCGCGTGTCGCTCGACGGCACCACCGCCACCGAAAACGACGCGATCCGCGGGCGCCACACGTTCGAGCAGATCCTCGGCGCCATCGATCGGCTCTGGCATCACGGGGTCAACCCGGTCATCACCGTGACGACGTGCCATGGCGAGCTCGGCGAGGCCAGCGGTCGGCAGCGGTTTATCGACTTGCTGCGGTCGCGGGGGATCGACAAGCCGCGACTCAAGTTCCTCTCGCCGTTCAAGATCGGCCGCGAAGAGCGCCGCGACGAGGGGTACGCGGTGTACGAGCGCCTCGTCGAAGGCGACCTGCTCGATGACGAGGCGAACGACCTGCAATGCTCGTCATGTCGCATGGTGACGGCCAAGGGCGTCTTCCCCTGCCCGATCCTGATCGAGGTCGAGAGCGCACGCATGGGCGACGCGCTGGCCGACGGGATCACGCCGATCAAGCTCGACCATCCGGCGTGCTACACCTGCCACGTCGAGGGTGTGACGTGCCGGACGTGAGACGGGCCGCCGTGTTCGGCGGCGTGTACAACAACTGGGCGAGCCTCGAAGCGCTGCTGCGCGACGCCGCGGATGCGGGAGCAGACGAGATCTACTGCCTCGGTGACGTCGGTGGCTTCGGTCCGCACCCGGACAAGGCCGTCGAGCTGCTGCGCGGCAGCGGCGTGCGCGTGATGCAGGGCAACTACGACCATTCGATCGGCAACCGACTCGACGACTGCGCCTGCGGCTACGTCGACCCCCGCGACAACCATTTCGCGCAGGTGTCCTACGACTACACGCTCGCCAACACCTCCGACGACAACAAGGACTGGCTGCGCGACCTGCCGACCGAGTTTCGCCACGACTGGGGCGGCCGCCGGGTGCTCATGGCCCACGGCTCGCCGCGCCGCGTAAACGAGTTCCTCTGGGAATCGAGCTCCCCCGACCTGTTTCTCGAACACCTGCTCCACGACGCCGCCGCAGACCTCATGTTCGTCACCCACACGGGCATCCCGTGGATTCGCGAGCTCCCCGGCGGGCGGATCGTCTGCAATGTCGGCGTCATCGGACGCCCACCCAACGACGGCACGACGCTCGTGGACTGGGTGCTCGTCGAAGTCGGCGACGGTGCACCGACCCTGAAGCCCCAACGCCTCGCGTACGATCACGAAGCCCTCGCCGCCGAGATGGCCGCCGAGCAGCTCCCCGACGAGTTCATCGAAACCGTACTGACCGGTTGGTGGACGACGTGCCTCGAGATCCTTCCGGCCCGCGAACGTGCCGTTGGCCCTTACTAAACTTGTAACCGACTTCGCACCGCGGCGTACCCCGCATGGACAGCGGAGGTACAGATGGCTAGCGAGGTCGCATGCGCAGGTTCGCTCAAGAGCAACACGGACGAGCAGCTCGTACAGCTCTTCATCGGCGGGCACGGCCGCGCGTTTCGCTGCTTGTTTGAGCGACACAGCGGGGCGTTCTCGCGCGTCGCCCGGTCGATCGTAAAGAACGACGCCGACGCCCAGGACGTGGTTCAGACCGCGTACCTGAACATGGTTCGCAAGTTCGACACCTTCAACGGCGCCGGCACGTTCGCGGGATGGGGCTATCGAATCGTCCGCAACGCCGCGCTGATGCACCTGCGCAGCCAACGCCGGCGGCGCGAGGTGACCTACCAACCCGAGATCGTGCCCAACGCCACCTGGCGCACACCGCACGATGAGCTCAACGACCGGCAGATCCGCGACGCCGTCGCGACTCTTCTGGGGCGCCTCGAGCCCAAGTACCGCCGCGCCATCGAGTTGCGCGAGATCGACGGCAAGTCGATGGAAGAGATCAGCGAAGTCCTACAGCTCAGCGTCGGCGGCGCAAAGACCCGCCTGCACCGCGCACGTACCCACATGCGCGTCTGGCTGGAGCACGAATACGGGCTCACACCCGCCTAACTCCGCCTAACTCCGCTGGTCTCTTGCTCCGCTGGTCTGCTGGTCTGCTGGTCTGCTGGTCCCCGATCAAACTCAAACTAAGGCCCGCGCTCCAACCAGAACCGTACCACGCGAAGCGCCAAGGAGCTTGGCGCGGCGCGGGCTGGTTGGCGCTCCGCGTGGTGGGGTTCTGGCCGCAGGGCGAGTCTTAGTTTGAGTTTGATCGGGGACCAGCAGACCAGCAGACCAGCGGACCCGCGGACGAACAGACCATCGGACCCGCGGACGAACAGACCATCGGACCGTGAACGCGCGATCGTCAGGTCGTCGCGCCCTCATCCCGGTTGCGCTGCGCGGTTCCCTTTGCGGCTTGGAGCATCGCGACCAGTTGGTCGCCCTCGTTCACGAGCCACGCAAGGTCGGGACCGCCCATTTCGGCCTCCTGCGCGCAGTGGAGCCAGAACAGCGACTCGCGCGCTTCCTTCAGCGCCAGACAGACCTTGTGGATGAAGTCCGCCGGGCTCTGCGCACCCTGCGCTTCCGAGTAGTTCGCGCCCGCGGCCGTCCCAGATCGCAGCAGCTGGTCCTCGACATGACGCCCCTGTCGAGTTTGTGGCAGACCCTCCGTGAACAGCAGGATCCGCCCGGCGTAGCGGCAAAGGCGAGGGTAGAGACCGTGCTTCTTCGTGTTCGACATGTGTCCTCCGTCCTGGGTCCATGACGTAGTCGGCCGCGGCGTCGAGCTGTTGCGAAGAAAGTCCAAAAAAAGCCCCATCGCGCCGGTGCGTCGAAGGATCCGCTGGTCTGCTGGGGTTTGCTGGTCTGCCGCCCCGTGCGCCGAAGAATCCGCTGGTCTGCTGGTCCGCTGGTCTGCTGGTCCCCGATCAAACTCAAACTAAGACCCGCGCTCCAGCCCGAACCCCTCCACGCGAAGCGCGAGCCCGCGCCTCGCCGGGCTGGCGCCTGTGAACCGCACCGTTGCGCAGGTGCGACTTAGCTCATGGGCGATCCTCGAGGCCCGTCTGGAACTGATCGGCGTCACGCGGCAGCCCCGCGAAATGTGGGCTGCTTGGCGCTTCGCGTGGTGGGGCTCGGGCTGGAGCGCGGGCCTTAATTTGAGTTTGATCGGGGACCAGCAGACCAGCGGATCAGCGGACCAGCGGACCAGCGGACCAGCGGACCAGCGGACCAGCAGACCAGCGGAGCAAACGGCCGGCGGATTGGTGGGCGGTGCGCTAGTCGATGAGCATCGAGACCGGCTGACCGGGTTTGGTCCTCACGACCTCGGGCACGGTGCCCCAAGCACGCAGCCGCGCCGGCACGTGGAGGTCCGGGGTCGGGAGCTCGCCGCCGTAGAGTGCCGCGTAGGTCACGTAGCTCGTGTAGACCTTGCGCACGTAGCCACGCGCTTCCTGGAAGGTGATCGACTCGACCCACGCGTCGAGCTCGCGGTCCGAATAGCGCTCGATCCACGACTCCAGCGGCCGCGGGCCGGCGTTGTAGCCCGCCAGCGCCAGCGGGATGCTGTCCGCGGCGTGGGCGGTGTGGAGGCGAATGTAGCGCGCGCCCAGCGAGACGTTGCGCTCGGGGGTCTTCAGCTCGCTGAGCTTGAACTTCGTCTGCTCGTCGCGGAACACGCGCGCGGTGTACGCCGCCGTGCCGGGCATCAGCTGCATCAGGCCCACGGCGCCGGCCCAGCTCGCCACGGTGGGGCGAAAGCCACTCTCCTGCCGAATGATCGCCTGGACGAGGAACGGCGAGACGCCCGCCTTGGTCCCGTGTTCGTGGGAGAGGTCCATGTAGTCGAGCGGGAACGCCGTGCCCCAGTCGCGCAGCGTGCTCCAGGTCGGGCCGGACTCCACGATCTGCTTCTTCATGATCCAGTGGGCCCAGTCGGGCCGGTCGTTCGCGAGGTAGGTCGCGGCGAGCAACCGATTCGCACCGTCCGGCACGGGGTGGATCGAGGTCTGCGTCCGCATCTCGGCCAGCGCATCCTTCCACAACCCGAGCCGCACCAGCTCGCCGGCGACGCCCAGACGCACACTCTGCGGGACCCGCAGAGTCGCAAGGTTGCGGAGATCGTCGGCGCCGAGGCGCTGACTCGGCAGCGTCACCGACGCGGTCCATCCCGCCTCGGTCATGCGCACTGCGGCCAATCGCCCGTACCAGGTCAGTGGACCGCGATCGACGGTCTCTTGCAGCAGACGCTCGGCTTCGGGGCGGTCGCCGCCCTTGAGCCGCGACATCCCCAGCCAGTACGTCGCCTTGAGCCCCAACGTCAGCTCCGACGAATCACGCTCGTCGCCGAACTCGGTGCGCAGCCGCTCCAGTGGCGCACGCATCTTCGCGTACTCGCCGCCGAGGTAGTGACTGAACGCTTTGCGCCACAGCGAGTCCGCGACGTATTCGCTGTTCGGGTAGTCCTTGATGACGGCGTCGAAGTGTTCGATCGCGCGGGCATGCTTGTTCTGGAACTGCAGCAGCCGTCCCGCCTCGTACTTCGCCTCGTCACACAGCGAGTGGCCGACAAACTCGGTGCACAGCCGGGTGTACAGCGCGATGGCGTCGGCGTCCCGGTCGGTGCGGCGCAAGGCCCGCGCCCAACCCACGTACAGGCGCGGACGTACTTCGGAGTCCTTCACGAGCCCGTCGGCCTTCTGGAACAGTTCGATCGCCTCGCCGCGCTTTTTCTCCCGTTCGGCCTGCAACGCCTGGCGGAAGTACGTCCAGCCGCGAATCTCGCTGCCGCTGACGCCACGGATCTTGGCGTTCTCGATGGAGACGTTCTTGGCTTCGCTGTACCGACCGCGAGCAACGAGGCTCCGCATGCGGTCGATCCGTTCGCCGTAGCTCAGGATGTTCTTCTTCGTCTTACGCTCCAGCGCCTCGATCTGGTCCTCGATGGCGCCGTTGATCGACGAGTTACGGGTCTTGCGGTACAGGGCGAGGTAGGCCGCCGCGGCCTCGTCGTAGCGCTTGGCCCCGAGCAGCACGTCGGCGCGAGCCCGCTCGACCCGCAGCCGATCGCTGGACGACCTCATCTCGCCGCGGAGTTCATCGAGTTCGCGCAAGGCCGTGTCGACACTCTTCGAACGCTTGGCTTGCCCGATCCGCGTCGACAGGTACGCGCCCTCCTCGCCCTCGGCATCGACGACCACCGTGACATTGTCCCCCAGGCGGCGCGCGGCGAGCACGCCGATCGGACCGCCGGTCTTCACGAGCGCGGCGAGGCGTTTCTTGCCCTCCGCCGCGTCGGAACCACACATCTGGATGCGGGCCCACATGTACTGAAGTGCCGGCGCGTCGGACGCTTTCGGCTCGCCGACGAGCGCGCGCATCTTCGACTGCGCGTCCTTGCACTTGTCGTCGTAGAGCATCGTGACGACGGCCTTCCACGCGGGGTCGCTGACGTAGGGATGCAGATTCAGCATGTTCGCGCTGACCGGATCCGCGAGTCGCACCGCGATCGCGTCGACCTGGGCGAGGCCATCGCCGACCTTGCGGCCGAGGCGGCGCAGGATCTGAAGCGTGGTCCGAAAGTCGTCCGCCGAAAACTCCGGCATCCCCGCGATCTCCGCCTCACGCTCGGAGTCGTCTTCCAGCGGGTCGCGCGGCTCGATCTGCAACGGGCGGTCTTCGAGCGGCGGCGCGGGCTCCGCGGACTGCGACTCTCCAGGTAGCGCCTCGGACAGGGCGTTCGACGCCGCGTCGACGACGTCGCCGATCGGCAACTCCGCCTCGATCTCGACGGGCTCCGCTTGAGCCAGTGTTCGCGGGGGTTCAGCGAGTTCTTGGGCCAGCGCGTCCGGGGCGATCCCGGCAACCAGAGTGGCGAGGAGGAGGAAAAACTTGGGGCTCGTCATGAGTGCATACGTCGGGTGAGTGTAGCGGCGTCCTTGCCGCGTCACCCGCATGATATCGGGTGGATCGCCGCACGCAAGTTCGCGACCTCAGTAATCCCAGCGCAGCCC
>JBFIHF010000255.1:0-9677 GCA_041601915.1 Bradymonadaceae bacterium
AGACCTGCGTGAGACGTGTGACGGCAAGACGTACGGCGAGGTCGCGACGAACCTGTTGTTCCGCGACGAGTTCGTGAAGATCAATCAACGCCGGTGGGCGGACAAACTGCTCTACGACACGCAGGCCGTGTCGATCGAGCGTATCTACGACATGGACAACCTCGTCGGCAAACTCTACCGGGGCACCGTGGCGTACGACGAGTTCGCCGCGGTGGTGAGTTCGCACCCCGTGCTGACGCGGCGCTTCGATACCCCCGAAGATCGCGCCGACGCGCTGTTCTTCACCTTCATGGGGCGGCCGCTGCTGGAACACGAGCGCGCCGATCTCGGCCGGCTCTACAATCTTTGGTCCAACGGCTACTACGATCATCCGGACCTCCAGATGAGGTTGCCGGACGCCCACATCCGCTATCGGTGCATCGATGACGACGGCAACCCCGACCCCGAGACGCGCGCGCAGTGCGCCAGCGTGTTGTGGGGCTACAACGAGCTGATCCTCAAGCCCGACGTCCGCGTCCAGGTCGCGACCGATGGCGACACGATGTGGAGTGGCGTCCTGACCTCGGACGAGTGGGAGAAGCTGCAGCTGCCCGGCCGGATCCTCGCCCGGGAGCGTGCATTCTGGGAGGCGCTGGTCGACGATACGCTGCGGCAGTATCTGGGCTACGACCTCGGGGCGCTGGTGCCCACCGTGCGCGACGAACTCGTCGACTACGTATTGACCTACGACGGCGACATTCGATCGCTACACTTCGCGATCGCCACCTCCGTGCCGTACCTGCAGTCCGCGTACGGCGAGACGCAGACCTCGCATCGATGGACCTTTGGCCCGAGCAAGCAAGTCGACGCCGAGGCTTGGCTCGACACCATCAAACATGCCACGGGCTACCAGCTCGCCACCTGCGACCATCGGCTGACGCGCCCGCGCGACTTCTTGGATAACGCGTCGATCGCGTCGTTCGCGCTGATCGACCGCAGCGACTGGAAGTACAACGACGACGGCGAGATTCGGATGGACTACGCCGACCTCGCCCGGTCGCTGGGCGGGTGCCCGGACAACAGCGTCGGCGGCCGCTTCAAGATTATCTCGATTCTGACCACGGCTCAGCAGCTCAACACCGCGAGCAACGTGTGCCTGGACGACGAGGACGGCGCACACATTACCAAGCTGTTGCCCCGCGGCATCGAACCGAAAGACAAGCTCGACGCCGCGATGGGCCTCGAGATTTTCAAGCACAACGCGGAGTTGTTCTTCGCGCGCGAAATCACCGACGACGAATCGACGATGGCCCGTGAAGCCGCCGACGCCGCACGCTGCGTGACCGGTGACGGGCGCTGCCCGGCGTCGCACTTCGCCCGCCGAACGTGCTTCGCCCTGCTTTCCAGCGCCGAGATGCTCTTCTACTGAGGCTGCCATGAGCGAAGACCCCAAGCACACCGCGGGACCCGACCGGCGCCTCTTCTTGAAGGGGCTCGGCGTCGCGACCGCCAGCGTCGCGATGCCCCGGATCTGGGTGCCGAAACCCGCGTTCGCGCAGACGGAAGGACGCGGGGCGGTGAAGCACCTCATCTACGTCCGCTTGTCCGGTGGATTTCGTTTCACGGCCGCGTTCAACGGCGGCGTGGCCGAACGCTTCAATCCGTGGGGCCGTCCGGCCAAGACCGCCGATGGCACCGAGTGGACGCCGTCCGAGCTGCTGGGGCGGTCGCCGTGGCTCGACGGGGCGCTCAGCGGACTCGGCATGAAGCCCGTCACGGAGTTCACCAACGACATCGCGCTGCTGCCGTGCGTGGATCACGAGCCGACCTCCGGCAGTGCCGATGGCAATCACAACACCGGATTGATGCGCTTCAACACGGGGTACGCGAGCAATGGCACGGGTATCTTTACGATGCTCAACTACGGGCTACGCAACCGTGAGCCCGCAAATCCGGGCGACGTGATCCTGCCCGCGTTCGTGCTCGGCGGCGGCGGCATGGGCAACGGGACCGGGCTGTACGCCGGCTACCGTCCGCCGGTCCTGCAGGACGGCTTCGAGGGGTTCGGGTTCGACGCGGCCAAGTCGTTGCCCGGCTGGGCGCGCAGCATGTCTGCGCAGGTCGACAAGAACGTACTCAATCGACACCACCCGACCCTACGGCCGCCGATCGACGGGTACATCCAGAGTCGCGAGGCGACGGCGCGGTACAACGCGATCTTCAACGACCCGGCGCTGCAGATCTCCAATGCGTCCGACGAGGCCGTCGACGGGATCTCCAACACCGAAATGGCCACGATGTTCGGCAATTCGGGAACCGCGCGGAACCTGCGACTCGCGTTGCGGCTCTTCCATTTCGGCTGCCCCGCGGTGTTTCTCAATCAGGGCGGCTACGACATGCACTCTGACGAAGAGGACAACCTCCCCGGCCGCATGGCGGAGCTGAATCAGCTGATCAGCGCGCTGAATGCCGCGTTGAAGCGGATGACGCACCCCAGCGGCGGCACGTATTGGGACCACACCCTGGTCGTGTTTGGCAGCGAGTTTGGCCGCACGACGCGGGGCGGCAAGTTCAACTCCGCCGGCGGGAGCGACCACGGCGGCGACTACGCGACGCGCTGGATGTCGATGCCGTTCATGGGTGGTGTCATCTCCGCGGCAGGGACGGGCGGTCGCAGCTTTGGCGGCGTGAGTCGCGAGGACCTCTCCCCGACCGGCAAGGTCTACTCGTACCGCGCGACGATGAAGACGCTGCTCGACTTGCTCGGTTGCGACCACACCGAGTTTTTCCCGGCCGACGAGCCCTTCAACGACCTGCTCGGATGACCCAGAACGCTCGACATACGTGGTGGATCGCGATGCTGGCTGCGGCGTGCGGCCCCGATTTCAGCCCCGAGGGTCTCGGCACGGACATCGACTTCGTCCCCGACCGGCCCGAGATTCAAGGCGAGCGGACCACGACGCCCTACGCGGGGACCGACCCCTACGTGATCGATGCGCAACGTCGGTTTCGCACCGGCCTCGACGTGCAGCAGAAGGTCATCTACCGGACCTGCACCCCGTTTGACGGGGTCTGTCACAACCAGAAAGAGTATCCGGACCTGCACACGCCAGCGAACTTCGTGAACGTGATCGGCGCACCGTGCAACGTGCAGCCGGGCGATTACACGTCGGTCTGGGATCGCTGCGAACCGCGCGGCGACCTCATGCGGCTGGACGAATTCTCGAGCGCCGCCGAAGTCGCGTGGATCGAGGTGATCCAGGGCGAAGAGGTGGAGTTCGGTGACGACAATCCGCCCGACGCGACGTCGCCAGGGCTGCATATCGTGCTGCGCGGCGAGGTACCGATGGAGGGCGCCCGCACGTCGGACAACGCGCGTTTCTTCCGCGACTTCCAGGGCGAGTCGCTCGTCTTCGCACGGTTCCGGACCCGCTGGTGGAAGGTGGGCCCGAATCGCATCATGGGCGAGGTCGGCCAGCAGCGCTCCGACGACGCCAATCGCTTGGTCTTGGCGGGCTTGCACCAGGGCGACCAGAATCGCAACGGTATCTTCGGCGCAGAGCTCGGCGACAACATCCCCATGATCAACCCCGGAAAGCCCGAGCAGAGCTACATGGTGGCGCGCATCCGCGGCCAAGCCAACGGCGAGCAGATCCCGGGCAGTCGGATGCCTCTCGCCAATCAGCCGCTCGACATCACCGATATGCTCGCGCTGTTCTGTTTCATCGAAGGGCTCCCCGTCGACGCCGAGCCCAACCTCGCGGATGCGATCGACTACACCGCGTGCACCTACGCCGCCGACCCGGAGAACTTGAACCTCCTCGGCGATGGTGTGACCTACGCGACGCGAATCTCGAAGATCTTGGAGACCAACTGCGGCGGATGCCACGGTGGCGCGGCGCCGGCCGAAGAGTTCGATATCCTCGCCGAGGATGCGTACCAGCGACTGCTGCAGCCATCTGTCCAGCTTCCGGCGATGCCGCTCGTCACGCCCGGCGACCCCACCGCGTCCTACTTGTGGCTCAAGATCACCGGACACGAGGACATCGTCGGCGAGCGAATGCCCGTGGACCCGCTGATGGGGACGCGCACGTTGACGCAGGCGGAGCTCGGTGACATTGAAACGTGGATTATCAACGGCGCGGTCGAGAACGAGTGACCGGCTCTCGGGTTCACAAGGCAACCATGCGTTACATCGTCGCGCTGTTCCTCCTGATGGCGAGCTGCGGCACGGACAACACTCCCTCCGAACCGGGTGACTTCACGCCGTCTGGTGACGGCGAGGACGGCGACGGCTACGTCGGCCTGAGCGCGGCCGGGAAGGGCGATCTGCCCGATGGCTTTGGCGGCGACATCGAGTTTGCCGCGGCGTGCGAACCCGGGGAAGACCTCGTGATCGGCGCGGTCGGCGACGTGTTGCTGCACGGGCGTCTCCAGATTCAGGCCTACACCCAGCCGGCCGGCGCGCAGTCGCTGTGGTCGGGCGTCACCGACCTGATGCAGCGCGCCGACATCACCTATGCCAACTTCGAGGGGCCGGCGGCGCCGGGGGTCAACAGCGGTGGCCGCGACGTGCGCGACCCCGGCAAGACGTTCGATGACGTCGTGTACACGAGCTACCCGCAGTTCAACTACCACCCGTCGGTGCTCGATGCGCTGATCGAGAGCGGTGTCGACGTCGTGTCCACCGCGAACAATCACACCTTGGATCGGCGCAGCCTGGGCGCCGATCGCACGATCGACGAGATCAATCGACGCTCGCTGCCCTACACGGGGAGCCGCAAGTCCGATTCGACGAGTGAAGAGTGGTGGACGGTCGTGGACAACGCCAGGTTTCGGATCGCGTTCCTCGCCTGTACCTACGGCACGAACGGCATCCCGGACACCAAGTCTCAAGTCTTGTTGTGCTTCCAACAGGCGGACAAGATCGAGACGATGGTTCGTGATCTCGCGGGCCGCTCAGACATCGATGCCGTCGTGGTCACGCCCCACTGGGGGGCCGAGTACACCGCGATTCCGAGCAGCGCGCAGTTCGACCTCGCCCATCGACTGCTCGACGCGGGCGCGCTGGCGGTGATCGGCAATCATCCGCACGTCATCCAGCCCTGGGAGCGCTACGTCACGTCCGACGGCCGCGAGACGTTCGTGATGTACTCGATCGGCAACTTCGTCAGCGGTCAGAGCCATCTGCCGCGTCGCACGACGCTGATGCTGTACCTCGGGCTGTTCCGCGCCGCGGATGGCACGATGAAAGTGCGCGGTGCCCGCTACGTTCCGATGCACATGACGCGCCGCGCAGACGGGTTGATTTCGTTGGAGGCGGTGGATCGCGTGGGCGACTTCGGTGACAGCCGAAACCACGTCATCGAGCTGATGGGGGCGTCAAATTTGATGCTGCCCGACGAGCCGATCGTCACGAATCCGCAGTGCGACCCAGCATGGGTGCCACACCATCCACACGCTGGTTGGGTCGGCGGCGCGTGCGAGAACGACGACGCGTGCGGCGGAGCGGCGACCTGTGCAACTGCGCAGCCGGGCGGGCTGTGCACGTTGCCATGTTCGGGAAGCTGTCCGGATGTGGTCGGCCGGCCCACGACGTACTGCATCGACCTTGGCGACGGCGCGGGATCGTGCGTCCTGAAGTGCTCCAGCACGCTGGATTGCCGCACCGGCTACACGTGCGCACCAACGGCCAGGTTTGGCGGCACCGCGACATCGAACGTCTGCCGCCCCGCAACGCCGTAGGTCACTCCTCGTTGCCGCAGACGACGACGTCGAACGTACCGTCGACTTCGTTGTCGCGCATCGAGGCGTACAGACCACCGGTGAGGCGCCCATCGGAAACGCCGTCAATCACGAGGCGCCCCGTGGTTCCGATGTCGTTCTGGGCTTCGCCATACGTGAATGTGATGTTGTTCTGCAGGCCCAGCGCGGTGTCCGCGGGTTGCAGGTCGGTGGTCAGGATGATGTGCGGGCCGGACGGAAACTGCCGCGAGCAGGGGTCTTCGCTCTCGGTGGCGTGCAGCTCGACCCAGTAGTCGCCGTCACCAAAGACGTCGGCCGCGAATCCGCTCTTCACCTGGAACGCCTCGCCGCCGATCTGGCCCTCGAGCGGGGAGCTCGCGATATCGTACCCTCCCTTGCCGTCCTTGTTCTCATCCCCGCCACATGCGGCGCCGAACATCATCAGTGTTACGGCTACAGCGCCTTTCACAGTCCTTGCGTTCATCATCGTCGTCTCCTTCGGTTGACTTACAGTTGACTACAGTGGCCCCGCAGACGCACACCGTGGTGTCGTATTCACAAAAACTGACGAACGCCGCCTGTAGCGCCACGTCAGGACCTATGGTAAGCCACGCATCATGTCGTTAAACGAGCAGTTCGCCACAGACCAGGCCTTCCGCGACGTCCCCCGGACAGGTGTCATCTACGTCATGACGGAGGCGAAAGCCGCCGGTTACACGCCGGGAGATCCCGCCTGGACGAACTTCGGGCAGGGTCAGCCGGAGACCGGCGACCTCCCGGGCGCGACAGCGCGCGTCATGAACGTGCAGATCGACGTGCGGGACGACGAGTACGCCCCGGTCCCGGGCATCTGGGAGCTGCGCGAAGCCGTCGCCGACCACTACAACCGCATGTATCGGCGCGGGATGGGGTCCCAATACTCCGCGGAGAACGTCGCGATCAGCGGGGGCGGTCGCCTCGCACTGTCGCGAGTCGCCGCGGCGCTGGGTCCGATTCACCTCGGACACTTCCTGCCGGATTACACGGCGTACGAGGAGCTGCTCGGGCTGTTTCGTTACTTCATCCCGATCCCAATCCTGCTCGACCCGGCCCGTGGATACGAGTTCTCGCTGGAGGAACTGGAGCGTGAGATCAGCGGGCTCGGTCTGTCCGCATTGCTGCTCTCCAATCCCTGTAATCCGACCGGCAAAGTCATCAGTGGCGATCGACTGCGCGACTGGGTCGACCTGTCGCGCCGGCTGGATTGCACGATGATCTTCGACGAGTTCTACAGCCACTACATCTGGTCCGGCGAGGGGCAGCCGGTCACCGCCGCGCGCTACGTGGAAGACGTCGAGCGCGACCCCGTCGTGATCGTGAATGGGCTGACCAAGAACTGGCGATATCCAGGCTGGCGCGTCGCATGGACGCTGGCCCCCACGACGGTCATCGATCGACTCGCCAGCGCGGGGTCGTTTCTGGACGGTGGCGGCTCGCGACCTCTGCAACGGGCCGCGATCCCGCTGCTCAGCGAGGAGATCACGCGCGTCGAGATCGAGGCCGTGCAATCGGCGTTTCGCGCCAAACGAGACCTCTTGCTCCGCTCGTTCGCCGAGATGGGGATCGGTGTGGAGTGCGAGCCCGAAGGCACCTTCTACGTGTGGGGCAACGTGAGCGGGCTGCCCAAAGGGCTCGACGACGGGATGTCGTTCTTCCGCGAAGCGCTCAAGCACAAGGTCATCTGCGTGCCCGGCGAGTTCTTCGACGTCAATCCGGGCCGTCGGCGCGCCGACCGGCCGTCCCGATTTCGGTCCCACGTGCGGTTCAGTTTTGGCCCGCCCGCAGACCAGCTCGCGGTGGGGCTGGAGAGTTTGCGCCGGATGATTCAGCGCTAAACGGCTCCGAATGTTTGAATGAATGGCGGGAACTTGCGTCAGACGCCCGTCCCCGATATCAACAATTCATCGAAAACAAGAACTGGAGGAGAGTTATGCTGAAGCAAGGACTGGCAGTATTAGGTGTTGTCGCGCTCGTAGGATGTGGCGGCGGCGACCCGTTGGGTGAACAAGACGCACAGCTCGCTTTCCAGGCGACACAGGGTGCGATGGGCGGCCAGGGCGCATCGCCGGGCGCCATCACGGTGGAGACGCCGTGTCAGGATGGCGGCAAGGTCAAGTTCAAGTACAACCTGCTGGGCGGCTTTTCGGCGGGTGCCAACGGTTCCGTGGGACTCGAGTACACCGTGGTCTTCCGTGGCTGCAAACACGACGGCCAGAAGATCAGTGGCAAGATCACCTACACGGTCTCGACGGGTAGCACCGCGACGGGCAGCAGCACGCGCTGGGGCTACGAAGGATCGCTGCGCTACTCCGGCGACATCAACGGCAGCTGTGACTACGACATGTACGGCGAAGTCACCACGAGCGACAGCAGCGTCGGCGTTAGCTACTCCGGCTCGATCTGTGGGCACGATGCGAGCGCGACGCTCAACGTCAGCTCCAGCGGCGTGACGAACAACGTCGACGGGATGCCCGCCGAGAGCTGAACCAGACCCAACCAGCTAGTAAACGGTGACGCCGCTCCTCGGAGCGGCGTCAGTCGTTTGGATCCCCGAAAATTTCGTGCATGCCGATCCCGGGAAATCGCTTGAACATGCGATTCGAACCTGCCATGTTGCGCGCGTTTTCAACTCGACTTTGATGGAGAAATCATGAAGTCACTTACGGATTACGCGGTCATCAAGGACGACTCGCTCCGACGCAAATACGCCAACGCTCGCATTCCGATGGCGACCCTGTACGAAGCGTACTTCGACGGGGATATCGACCTTCCGGACGACTCGCGTCTCTACGAGATGCTGGGCAACCGCGACCTGTTCGTGAACTACAACATCACCGGCAAGCTCGTGAAGTGGGCCGCCACGCACATGCTCCCCGAGCGGATGATTCACTCGCAGGCGCAGGACACCCGCATCGTCCGCGAGCACTACGACCGCGGGAACGACTTCTTCGAGTGGTTCCTCGGTGAGCGCATGGTCTACACGTCCGGCTTCTTCGAGGACGAGAACATGAGCGTCGAGACGGCGCAGGACTGCAAGTTCAACCTCGTCTGCCAGAAGCTCCAGCTCGAGAAGGGCGAGTCGCTCCTCGACATCGGCTGCGGCTGGGGAACCCTGGCCGCCCACGCGTCGATGCACTACGGCGCGGACGCGACCGGCGTCACGTTGGCCGAAGAGCAGACCGCATTCGCGAATGCGCGCTTCAAGAAGTGGGGCATTCAGGACCGCGCCCGCGTGCTGTGCAAAGACTACCGCGACATTCCGAAGCGCCGCTTCGACAAGATCGTCTCCCTGGAGATGGTGGAGCACGTCGGCGTCAAGAACCTCGATACGTACTTCAAGGGCGTCTACGACCTGCTGGAAGACGACGGCCTGTTCCTGCTTCAGTGGACCGGTATCCGCAAGCTCGGGATCGGACCGACGATCGGCCCCGGCAACATCGGCCTGCGTCCCGAGGACCTGTCCTGGGCGCTGTTCATGAACAAGTACATCTTCCCGGGTGCCGACGCCTCGCTCGCCTGCGCTCCGATGACGGAGTACGCCGAGAAGAACGGCTTCGAGATCCAGACCATCGAGAACGTGTCCTACCACTACACGCTGACGCTGCGTCGCTGGCACGACATGTGGATGGCGAACAAGGACAACGTCATCGCCGCCTACGGCGAGCGCTGGTACCGCATCTGGCACTTCTTCCTCGCTTGGTCGGCGCTGATCGGAGAGCAGGGCCGTGCCGCTTGCTTCCAGATCGTGATGAACAAGAACCTCGATTCGTACAATCGCAAGCGCTTCATCGCGATGCCGACCGCTCCGTTCGGGACGCGTCGCAAGGACACGCTCACCGAGCCGGCGCTGCCGTCGCTCAACGAGGACGACGTGCTTCCGAGCGTCGCAGCCGCGGAGTAGTCGCTGCTGCAAA
>JBFIHF010000256.1:0-9353 GCA_041601915.1 Bradymonadaceae bacterium
GCCGGCGCCGTCCTCGTCGAGGTCCGATTGCGCGGGGTTCGTCGCCAGCGGGCAGTTGTCGGCGTCGTCCAGCACGCCGTCGTCGTCGTCGTCGCTGTCACAGGCGTCGCCGATGCCATCGTTGTCGAAGTCTTCCTGGCCCGGATTGGCGAGGTCGAGACAGTTGTCCACACCGTCGTCGATCGTGTCGGAGTCGGCGTCGATGTTCAGGTCGCAGGCGTCTCCGACCGTGTCCATGTCGACGTCTTCCTGCAGCGGATTCGCGGCGAGCCGGCAGTTGTCGGTCGCATCGGGCACGCCGTCATTGTCGTCGTCGTCGTCACAGGCGTTGCCGAAGCCATCATTGTCGGTGTCGAGCTGCGCGGCGTTCGCGATGAATGGACAGTTGTCGTCGGCATCGACGACGCCATCGCCGTCATCATCGTTGTCACAGGCGTCGCCGATGCCGTCGCCATCGGCGTCGGCCTGGGCCGGGTTGGCGACCGTCGGGCAATTGTCCGATGCATCGATGATCCCGTCCGCATCGTCGTCGTCGTCGCACCGGTCGCCGGCGCCGTCGGAGTCGGTGTCGAGCTGATCGGCGTTCGCGATCAGCGGACAGTTGTCCGCGGCGTCCAGGGTGCCGTCGTTGTCGTCATCGTCATCACACGCGTTTCCGCGGCCGTCCTGGTCGGTGTCGGTCTGCGCCGCGTTCTGGATTAGCGGACAGTTGTCGACCGGGTCGAGGACGAGGTCATTGTCATCGTCGGCATCACACGCGTCGCCCTGGCCATCGCCATCGGTGTCTCGCTGATCGGTGTTGACCGCGTTGGGGCAATTGTCCGTCGCGTTGAGCACCATGTCTCCGTCGCGGTCGTCGTCGCACGCGTCGCCCTGACCGTCGCCGTCCTGGTCGGCCTGCGTGGCGTTCGACAGCGCGGGACAGTTGTCGGCCTGGTCCGGCACGCCATCGCCATCGGTGTCGCCGCCGTCGCAGACGTCTCCGAACCCATTGCCGTCGGCGTCGGCCTGGTTGGGGTTGGCGACGAGCGGGCAGTTGTCCACCCCATCGAGCACTCCGTCGTCGTCGTCATCGGTGTCGCACGCGTCACCGGCCATGTCGGTATCGGTGTCGGTCTGCGACGAGTTCGACACGATCGGGCAGTTGTCGTCCACGTCGAGTACGCCGTCGTTGTCATCATCGGCGTCACACGCGTCGCCCATGCCGTCGGTGTCGGTATCGAGCTGGGACGGATTCGCGACGAACGGACAGTTGTCGGCTGTGTCGAGCACGTTGTCGTTGTCGTCATCGTTGTCACAGGGGTCCCCCTTGCCGTCCATGTCGTTGTCCGACTGATCGATGCTGGGAGTGACCGGGCAGTTGTCGGCACCGTCGAGAAACCCGTCGTTGTCGTCGTCGTCGTCGCAGGCGTCCCCATCGGGATCGGAGTCGCTGTTGAGCTGGTCGGCGTTCGCGATCAGCGGGCAGTTGTCGCTGCCGTCGTTGACGCCGTCGTTGTCGTCGTCGCCATCACACGCGTCGCCGGCTTGATCGCCGTCCGTATCGAGCTGGTCGGGGTTCGCGGTAAGCGGGCAATTGTCGACGTCGGCGCAAACGCCATCAGCGTCGAGGTCGGGGTTGAGAACCGTACATTGAGCGAACGCCGCGATCGGCAGCACCCACAACATCAACCCGACGATTGCGGCCAGCAGTGGCGCGGCCCAGTGCTTCGAGACAGTCATCTACAACCTCAGTACGAATGCTTGAACGGGAGACTTTGACTACTTCAGCGAGCCGCCGCCGTAGGCCTTTTCGAGTTCGGCAGCAATGGCATCACGCGAATGGCCGGCTTTGGCCGAGCGAGCGATCAGGTAGTAGACCTTTCGCGGGCTGACGGTCGGCTCGCGCTTCGCCTCGATGTCGGCGGCTGCCGCCTTGAAGAGCAGGCGAGTCGTGTTCTGAACGTCCAGTGCTCGGAAGCCGTTACGATCGATGACTTCGCTCTCCACCCGCCGCAACATCTGCTCGAGCATGTGGCGATTCTGAACGCGCAGCTGGCTCGGCAATCGCGGGGTCGCGATCTCGCCGGGAGCCGTTACCGGATCGGGCTTGGCCTTGGGGTCCGAGGTGACCTTCGGCGCAGGATCGGGCTTCGGCTCCACCTTCGGGCGCGCATCGGGGACCCGACTGTTGGTGTGGCGCGGCGTGACCGCCACCGCCACCACCGTCGGTTCTTCAACCTCGGGCGCCGGAGCAACCTCCGGCGACGGACCTCCCATGCGCAATTCCAGCAGTCGATCGTCGGCCTGCTCGTTCATCGGATCGCGGCGCAACACATCTTCGAAGCGCTGAATCGCGAGCTCGGCGCGCCCGGCTGTGGCGTGCGCCTCCGCCTCGAACAACAGCTGTCCGACCGCCACGCGATTCTCCAGCGCCACCGACCGCGCGAGCAGCGCAGCATCAGCGGTCGGCGAGACGCTCGCGCGATGCAAGATGATCCCCGCCTCGGTCCACTGCCCGGCTTCGGCGAGGCGCTCGGCCTCATCGAGATAGGCCACGTTGGGATCTGCGATCGCCGCGCCGTCGGGCACCTCCACCGCGACGGTACTTCGGGCAGTGTCGCGCCCTGACTCCAGCAGCGAAACCGCGAGGGACGTCAGCGCAATCGCCACGGCGCCCGCCATCAAGATCGCCGGCAAATGCGAACGGCGCGCCGAAGGCGGCGTCGTGTCGTTGAGCCACTCCGCTCGCCGCAGCAGCTCTTGGGTCATCCGAGGACCGGACCGGTCCGCCTCGGCGACGAAGCCGAGTCGAACCAGCTGATCCAGCAGATCATTCGCATCACGCGGACGGCGGCTGGGGTCCTTCTCCAAGCATTGATGGATCAGGCGGCACAGCGGCGTCGGAATCGCCTCCTCGGTCTCCGCGATCGCAGGGAGCGGGGGCGGCTCCTCGTGCACATGTTTGTACAGCACCGCCATCCCATCGGCGTCCTCGAACGGCTTGCGACCGCCGAGCATGTGGTACATCAGGATCCCCAGCGCGTAGACATCGCTGCGCGCGTCGTACTCCTCGCCAAGGATCTGTTCCGGCGAGACGTAGCCGAACGTGCCGACGAGCCCCTTTCCGGTGATCTCGCGACCCGAGCCGATCAGTTTGACGAGCCCGAAGTCCACGACCTTGACGAAGTCGTCCTGTGAATTCCGGCGCGTCAGCATCACATTGGCGGGCTTGATGTCGCGGTGGATGATCCCGAGATCGTGGGCCGTACCAATCGCGCGGAGAATCTGCGGGACGACCCGTAGGAACTCGGACAGCGACAGTGTGCGCCGCCGCGCGAGTCGGTCCTCCAGCGTCTCACCGTCGATGTGCTCCATCGCGATGTAGGACAGCCCGGCTTCGCTACCGAAGTCGTAGATCGTCACGATGTTGGCGTGCTGAAGCTTGCTCAGCCCCATCGCCTCCTGCTCGAAGCGGGCGAGGTCTTCGGGACCGTCGACGAAGTACTTGGAGAGGATCTTGACCACGACCTTGCGGTCGAGGTTGGCCTGACGACCCGCGAACACGACCCCCATCCCGCCGCGCGCAATCTCCTTCTCGATCACGTATCGACCGCCGAACGTGCGACCGATGAGCTCCTCCGCCCAACCCGGTTCGAAGTCGAGGCTCTCGCTGAGGTCCTCGAGGGACTCGATATAGAAGTCGTGTGAAGGGGGGTCGAGCGCCTCGCCGTCAACTTCGCTGGTGTAATCGTCCAACGTGTCAGCAGGCACGCCGACACCGTCATACTCGTCGGATGAGCCGAGTACCGGGGGACCGTCGTCCGACGTTTCGGAGGACTCGTCCGGGTGTTCCTCTACTTCATCGTACACCGAAATCGTTTCCCCGCTTCGCTGACAGCCACCACACCTGCGCGAGGCGGCGACGTCGGTCGCAACGCTACTACTTTGACTTCCGGTGCGGGGACCACTAGCTGGGAAGCAGGCCCAAGAAGTGGGCCACGACTACCAGACCGAACAGAACACCGCCGCAAGCTACCAACAGTACTACAGGACGCCACGGGTTTGAAATCTCGGGCGGGGATTCCACCGCCGAACTGTGACCCTCGAGCACGGCGGTCTCCGACGACTTCGCTTCTCCGGTCGCCACGGCGGCCTTGGCGGCCCCCGTCGCGCGCGCCTTTTGCGCGGCCCTCAGCAGTGCGCCGAGCGAGGGACCGGCCTCGGAATCGGCCTCCAAACCACCACCCTGGGGTGCGGGCGCTCCCCGCACCGCGTCCACATTCAGATCGTCGAACGTATCGCGCTGGTCCAACGGAACCAGTTCTCCGCTATCATTGTCGGTCGACGAATTCTCGACCAGATCCGCGGCCTTGAGCAGTTCGAGCGCTTCCTCGCTGGCTCGTGCCGTGTCTTCGGTCTCCACCTTGTTCAGGTCATGAGCCGTCTGACGGATCGCTTTCAGCGCATCGGCGGAGACCTTCTTGGTCGCATCGTTGTTGTCCCGACCCATACTCCCAGCCTCAGCGAGAACTGACACCCGTGCGACGAACTTATTTCGCGCCACCTACGCCGAACGCCCGATAGGACAGAGCCTAGCGCACGACCTATCGACCGTCCACTTCGCACACAGCAGCTGCGCAAAAATAGCGCGAGGCTGCCGCGAAAATATGTCAATGCTGTGCGTGGTTGCGCTCGGCCAAACTCCGCGCTAGCTGTGGATGCGCACCTCCGCGCGCCCGAGGACTCCATGTACCTGTTCGTCAGCCCCGCGATCCGTCGCCTGATCGACCTCGCGCTCGACGAGGACGATCTCGGCTTCGACGTCACCTCGAACGTCTTCTTTGACGGGGTCCACGCCTCGGGATTTCTGCTCGCGAAGCAGAACCTCACCGTCGCGGGGCTCGCGGTCGTGACGACCGTCTTTGAGCGCGTCGATCCGCGGGTCGTCTGGACGTTCGAGGTCGGCGAAGGCGAGACCGTCGACCGCGGCACGATTCTCGGACGGGTCACCGGCGACGCCGGCTCGATTCTGCGCGGTGAACGGACCGCTCTGAACTTCCTGCAACGCATGTGCGGCGTCGCCACGATGACGCGACGCTACGTTCGCGCGCTGGGGCCACGGGTCCGGATGGCGGACACCCGCAAGACACTGCCGGGCTGGCGCGAACTGGATAAGTACGCCGTGGCGGCAGGCGGCGGCGCGAACCACCGCCACAGCCTGTCCGGCGGCGTGATGCTCAAGGACAATCACCTCACGGCCGCGGGCGGCATCGGTGACGCGATCGCGGCGGTGCGCCGCACCGCTCCGCACACTCTCCGGGTCGAGGTCGAGGTCGACAGCACCGAGCTGGCGCTGGAAGCCGTGCGCTGTGGCGCCGAGATCATCATGCTCGACAACATGTCCACCGAGGCGATGGTGGAGACGATCGCGGCGATTCGCGCGGAGCCCGGCGCCCGGGTCCTCATCGAAGCCAGCGGGAACATCACCCTCGAACGCCTGCCGGAACTCGGCGCGCTGGACCTCGACGTCGTCTCGTCCGGCGCACTCACTCATTCGGTGGTCGCGGCCGACATCAGCTTGAAGCTCAACTAGCTCCGGCATCGTCGAGGAGGACGGCGATGAGATCGTCGCGAGGAACCGGCGAGGGTGGGGCGAGACTTCTGGGCAGGTGCACTAGCTGGCCAGCCGCGTAGGCTTGGTCGGCTTCCCGTCGTCTTCCTCGTACTTGTACCGCGAGTAGTAGTACGAGTACGCGTACGCGCTGCCGGCGGCGGCGTCGATGTCGTTCAGCACGCAGCCCATGAACGGGGCGCCGAGCGCCTCCATTTGCTCGATCGAGCGCTTGAGCAACTCGCGGCGCGTCTGGCCAAACTTCAGGATCAACAACACCGCGTCGACGGAGTGGCTCAGCACCAGGCCGTCGGAGACCGCGGCGAGCGGTGGTGAATCGAAGATCACACGGTCGTATTTGCTGCGCAGATCTTTGACCAACTGTTGAAAGCGCTCGGTGTGGAGCAACTCCAGCGGATTCGGCGGGATCTCGCCGCACGACATCATGAACAAGTTCTCGACCGAGGTCTGGCGCACGGCCTGATCCAGGGTCGAGCTCCCCATGATGACGTTCGACAGACCCTCCTCGTTGGTCATGCCGAGCGCCTTGTGGACGCGCGGCCGGCGCATGTCGCTGTCGACAATCAGGGTGCGCTGGCCGGAGTGAGCCATCGCGATCGCCATGTTCAGCGAGATCAGCGTCTTGCCCTCGCCAGGGCCGGGGCTCGTCACCAACAGCAGATGCGGCGGGTTGTCCGGGGACATGAACATCAAGTTCGTCCGCAGAGTCTTAATGCCCTCCGCGAACGACGAGCGTGGCGCGATCTCCGTCATCGTGTCGATCGAGCCAAACTCTTTGAGCAATGTCGGGTCGATCTGCGGGAGGTGACCCAGGATCGGCTTGTTCGTGTACCGAACCACGTCCGGTTCCCCGCGCACCGTGTTGTCGAGGCTGTCGATCAGCACGATCATGCTCGCCCCGAGCAACAGCCCGATCGCGAGTCCGAAGGCCAGATTGATCGGCAAGCTTGGCCGAATGGGCCCCGTCGGCAGCTCCGCCGTCTGAAGCACATCGATCGACTTCGACTCGTACATCGAGTTGATGTCGAGCTCCTCGGACCGCTTCAACACCGTGTCATACAGCGCCGCCAGGCTATCGGAACGGTCTTTGATGCGGTTGTACTGCAGCCCGAGTTCGTTGAGTTCGAAGGCCTCCTCTTTGAGGTCGCTCAACCGCTGCACCTTGCGCGACTCTTCGTGTCGTAGCTTCGCCGTGCGCGCCTCGGTCCCCTGTCGAATGCGGTTGATCTCGTCGTCGATCGTCGCGCGCACGACCTCGAGCTGCCGCGTGATCGCGCGGACTTTCTCGTGGCTTTCGCCATACGACGTGCTGACATCGGCGAGCTCTCGCTTGAGCTCCTGCTCCCGCGCGATCGCAGAACCCAGCGAACCGCTCTGGTCGACGACGCCCACGAGGGCTTTCAGATCCGAGCCGTTGCGCGCCATCTTCTCGATCTGCGAGAGCAGGGCCTCGGCTTCGTCGAGCTGGTCGCGCACCTTGTTCAGTTGTTCGTTGACCGCTTCCATGTTGGATCCGGTCAGGTTTTGCCGCTCTTCGTAGGAGATCGACAGGATATTGTTGTCGCGCTTGAACATGTGCAGTTCGGTCTGCGCGTCATTGAGCTCCGTGCGCTTCTTGCCGACGTAGTCGTCGAACCACTCGATGATCTTGCCCAGTCCGCCGGACTGAAAGTCGCGGGTGTACTGCACGTACGTCTGCGCGATCCCATCGGCGACCAGCTTGGCGTGTTGCGGATCCGTGGTTTCGACGGTGACGAGCGCGACCTTGCTGTTCGGTTGCAGCACGACCGTCGAGATCCCCAGCAACTGATGCGCGGCCCCCTTGAGTTGAGCGTCGGCATCGAGCGCGGCGGCCCCCGGCAGGAAACCTTCCACGTCGAGCAAACCCTCGCGGTCGACCACCTGCTCGGCGAACCAGCGCGACCTCATGACCTCGCGCTGCGTGTTCCAGAATTGTTCGAAGTGCCACTGCCCGCCAGGATCGACGAGGTCGACCCGTTCGATCTGACGTCCGAACACGTTCGAGGGCGTCTCCCGAAAAATGATCTTCGCGTTCGCCTGGAAGATGCGGGGTTGTCGTTGGGTGTAGAAATACGCCGCCACAGAGCCGATGGCGCAGGTCGCGATCAGGATCCAGTAGAACTTCTTGAACAGGACCCAGTAGCGCGCAACGAGACGCCCGAGCGGGATCGCCTCGGCGTCTTCCGCCCCGCTCCCGCGGGCATCAAACTGCGTTGTCGGAAAATCGGACATCGGCTCCCGGCCTTTCCGAGTCTCAGGCGGCTACCCTGGTGGGACGCAACGTAATCCAGCCCTCAAAAGCCTCGGCATCCTAGTGGCATCATCTGCGAGCGTCAATTTCCCGGCTCAGCGCCGCGTGCTAGCGTGCGCAGACGCTTGCTTGCTCGTCGATGGTTGATTCATGGAAGTCCTGCTCGTCTCCGCGCTGACGATCTTCGTGCTCGTGGCGGCGCCGCTGGTTGCGCACACCGCCGGTGTGCTGACGTCGAGATTTCTGCGCGTCAAGCCGGGAGCGATCCGCGCTTGGATGCCGTCGATCCCCGACCACATCGAGCGCGACGGTGCCGCAGAGGCGCGGTGGGAGCGCCGCCGCCGTGCGGTGGAAGCGCGCCTGTTGGCTCGGTTCGACGGCGGCGTCGCCGGAGCCGAGGCACACGCGCTGGCCGCGGAACTCGGCGAGGAGCCCGATGTGGTGGCCGGCGCGCTGGGGCACATGCGCGAAGAGATCCCGGCTCGCCTTCGCGTGACGCGCGCCGGCAAACTGCTGCACGATTTCAGCGCCGACGCCATCGCGAGCCTTCGCACCCGCAGGCGTCTCGCGCTGCCCGCGCGCCTCGCGATCTTCACCCTCGCTGTGCTCGCGAACATCGGCGCCGCGTGGCCACTGATCATGGGGCTGCTCGTCGCCGCCGGTGCGCTGGCGATGATCGCCGTCGAAGGATCGGCCGTGGCGGTCGGCGGCGTGGCGCTCATCTGCGTCGCCGTTCTGTTCGTCGTCAACTTCGCCGCTGGCGGGCTCGCCCACCTGCTGCTGACCCCGGGCCTCGGACTGACCTCGCGACCCAGACTCGGCGCCACGCACGGCGCGGAGGTGGAGAGCTCCGCCCGACTCCAAGAGGAACAGGCTGCCGGCTGGTCGATGATGGACGGGGGTTCATCGAGCTCTTCAGTGGACCCCGGGTGTGGGTCATTTGGCGATCTGGATGAGGGGATCTTCGCGGTGATCATTGTCGCCTTGCTCATCGCGATCGTCGCGGCGTGCACGTTCTCGATCGGCCTGTTTCTGCGCGGCATCTGGCGCGCAGCGACCGGTGCTGGGATGCCGCCACTCGATATGTCGCCCACGCAGTGGCTGCGAAGCCCACAACCCAGCGATAGCTGGGAACGTTTCATCCCCACCAATGATCTCGTGCTGCGGGTGACCCGCGTGATGCGGCGCCTGTTCAGCCACACCCATCCACGCGATTCGACGATCATCGGTCGAGTCATGGCCCAGGCGCGCCAGCAGAACGGGCGGATCAGTGCCCTGGAGGTCGCGCTCCAGGAAGGCCTCGACCTCGATACGGCGACGACGATTGGCGCCCAGCTCAGCGGCCGCGCGGACGGTCGCATCGATGTCACGGACGGCGGCGAACTCGACTTCGTGTTCCCGGCCGACGCGCTGCGCCACGCGCCGGCGGAGTGGGACGACGACTTGCACGCCGAGTACATCGACTAC
>JBFIHF010000257.1:0-9332 GCA_041601915.1 Bradymonadaceae bacterium
CACCGGGATGACCGGTGGCGATGACAGCGGCAACGGCGGCCCCGACATGGGCATCGTCATCGGACCGGGCGACGACACCAAAGACGAAGGCGGCGGTTGCTGCGCGACCGTCAGCCGCGGCACCTCCGCCGAAGGACCGCTTTTGATGTTGATCGCGATGTTCGGCCTCGTCTTGCGCCGCCGCTGACCGGTCCGCAAACAATCGGGTGATCCGCTGGTCTGCTGGTCTGCTGGTCTGCTGGTCTGCTGGTCTGCTGGTCAAACTCAACTTCAAACTTCGACCCGCGCTCAAATCACAGCGCTACCAAGCGAAGCGTGGAGCAGCTCCCGTAGGCCAGCGAGGGCGCTCGACGCTTCGCGTGGTGGCTCTGTGGCCGGAGTGCGGGTCCAGTTTGAGTTTGAAGTTGACCAGCAGACCAGCGGACCAGCGGACCCGCGGAGTCTTAAAAGCTACAGTGCGAAGGTGGCGTAGACGCTTAGACCCCACTCCGGTCGACCGGCGGCGTCGGGGACGGCCGCAATGGTGGACGCACGATTGATCCCCGCCCACGTCGCAACCCGGAACACCCCGTAGAACGGCACCGCGGCGTCGAGCCGCGCCGATACCCCGGGCACGAACGGGCTGCCGCTGACGTCGCGCAGTCGACTGCCGCCGTACAGCCCGCTCTGCAGCTCGAAGCCCGCCAGCTCACCCGGGACCGCAATGCCGGCTTGTTCGTAGCTGTAGCTCCATCGCGCGCTCACCGACGCTTCACGCAGCGCGGAGGTCGTCAGCTCCGTGGCCGCGCGCAGCCGAAACGTGGGCAGACCTCGCGTATCAAACGGCCGCAGTAAGGGGATCGCCTCGGCTCCCATAGTGGGCGCGTCGATTAGACCGTCCCAGCCGGCGTCGAGGCGGAACGCGACCGCCGGGTCGCGGGGCCGCGGCACGATCCAGCCCGATCCGGCGTGCAGCCTCTCCACGCCGGCCGCGCCGAGGACCAGATCACTGCTGCCGAAACGCGGGACGCCGAGCGCCACGAAGGTGCGCCCGTCCGCGCCCGCGCCCCAGTGAGTCGTCTCGGATTTCGTGATGCTCGTGTCGCCGTTCTCGTCGGTCTCTTCGTCCCAGCCCACCGAGTGCTGGATCTCGTGCGTGCTCACGCGCCCCACCGTGAGATTGACCGCGTCCAGCAGCTCCACGCGGGTCGACCACACGCCGTGCCCCGCGCCTGTCGCGCCCGGCACCGCGGCCTGCGCTCCCACCTCTCGCTCCGGGTAGTACTGGCCAAGGTCGCGTTGAATGATGCTGTCGCTGACTCCGTAGAGCCGCATCTCCAGACGTGCAACGCCCCGCGAACCGACGCTCGCCGCGGCGCCCAACGCCTGGTTCTGCAGCTTTGCGCGTTCCCATGCTGTGGCGTCACACACCGAGAATCCGCGCACGGCGCTGGTCTCGAAGTTCAACGTCGCCTGTGCGGTCGCCGCGCCGCGCCGCAGCTCACGTTCGGACACCACGTCGGAGAGCTCACGGCTGTGGCGGTCGAGCTCCGCGACACCCAGGTGGTCGGCGATCGCGGCCTGCGCCTCGAACGCCGTCTGCAGCGCGCGTTCGGAGGGGGCGTCGGGCCCTGCGATGCACTGTGAGAACGCTGGACTGGCCCAGACAAAGACGGTGAGGGACACCAAAGCACCGGTAGTCTTCATAAGTGATTCGCCAGTCAGTTTGTCCGCTGCGCGTCGTCCGACGATGGGCGCGTCGCGAAATTCATCAGAATCGTCCGGAATCGATTGCGTGCCCCTTCGTGTTCTGCTTACACTTACAATGTGTCAAAGAGACACCAAGGAGGCGCAAGTGTCAGAAATCAGAAAGTTCCTGTGGTGGAGACACCTTCGTACGGAGCCATCCGTGTTCGTCATGCATCACCGCAGCGGGCGACTGGCTCGCCAAGGCAGGGGGCTCGCGTTCTGGTTTTGGCCGCTCAGTGCGTCGATTGCGAAGGTGCCGTTGGACGACCGCGAGGTCCCCTTCCTGTTCCACGGCCGCTCCCATGACCACCAGGAGGTCACGGTTCAGGGCATCGTGACGTATCGGATCGTCGATGCCGTGCGATTGGCGAGCCGCGTCGATTGCTCCGTGGACACCAAGTCTGGCGCGTACTCCAAGCAGCCGCTGGAGTCGCTGGCGCTGCTTATCGTGCAGCTCGCCCAGCAGATCGCGTGGGATTACGTCGCGACGAACGCGCTGCAGACAGTCCTGCAGGACGGGTTTGCGGCGCTGCGCGAGCGGATCGACCACGGCCTCACCACCGACGAGAGCTTGCCGCTGATGGGGCTCGAGGTCGTCACGGTCCGTGTCAGCGCCGTACAGCCGACGCCAGAGCTCGAGCGAGCGTTGCAAGTGCCCGCGCTCGAGGCGATCCAGCAGCGCGCCGACGAAGCGACGTTTCAGCGACGCGCGTTGGCGGTCGAGAAGGAGCGAGCGATCCAGGAGAACGAGGCCCAGACCCGTCTGGAGCTGGCGCGGCGCGAGGAAGAGCTCATCGATCAGCAGGGCAAGAACGCGCGACGGCAGTGCGCGGAGCATGTCGCCGCGGAGCGAATCGAAGTCGAAGCCGCGGCCGAGCACGCGCGGATCTCGGCGGCCGCGGAAGCGGAAGGGATCCGCGTCATTGAAGAGGCTCGAGTCCAGACGGAGCGCGAGCGGATGGAGATCTACGCCGATCTGCCTCCGAACGTGATGATGGGCCTCGCGGCGCGCGAACTCGCCTCGAAGCTCACGCGGATCGAGCACCTCAACATCACCCCCGACATGCTGGGTCCGTTGCTGACGGATCTGGCGCGCGCCGGCACGAAGAAGCTCGGCCAGAACGGATCGGAGTGAGCGATGGGCAACCGCAACCCACGTGTGGTCGTCGTGACGCGCCCCACCGAGTTCGATCTCGTCGTGGCGCGTCACGGGACCGTCGCCCAGGCGGACTTTTTTCTGCGTACCCGCGAGCAGTCGATCGACGAGCTGCGCGCCGCGCATGATCAGCAGATGGCCGCCATTCAGGCAGCGTCCGCGGCGATTCCGGTCTCGTGGAGGCGGGCCCGCGTCGAACGCAACGGACTGGACCGCTTCCTCTTTGAGGACGACGACGTGATCGTCGCAGTCGGCCAGGACGGACTGGTCGCGAATGCCGCGAAGTACCTCAACGGCCAGCCGGTCATCGGGATTAACCCGGCCCCCGGCAGCCACGCTGGCGTGCTCGTTCCGCACGGGCCCTGTGCGATCGCGGAGCTGCTGGCCAGCGTCTCGACGGGGCGCTTCGAGGTCCAGGCTCGCACGATGGTTGAGGCCCAGGTCGACGGCGGCTTCAAGTTACGCGCGCTGAACGAGGTCTTCATCGGGCAGCGGACGCACCAGTCCGCGCGATACCGACTCCATTTCGGTGGCGAGGTGGAGCGACACTCGTCTTCGGGCATCATCGTGGCCAGCGGAACCGGGTGTACGGGGTGGGCGCGCTCGATTCACCGCGAGCGCGAATGCAAACCATGCCTCGTCGACCCCTGCTCGCCCCAGTTGCTGTTCCTCGTACGCGAGGCGTTCCCGAGTCCGGGGACGGGCTGCTCGCTGACACAGGGCATCGTGGACGACGTCATCGAGGTCACTTCGGAGATGAACGAGGGCGGGGTGGTGTTCGGCGACGGGATCGAGGCCGATCGCGTGGAGTTTGGCTGGGGGAAGACGGTTCGCGTCAGCCGCTCGCCGGTCTCGCTACAGCTGGTGATGCAGTGAGACAGGGCGTACGATATCGCCATGAGGCTGAACACCATCGCCATCGCACTCGTGTTCGCCGTCGGCTGCGCCACGACCTATCGGGATGCCGGCGAGGCATGTGATGCGTTCGTGGGCGACGAAGTCGCCGCCGTGTTTCGGGAACTCGAGACGTATCGCGATCACGGCTTTGAAGAGGGCCTCATCGGCCGGGCGCGCGGCGCGCTCGAGCTCGCCCGCCAGTCGTTGCTCGGCGAAGCGATGATGAGTGAGGTCCCCAGCTGCCCCCGCCAGCATCGGCGCAAGCAGTCCTGGAAAGAGCTCCAGGCTGACATCGAGTCCGCCGAGGCGCTCGTCGCGGAACTCGAGGAGGCGCGCGGGATCCGGTTCGTGGAGTTTTCAGCGGGGCGCTTGCAATGGGTCGATCGCACGACCGGCAAGCCGATCCCACAAGACATCGCCGACTCGATCTAGCTTCTGGCGACTTACTTCGCCTCGTCCACGCGCTTCACGATCTCGCTCGCGACTTCGCGGACGCGCCACGGCTGATCCGGGTCGGCGACGATTCGCTCAAACCACGCACGATGTTCGCCGCCCGACGCGTTCGCGACGATCTTGAGGTACTTCACGCGAAACGAGTCGCTGTACAGCACGTAGTGCTGCCGCTCGTTGCGCTCCTCCCAGATCACCGGCTCGCACTTGGCCTCGGCGTCGACGCTGTCGAATGCGCGGCGTGCCCAGGTCACATCCTCGGGGGTCGCGACCATCTTGAGGGTGTCGAGCAATGCACAGAGCCGCTGGCCGGTCGGTTCGGCGAGCAGTTCTTCGCGCAGCTCGCTGCGCAGCGCGGTATCGCCCGCGTTTCGCAGCACCCAGAACGCGTGCAACATCACGAGTTCGTCGCTGGACTTGGTCAGTGGCCGCACCGCCGGAATCGACAGGGGAGACTTCATCAACGCGAGACCTCGCAGGGCGCCGACGGCGAGCCGCGGTGCCGGGGTTCCACTCAAGACGGTCTCCAACGTCAGACGCGCTTCGTCATCGATCCCCAGCTTACCCAGCGCCTCGGCGGCCTCGGCGCGCACGATCTCGACCTCGGCGGGGTTCGCGACGATCTTCGCCAGCGGGGTCCGCGCGGCGGCGATGCTCATCTGGCCGGCGTTCCAAAGCGCCGCTCGACGTGTGTCCACATCGGGATCGTCGAGGTGGTCCAGGACCAGTTGCTGGACCCCGGGCACCGTCCACGCTTCGAAATTGAGCGGATCGGTCATGTACTCCAGCGCGGCGAGGCGTTCGGCCGCCACGTCCGAGCGCAGCCTCGACCGAAAGAACCCCTCCGTGTGGTAGGTATCGAGGAATCCGCCGGAGCCAAAATTGACCACCAGGCCATTGGCGACCACGAGCAGCAGCAGCAGGATCATGAACTCGGCGTTGTGGTTCTGCACACTCGCCGCCCCCGTCGGCTGCTCGCCCAGAATGACCTGTTCGCGCCACGAGGTGCCGAACGCGATGTCTCCGACGAGGATCGTCTGCAGGTATGCCGCGACGAGCATGACCATCATGTTGAACGTGATCAGCGCGAGGTTGAGGCCCACGGAGCTGGACTGCTCGAGGATGTAGTGTGCGCTCCACAGCCCGAAGCCGACCATCGCGCCGGTCGCACAGACCGTCGCGACGACCAAACGCGCGCGCGAGCGCGCGAGGCCCCGCAGTAGGGCGTATTCGGAGACGTTGGTGACGAGTTTGATCTGCGGCATGGGCACTCCTGCAGATCGGACAACGGCGTGCCGACGATGTTCCGACAAAAAGAGAGCGCCAGCAATGCTGGCGCTCGATCCAACCACCTGCGCGGCGCGTTAATTCACAGGATGAAGGGGTAGGTGACCGGCACGTCCTTGGACGCTGAGGTCTTCGGGAAGGTCATCGAGCCGACGACCTTTTGCACGCAGGTCCCGACGTCGGTCCCTTTGAAGCCTGACGAGACCACGGTCTCGCCCCGCACTCGGCCGTTGGGCTGAATGTAGAACTTCACTTTGATCGTGCCCTTGCTGCCGGCCTTGTTCTGGCTCTTCGCGCAGGTGCTGATCCGGCTGTTGTAGCGGTTGATCGTCTTCTTGACGTCGGTCCGGTCCAGCGCCTTCGGCAGCGAACTCGACGAGGACCTTGCCGACTCTTTCTCGTCTGCCTTCTCGTCGATCTTGTCCAGAATGCTGTCGATCCCGTCTTTCTTGGACTTCGGTTTGGGCGCCGGCGCTTCCTTCTCGTCTTCGTCGTCGTCCTTTTTCGAGGACGTCGACTTGCCCGACGACTTGGAGGTCGTCTTGCGGCTCGCGGAGGCGACTTCTTTCTTGTCGGAGCCCTCGTCCTCGGCCTCGACCTTCTTGGGCACCGCCGCTTCGGCAGCCGCGGCGGCCTTCGCGGCCTCGTCGGCTTCCAGTGCGGCCTTCGCCTTGACGGCGTCGCTGTCTTGAGGCCGCTCAATGTATCGTTCGACGACCTTGACCGTCGGCTCCGCGGGTTTGGGATCGTCCTTCAGCACGAGGTACATCCCGAGGCCGAGGACGACGAACAGCACCACGGCACCGGCCGCGAGCGCGATGTAGAGCGTATTGTTGGAGCGGTGGCTGCCCATCGGCATCAGGGCGGGCATCGCCATCGATCCCTGTGCGAACGGGTCCATTCCGCCGCCATCGAGGTCCCCCCCGCTGCTCATCGACTTGTGTGCGGTCGCGAGGGCCTGGATATCGATGAGACCCGAACCCTCGGTGACGGGCACGTCGGCGCCGCCGCCGCCGCCGCCGCCGACCGCGGGAACGCCGTCGAGGCTCGACAGTGAGAACAGCACGGAGTTTTCGTTGCGCTGACCGACCATGCCGTCGGCAAGCGCCGCGGCGGCGTGGGCGCCGTTGGAGCCGTTGGAGCCGTTGGTGCTCGCCGGCGCACTGTCGCCAAAGTTCATGAAGTCCGAATCGCTGCCGGTGTCGAAGGCCGCGAACATGCCGCCGCCGTCGTCGTCACCGCCTGCGGCCGCCAGTTCGCCGCCCATGCCGGAGCCCGAGCTATCGTAGCTGCTCGCAAACCCAGAGTAGCCGCCGTCGTCGCCCGAGGCCGCATAGCCGTACTCATCGTCGCCGTATCCCGGCTCCGACGCGTAGGGGTCGGCGTAGTCCCGCGAGCTCGGCGTATCGTGCATCGTCGGCTCGGAGGGCTCCGCGCCCATCGCCAGCGGAGAGTGCACGACGTTCGTCGCATCGACCTCGCCCTGGTCGTAGCGCTGACCGGAGTCCGCGATCGTCGTGGCTTCGTTGGGGCCCGCGACTTCCTGGGCTAGATGGCGGAACTCGGGGATGTCGACGACGTGCATCCAGTCGCCCATCCCGTCTTTCCACGCGTACGTCTCCGCGCTGATCTGGCCGGAGGTGAAGTAGGAGTCGATCTCGACGGATGTCACAGGACCGACCTGCTCACCTTCGATCACTACGTACCACTCCGCCGCCCCAGCACCGCCACCAAGATCCTCGCCACCCGCGCCTTCGGCCTCAGCTGTGCCTTTGACGACGATGACGTTGCTGCATTTCTTACAACGGATCTTGAAGACTTTGCCGTGTACCTTCTCATCAGCGATCGAGTACTTGGCACCGCAGCTATCGCAGACAATCTTCATCGACTCTCCTTCCCGGGCCAGTGGCGCGGGACTCTTGGACGGCGCAGGGCCGTACTACGTGAGTGGCATCATTGAAGCGCGCGCTCTTCAGCCGACTCTCGGATCTTCGGTAGAAAACTCTTCTTCAAACTCAGCAGGCGCTTGAATTTCGCCTTGTCCGTCGCCTCAGTCTTGAGCACGTCGGGCGTCTTCAATGCGCCATCAATCAACATGTCATCGAAGTTGTAGAACTTCGTTTTCGTGTCGTCTTGCGCCGACGCCGAGCTCGCGACGCCCAACGTGACGACCAGCGCCATCAATCCCACGAAGCGTCGCATATGAACTCCTTGCTTACTGAATTTCATTAGGGTGGCCTTGGGGGCATCCCCACCATAACAAAGCGCCCCGAAACGCGTCAACGTAGGCCTCCGAGTAACGGATCACACATCGGACAACGTCTGCGCTAGGGATGTTCCGAAGAAAAACAACAAATGACCTTCGCCCTGGAGCCGACACACAGTACCAACCTCGATCGCCGACAACAAAACATCCGACCGATTCGCAAACGTCAGCGCCGCTCGCTACTCCGCGTCATCGTCGTCGTCGGGCGTCTTGTCTTCTTTGGTCTCAGGCGCTTTGGGCTGCTTGGGTGTCTTTTGCTTGGCCTGGTTCTCGAGGAAGCTGATCATCGCCTTATAGTTGGCAAGCTTGTCCTCGTCCGTCGTCAGCGATAGCGCCTTGCGGTAGTACTCGACCGCTTTTTGGGGCTGATTGAGGAAGCTCTCATGGAGCTTCGCGAGCCGCTCGTGGCTCGACAGGTGCTTGGCGTCGCACTTGCCGACGTAGAACTCGTAGTCGTTCACGGAGTCGGCGTGCTTGCCCAACGCGTAGTTCGTGGCGGCGTTGCCGAGACGGGCGACGCA
Organism: Bradymonadaceae bacterium; assembly: GCA_041601915.1. Lineage (GTDB taxonomy): Bacteria > Myxococcota_A > Bradymonadia > Bradymonadales > Bradymonadaceae > JBFIHF01. Next base: position 8,306 of record JBFIHF010000257.1, read on the forward strand.
GTGGCTCGGCGCGATGCGCACGGCCTCCTTGAACTGCTCCGCGGCGCGTTCGTAATCGAGATACTCGAGCAGGATCGCGCCCAGATTGAGGCGACTCTCCAGGTAGTTCGGGTTGAACTGCACGGCGGTGGAGAACTCGGAGACCGCGCCGGGCACGTTCTCTTCGGCGAGGTAGACCAGGCCGAGATTGTTGTGCAGATCGGGGTTCTTCTCATCGACCTTGATCGCCCGCTTGTAGACGTACTTCGCGAGCGAGTAGTTCTCTTTCTTCTGATAGACCTGACCCAGCGTGGTCAGTGCGGCGACGTTCTCGCTGTCTTCGCGCAGGATCTCCTGCAGGAACTTCAACGCCGCGTCGGTGTCGTCCTTACGGAACGCCAGCACCGCGAGATTGTTCTTCGCGGTGAGGTTGTCGGGCTCGCGAGCGATCACTTCGCCGAACAAGACCTCCGCCTCGGCGTAGTTCCCGACTTCGGCCTGGGCCCGTCCCAACGCCACCGTGTACTCTTGGACATCCGGGTCCAGTGACTTCGCCTTCTGCAGCGAGACCTGGGCGCTGTCCGTCTCGCCGAGCGCGAGCTGCAGCAAGCCGAGGTTGTAATGTGCCTCGGCAAAGTCGGGCTCCAGCGACACCGCCTTTTCCAGCGCCGCGACCGCGATCGCGTTGTCGGGTTTCGGCTTCTTCATCTCGTCGATCGCTTGCTGGAACGCCGCGATCGACTCGGCGTTCATGCCCAGCTCCGCCGCCGTCGCCGAGACCTGCTCGGCGGTGGCCTTCTCGGCCTTCTTCGCCTTGTTGCCACAGGCGCTGAACGCCACAGCCACCGCGATCAACAGGACCGACTTCTGTATCGTTGAAACCATTTGAATCCTCTCGTTCGACGTACGCGCGCTCACCGCGCCGCCTGTTCACCCGATGCTTCCACGGCCGCCGGTGCTGCGGGCTTGGCCGCCGCCTTTCGCGCTTTGACACGCTCTTTGACGGTTTCGAGGCTCATCACGGGTTGGGTCTGGCTGAAGTTGGTGC
>JBFIHF010000258.1:0-9296 GCA_041601915.1 Bradymonadaceae bacterium
CATCTCGTCGAGGTGATCCTGCAGCAACTCGACGGAACCGCGGATCGACGACAACGGCGTCTTGAACTCGTGCGAGACCGCTCGCGCGAACGTCGTGATGTACGCCTCGCGCTGCCCCAGGGCCGCGGCCATCTTCGCGAAAGCCTCCGACAGCTCTTCGAACTCCACGGTCCCCGGCCGCTCGATCACCGTTCCCTGGGTCGTGTCGTCCGAAATGCGGCGAGCCTGCTCGACAGCGCGCGAATCGGCCGTCGAATCGTCACCGCCGTCAGTAACGTGATCAGCGCGACCCCACCCAGCAATGACATCAGCATCGCCATGAACACCAGCCGATTGTCGTACAGCGCCTTCGTCATGCTCATCGGCGTGCGGGACAGCACGACGGCGCCGACGACGCGATCGTCGATGAGCACTGGCATCGCGACGAACACGCGAATCTTGGTCCGACGCGAGATCGACTCCAGCGGGGGCAGCGGACTGGCCGAGATACGTTGCCGCAAGATGCTCACGAACTCCCCGGCCAGTGCCCGTCGCACCTCCTCGTGATCGGCGACCGCGCGACCGCGCTGATTCTCACCGGTGCTCGCCACGATCGTCCCGTCGACGTCGACGACCCGAATGCCGGCAAACGTGATGCGCTGCGCCTCCTTGAGCACCTTCTCCACCCGCGCGCCCGCGGCGAGTGTGATCGCGGACGGCGCGGCGACCGCTGCGGTGGGGTCCGGGGCGGGTGGGCGAACGCGCTCTTTGCTGATGTCGAGGCGCGGCGCCACGGGGATGAACTTGCCGTCCACCATCTCGATCGCGTGCTGCGCCGGCCGGCCGTGGTCCTCGCTCGATCCACTGGTGTGGGTCAGCTCCTCGAGCAAGGCGTTGCGATACGCCGCGTCGACGAACGCCCCCTGGGCGATCAGCTCCGCCTCGGTCTGGCGCACCAGTTCGCTGTCATAGATCTGAAGGCCCGCGATCGCGGCCAACGGCATCGCCAGGATCACGACGTTCACGATCAGCAGCACCGTGCGCAGCCGCGGCGTCCACCTCATTTGGCGGGCTTCAGCTTGTAACCGAAGCCGTGCACCGTCTCGATCGGATCGTCGCCCGCCGCGTCGAACTTCTTCCGGATGTGGCGCACGTGGCTATCGATCGTGCGCTCGCTCACGATTGTGTCCCCCATCAGGTCGGCGCGTGAGAACACCTTGCTCGGCCGACGAACCATTCGGCGCAAGATGTCGAACTCCGTGGGCGTCAGCTTCACCTCGAGATCGCCGGCGAACGCCCGATACGCCTCGAGATCGATCCGGAACTGCCCGTGGCGGAGCTCACCGTCCGCGGCGTCGACTGGTGCGGGGTCCGGCGTGTCGAAGCGACGAAAGAACGCCTTGATGCGCGCCACGAGTTCGCGAGGGCTGAACGGCTTGGTGACGTAATCGTCGCCGCCGAGCTCGAGGCCTAAGATCCGGTCGATCTCGTCGTTGCGCGAGGACAGGAAGATGATCGGGACCTGGTTGTCCGCTCGGCGCAGCTCGCGACAAACCTCGTCGCCATTGAGCTTCGGCATCGTGATATCGAGCACCAGCAGATCGGGCGCGTACGACTTGACCTGATCGAGTGCTTCCTGGCCGTCCGCGGCCTGAACAACGTCGTACCCCTCGCGCTCCAGCGCGAAGCGCACCACCTTGCGGATGTGTGCGTCATCATCGACGACGAGGATCGTGCGGCGTCCGCTCAACGTGTGCGCCTCCACATAATCTGCACGAGTTCCGCCGCGTGATCTCATTTCCACTGCGGCAACAAACTCCATGATTCGCAGGCACCGTTCTGGTGTCCGCGAACTGGAGCGAGCATGACCGTCTCAACCACACGAAACAACGGAGCATCAACGGCTGTCAATGCCGTCCTGTTCTGCTGCACCGCGTTCCTCGCCGCTGAACCGGCGGCGTGGCTCGTCCGAACGTGGTTCGAAGCGTCGTGGGGGAGCTACGGCGGGTGGGCGTTCATCGGGGTCCTCGGCCTCTTCATGTGGAGCGTGACGAGCCCCCGTCGAGGTCCAGCGTCGACCACGTTTCCGGCCCTGTTGTTCGCGCTGACGGGCGCCGTGCGCGTCGCCGGTCACATCTTGGCCGTCAACGTGATCGGGGCCGCGGCACTCGTCATCGACATGTTTGCTCTCGGGCTACTCTTCGGGCTCGGCGAACGTCGGCGCGCGGTCTCGCCGCTCTGGCTCGCCGCGCTGTTCGCGTTGGCGTTGCCGCTGGAGCGGATCGTCCAGCGCGTCATCGGGTTCGGCCTGCAGCAGGTCTCGGCCGCCGGCGCGTGCGGCGCGCTCTCTCTGACCTTTGACGACGTGACCTGCAGCGGCGTCGACATCGTGCTCCGCGCCCAACACGTGTTGGTCGACCTGCCGTGCTCCGGCGCACGCGGCCTGCTGCTCACGATCGCCGCGTTCATCGTGCTCGCCGCGTTGACTCGCCCGAGCGCCGGACGCGCGGTGGTCGGCATCGCCGTGACGGTGATGGCCGCGCTGATCTCCAACACGATTCGCATCGTGCTGCTCGCCGTCGGCATTGCGTTTCCGGAGGTCGTCGGCATCGATGTGATGGCGCAGCCGTGGCACGACGTGGTGGGCCTCGTGACGCTCGCTCTGGGACTCGCGCCGGTCGTCGGCTGGGCGCGGTTCGGCGACGACGGCGCCGACGTTGTCGTCGACCGCGCGGCGGCGACGCGTGCGGCAGGTTCGTCGGTCTGGGTGGCGGGGGTGCTGGTCGCAGCTTGCCTCGCGGTCGCCTTCACGCCCCATCGCCCCATCGACGTCGCGCGCCCCATCCACAACCTGAATGTGCCGACGTCGCTCGCCGGCCAGCGCGCGCAACCCATCCCGTTGTCTGCGCGCGAGACCGCGTACTTCACGCAGTTCGGCGGCGCCGCGGCGAAGGCGAGCTACGGCGAGCGCACGCTGTTGCTCGTCCGAACGTCCGCCCCGCTGCGCCACCTTCACGCCCCCGACGAATGTCTGACCGGGTCGGGATTCGCGGTGGAGCGCATCGGCATCTCGCACGGCGCGATGCCCGGCGCGACGTACCGCGCCGTCGGCGTCGACGGTCGCGAATGGCGGGTGGTCGTGAGCTACCGCAGTGACGCCGGCCACACCGCATCGAGCGTATCGGAAGCCGTCTGGATCTGGCTTCGAAACCCGTCCACGACCTGGACGGCCATCGAACGCGTGCACCCGTGGGCGAACTCTGGCGCCGACAACGACGCCTTCGACACTGCCCTCGCCCCTTTCATCCTCAACGCACCCATGGAGACCTGACATGTCCGTCCCTCGCAAATACCTCGCCTTCAGCCTCGCCGGCGCCTTCTTTGGCTGCGTGAGCTTGTTCTTCGCCGCCCTCGTCGTCGCGGGCATCTACGCATCCACCAGTCCGATACGGTCCAGCCACTACACCCCTCGTGCGGCGCCGGCGCCCGCGCCGACGCACGTCGCCGTGGCTGACAACGAGAGCGGTGGGCGGCTCATCGCGACCGTCGACGGCCAAACGGTGGAGATGCCGACCCTCGAGACCGACTACGACGTCGACGTCCGCGGCGATCTCGTGACGGTGCAGGTGACGCAACGCTTCGAGAACCCCGGCGACACGCCGCTGGACGCGACCTACCAGTTCCCGCTCCATGAACACGGCGCCGTCTACGCGATGAAAATGCGCGTCGGCGATGAGGTCGTGCAGGCCATCATCCAGCGCGAGGACGAGGCGAAAGCCACGTTCGAAGCCGCCGTGGCCGAAGGAAAAGTCGCCGCGCTCACCGAGCAGCATCGACCGAACCTGTTTCAGCAGTCGGTCGGCAATCTGATGCCCGGCATGGTCGTCGAGATCGAACTTCGCTACGTGCACACCGCCGAGCGCCGCGACGGACGGTACTTCGTCGCGCTGCCGCTCGTCGTCGGCCCCCACTTCAACCCCACGGACATGTCCGGCAACGAGCTCGTCGACGGCAGCGGCGACCACGAGGAGCTCCCTGCTCAGCAATTCGGGACCGCCGAGACGATCGACTCCGACCGCGTCAGCATCAGCCTCCGGATCGACGCGGGCCTGCCTCTGACCGACGTGGCCAGCGACACCCACGCCCTCGACGTGCAGCGACTCGGTCGCACCGATGCGCGCGTCGGCCTCGCCGCCGGCCGCGTCGTCGATAACCGTCACTTCGAACTCAGCTACGCGATGGCCGGGACACAGACCCAGGCCGGGCTGATCGCCGACTTCGATCCGCGCACGGAAGTCGGTACGTTCAGCCTCCTGATCGAGCCGCCAACCGAGGCGCGCGTCGACCTCGTGACGCCGCGTGAAATGGTGTTCGTGCTCGATTGCTCGGGCTCCATGGCCGGTCAACCGATGGATGCGAGCAAGGCGTTCATGCGGCGCGCGCTCTCCGGGCTCCGCCCCACCGACACCTTCCGGATCATTCGATTCTCGGATGCCGCGACCGAGTACTCGCAGCGCCCGATCGCCGCCACGCCCATGAACGTCGTCGACGCGATCGCCTACGTCGACGGTCTCGAGGGCATGGGCGGCACGCACATGACGTCCGGGATCACGCAGGCCCTCACGGCGCCGGCACCAGCGGGCACGATGCGCCTGGTGACGTTCATGACCGACGGCTACATCGGCAACGACTTCGAGATCGTCACACTGTTGCGCACGCACATCGGCGACGCGCGGCTCTTCGCCATCGGCGTCGGCAGCGGGGTCAACCGGTACCTCATTGACGAGATGGGCCGCACCGGCCGGGGCTTTGCGCGATACGTCGATCCGACCGAAGACGTCGACGCCGTCGCGGCCGAACTCGCCGAACGGCTGCAGTCACCGCTGCTGACCGACATCCGCCTCGCCGCCACCGACGCCGGCCTCGACAACGTCTCGCCGGCTGCGATCCCGGACCTGTTCGCGGGCCAGTCGGTACGGATCACGGGCACCTACGCACGGCCGGGGCGGCACACCGTCACTGTGCGCGGCAACGTCGCCGGCAAGGCCGTCGAAATCCCGATCACCGTCGACCTGCCCGCCGAGCGCACGGACGGCGATGCCGTGCGCCTCACCTGGGCGCGGGCACAGATCGCGGACCGTATGCACTTGCTCACGACACCGGCGAACTTGCGCGGGGTCCACGTCACCGACGACCAACTTCGTGAGCAGGTCATCCAGCTGGGCCTCGACCACTCCCTGATGACGCAGTGGACCTCGTTCGTCGCGGTCTCCGAGGCCGTCGCAAATGACGACCCTGGCCACAACGCCGACGGCGCCGTCGCGGTCCCACCACCAGCCGGCGTCCACGTCGCCGCCCCTCAGTTCCGCGGCAGCACGACCCCCGAGCCCGGCATCATCGGCGGGATCGTCATGATGCTCATCGCGACCGGCGGCGGCGCCCGCCGACGCCGACGCACGCCGCACACCGACTGACTAGGACGCCCTCATAGCTACGATCTTAAGGCGTACTCAACAGTGGGCCGTTTTGCTCCGCTGGTCCGCGGGTCTGCTGGTCTGCTGGTCGCCGGTCAAACTCAAACTAAGACCCACACTCATTTCATGGAGCTACCACGCGAAGCGTCGAACAACCTCGCCTGCTGGTGAACCGCGGCCTCCCGCGTGAAGCGCGAGTGCCTCGGGCGCTTCGCGTGGTGGTTCTCTAGCTGGTGTGTGGGTCTTAGTTTGAAATTGACCAGCGGACCAGCAGACCAGCGGACCCGCGGATTAAGTGTTCACGCATGAGGACGCCTTAGTATAGCGGAGCGTCGTCGCCGTTGGTGACCGTCACAAGCACGACCGTGTCCGCTTTCACCGACGCGTCGAGCGCATCATACGCCGCACGGAGCGAGTCGGCATGCATGGGTGAGTAGGCGATGACGTGCAGGATCTGTTTCGTCCAGGCATCGGCGAGCGTCACGTTGGCCGAGCTGGCCTGCACGTCGCTCAGCTTGCCGGACAGCAGCGTCGACGCCTGCGCTTCGGTGTAGGGGTCGTCGAACGGGAACGCGAGCGCTCGCGTTACACTGACGCCGATCTTGAGCCCGTCGATCTCGACGAGCAGGTCCGTGATCTTGCCCATCGCGTTTTGATACGTGATCTCGGTCTCGGTCTTGAGCAACAGCGCGCCCTCGCAGCGCGCCAGCACTTCATACGAGAACACCTCCGAGAGCAGCGAGTTTCCGCCCGCATTGCCGTCCGCGATAATCTCGCGACCCCCGTCGGTCAGACGCGCGAGGTCGGCGTCGTCGTAGGGGTCCATCCCGAAATCGAGTGCGTTCGCGACGAAGAACGTTTGAGCGGAAGTCAGCTCGTCGTCCAGCACGCCGCACGGACCCGAGATGTCGCCGAAGCCCGCCGCGGCTGCCATGTCGGTCGGGGCCGGAAGGTCCGGAGCGCTGCCCATGTCGCTGCTGCCGAGGTCCGTACTCCCGAGATCGCGGCCGCCGAGGTCCCGGCGACCGACATCCGACAGACCGACTTCGGCTGCCCGCATGTCCGCAACCATTCGGGACTGATCAGACGACATGTCCTCGGGGCCAGAGACGGGCTGACCGCAGGCGACCGCGAAAGCGACAGTGAGAATGATTGAGAAAGTGCGCATCGCGGCCACTATCGCACGCAGCGCGGCGCATTTGAAGTCGACCCGCGGAGCAACCGCTCCAGACAACGCTTCCGATAAACCACATGAACAGTCGAAATCAGCGCATCAGACCGAATCCGTCGCGACGCGCCTCAGGCCGCCGCGGCCGGTCCTGCTTGTTCCGGGGGACACTGGCCGCTATGGTCCGCGCATTCTAACGGTTTTTGCATGGAGCAGACGATGAAAACGCTTTGGTTGGTCCTGGCTTTGGCCGTCGCGACGGGTTGTGGTGGGGGAGACTCCGCGAAGGAGAACAACACGACGAACGTGACGACGACGCCGAATAACCGCACCACGAACGTCAACCCGAACATCAATCCCAACGTCAATCCGAACAACACGACGAACGTGAACCCGAACAACACGACGAACGTGAACCCGAACAACACCACGGGGTCGTGCGGAGACGGCGTCGTGAACGGGACGGAGACGTGTGACAACGCGATTGCGATGGGCGACGCGGGCAGCTGCCCGGTGTCCTGCCCCGCGATTGCGGAGGCGTGTACGACGGCGATCATCATCGGCGACGCCAGCGACTGCTCAGCAGTCTGCGAAGGCACCACGATTTCGACCTGCGTCGACGACGACGGCTGCTGCCCGCCGGCGTGCAGCTCGGCGGACGACAACGACTGCGGCGAGGTATGCGGCAACGGCGTGGTGGAAGGCGCCGAGATCTGCGACGGCGACTGCCCGGCCAACTGCGATGACGGCAACTTGTGCACCGAGGACGTGCTCACCGGCTCGCCCGGTACGTGCGATGCGGTGTGCGCGAACAGCCCGATCACGGCCTGCATGGACGGCGACAACTGCTGTCCCGCCGGCTGCGACCCGACCAACGACGCGGAATGCAACGCGGTGTGTGGCAACGGAATGACGGAGCCCGGTGAGTCGTGCGACGGCGACTGCGCGGCGAGCTGCGACGACAGCAACGCATGTACGACGGACACGATGAACGGCACGGCGGCGACCTGCGACGTCACCTGCAACAATGCACCGATCATGGCATGCACGGGCGGCGACGGCTGCTGCCCCGCGAACTGCAACGTGACGAACGACTCCGACTGTTCGGCGACCTGCGGAAACGGGGTCGTCGAGATGGGCGAGACCTGCGACGGCGACTGCCCGGTGAGCTGCAACGACATGAACGCCTGCACGACGGATTCACGGACCGGCAGCGCCGGCAACTGCAACGTCACCTGTCAAAACACCACGATTCTCGCGTGCACGAACGGCGACGGCTGCTGTCCGTCGAACTGTAACGCCACGAACGACAACGACTGCTCGACGACGTGCGGCAACGGCATCGTCGAAGCCGGCGAGACGTGCGACGGAAACTGCCCCGCGACCTGCGACGATGGCAACGCCTGCACGGTGGACGGCGCCACGGGAAGCGCGATGAACTGCAACCGGACCTGCACGACCCGACCGGTCACGCAGTGCATCAACGGCGATGGGTGCTGCGCGCCCGGCTGCCTGGCGGCGGACGACAACGACTGCGCTCAGACCCAGCCGATCGGCGGCGCCTGCAACTCGGGCGGCGACTGCATTTCCGGCGGCTGTTTGGACGACCCGGTGACGGGCGGCTACTGCACGTCGCTCTGCACCGTCGACGGCGATTGCGCGGTCGGTTCGCACTGCGGATTCATCGATGCCGACGATGGCATCGGCGTCTGCCTCGACGACTGCGCGGGCAACGGCGACTGCCGCGGCCCCGACTACGAATGCTACGACGGCGACCTCGCCGGCGTGAACGAGTGCTGGCCGATTGGCAACGGCGCGGGCCTCCCGGGCGCGGCATGCGACGAGCACGCCGATTGCGCCGGTGGGCAGAGCGGCTACTGCGTCCACGATTCGCGTGGCTGGCAGGACGGCTACTGCGCACAGACGTGCACCGCGATCTCGGGCTGTCCGAACGGCTCGCACTGCGGCCTGTTCGACACGAACACCGGCATGGGCATCTGCATGGACGATTGCGCCGCGGACGGCGACTGCCGGGCCGACGGCTACCTCTGCTACGACTTCGACCAGGACGCGGTGACCGAATGCGCCGCCGCCTCCACGGGCACCGGTGTCGTCGGTGACGCGTGTACGCAGCTGTACGAGTGCGCCGGCGGCGTCGACGGTGGCTGCTTCACGCAGGACAACGGTTGGCGCAATGGCTACTGCACCGAGGTGTGTAGCGCGACGAACCCGTGCCCGACCGGCTCACACTGTGGCGCCATCGACGGCGCCGGCGACGGTGTCTGTCTGAAGGACTGTGCCGGCAACGGTCAGTGCCGCCTCGACGGATACCAGTGCCTCAACCCCGATGCGGCCGGCGGCAACGAATGCTGGCCGTCCGCGACCGGCACCAGCCAGGTCGGCGGGGCATGCACCGGGTACTGGGAGTGCGTGGGCGGTCTGTACGGCGCCTGCATCACCGGCTCGAACTGGCCGGGCGGGTACTGCACGATCCAGTGCGGCGCCGGCGAAGGCTCCTGCACCGCGACGAGCTCCTGCGAGTCGACGACGGAACTGTGCTTCCGCGACTGCGCGACGACGGCAGACTGCCGTACCCCGTACGTCTGCGACACCAGCACGACGCCGCCCAACATCTGCATCTGATCGACGCTTGGCGGTCGGCGCTGCGCGCCGAC
>JBFIHF010000259.1:0-9290 GCA_041601915.1 Bradymonadaceae bacterium
CGTGCCGACCTGCGGCGTCTGTACCGGCCTCGGCCAGGCATGCACCGGCAACCAGTGCGTGTGCCCGATGCCGTCCGAGGCGGAGTTCTGTGCCGCCAGCGCCGTGGAATGCGGTCCGCACGCCGGCACCGATAGCTGCGGCCAGGCGCGCAACATCGCCGAGTGTGGTCCCTGCGGCGCCGGCGAGACCTGCCAGCTTGGCATGTGCGTCCCGCTGGTTGGCTGCGGCAACGGCATCTGCGACTTTGGCGAGGTGCAAAGCTGCGTCGTGGACTGTCCGACACGGCCGATCCGAATCGCAGCCGGCAGCCGGCACACGTGCGCGATGCTGGGCAATGGCAACCTGCGGTGCTGGGGCCAAAACAATCGAGGTCAGTTCGGAAACGGGAATACGTCGCCCAGTCCGACCCCGGTGACAACGCTGTTCACCGGCGCTACCGGGATCTCCGCCGGCGGCCGCTACACACTCGTTCGACGGGCCGCCGACGTGCTCGCCGCGGGCCTCAACTTTCGCGGCCAGCTCGGTGACGGCACCACGACCGACCGATCGACGCCGGTGAACGTGAGCGGGCTCCTGGTCGCCGTCTCCGCGCAGGCTGGGCTCGGCGAACACAGCTGCGCGGTCTTGTCCGACGGAACCGTCGCCTGTTGGGGGCGCAACTTCCTTGGCCAACTCGGCGACGGCACGACCACCGAGGCGCTGGTTCCGCGGACGGTTCCTTCGATTGCGGGGGCCACCGCGGTCGCCGTTGGCGTCCAACACACATGTGCCGTGGTCGGCGGATCCGTCCGCTGCTGGGGCGGCGGCGGCTCCGGCGAGCTCGGAAACGGCGGGACGAGCAACTCATCCGTACCGGTCAACGTTACACTCGCCAACGCATCGGCCGTCGCCGCGGGCAACGAACACTCGTGTGCGATGACCTCCGCTGGCGAGGTGCACTGTTGGGGGGCTGGCGCGTCGGGCCAGATCGGTGACGGCGCACGCCTCCCTCGGACCACGCCGACCCGGGTCCCCGGTGTCGTGGCGACGCAGATCGTGGCAGGCGCCGACTTCGCATGCGCGTTGCTGTCAGACCGGACGGCCGTGTGCTGGGGCGACAATTCCTCCGGACAGTTGGGAGACGGTACGTTCCTCAACCGCGCGTCGCCGGTCGCCGTGTCCGGGCTCACGGACATTCATCAGCTCAGCGCCGGTGACCTCCATACCTGTGCCGCGTTGCTGGACGGAACGACCCGCTGCTGGGGCGAGAGCATGAACGGTCAGCTCGGCGAAGGCAGCGTCGTCGATCAGCCACTGCCCGTTCAGCCCACCGGCCTCTGAGGCCTGCGCTAGCTGTCGTCGTCGTCACGGTCCACCAGCGTTGATGGACGGATGGCGCGCGTGCGCTCGAACTGAGCACCCTCCCGTTCATACTCGGCGCGCTCGACGGCATCGTCGTCCGCGGGCGGCCGGTACCAGCCATCCGGCCACTCCATCAGCTCCACGACGACCTCGTCGCCCATGAACACGGTGTAGGGTGTGGGGTCGGCGGGAAACTCGTTGACCCGCACGCGCCACAGCTCCCCGTCGACCACGGCCTCGTAGGGGTAGCGCGCGTCTCCAGTCGCTCGAAACGTCACGGGTCGTTGGCCGAGATTCATCGCAAGTCTCGATGTGGGTTGACCGTTCGAGTGTCCCTCGACGCCAACACGGCGCTACAGTACCGCAGTGGAATCCCTAGAACCATCGGCGGTGGTCGGCGGCAGGTACCGCCTCGAGGCCGTGCTCGGAGCCGGCGGCTATGCGACGGTCTATCGCGCCACAGACCTCCACGACGGCGGGGCCGTCGCGGTCAAGGTCGTCCGGCCCGACGCAGATGGGGGATACTCTCGCGAGCTGCGCGCTCGGACCGAACGCGAAGTCATGGCCCTCGCGCGGCTGACGAGCCCGCACACCGTGCGGTTGCACGAGCATGGCATCACGGCGGACGGGCTTTTGTACCTCGTGTTCGAACACGTGCCGGGCGCCGATCTCGCGGTCGTCCTCGAGACGCACGCGACGCTGCCCGACGCGGTCGTCGCCCATGTCCTCCGACAACTCCTCGATGCGCTCGGCGAGGCGCATCGCGCGGGCCTGCTGCACCGAGACATCAAGCCCGAGAACGTGCGCGTCTTTGAGGAGCACGGAGACCCATGGCGGGTGAAACTCCTCGACTTTGGGATCGCGAGGTCCACGGAGCCGAGTCGCCCGCAAGTGACCGCCGATGGAGTGCTGGTCGGCACGCCGCGCTACATGTCCCCCGAGCAGCTGACCGCGCGTGAGCTCACGTCCGCTTCGGATATCTATAGCCTCGGGATCGTGGCGTTCGAGATGATGGTGGGGCGTGACGCCCTCCACGGCAATCACTTTGGCGCCCAACTCGATCGCTTGCGCAGCGGTCACCTCTTCGCCGCGCCGGACGGCCGCGTCAGCGCGCTGCATCAAACCGTTCAACGCATGACCGCGCTCAAACTCGCGGACCGCCTTCGAACCGTCGATGACGTGCTCTCGGTGCTCTCCGCGGATGTCGATGCCACCCTGATCGCTCCGCCCCGATCGACGCGGCGCGCTGCCGCTCCTGCGGCGCACGGGAGCCGGTTGACCTGGCCCGCGGCCGTCGCGGCTCTGACCGCGATCGGTGTCGTCCTGATCATCGGCGTGACGATGGGTACCGTGTCGCGTCCACCCGGTGAGCCAGCGCCACGCATCGATCGCAAGCGTTTGCCGAGCATCGTGAAGGTGGCGCCGTCACAGCACGTGATCGACGACGCCCCCGTCGAGGCTGCCGTCGAGGCTGCCGTCGAGACTCCCGTCGAATCGGTCGACGGCGGCTCGGACGGCTGCGGTCAACGACCGCCGTTCCGGGGGTCAGGGACATTGCGTTTCACCGGCGACTTCAGTGGGGCGGGGTGGCGGACATACATCCCCGAGGGGTACTCGCAGACGAAGAAAGCGCCGCTCGTCATCATCCTTCACAGCAAGTTCAGCAGCCCCGATCTCGTCTCGCAGTCCAACTTCGATCGGCTCGCCGAAGTCCACGACTTTGTCGTCATCGCGCCATCGGACACCCAACCGGCTTGGCAGGAGCCGTGGTTGGATCCCGATGCGCCCGCGCGCCTCCGGTCACTGGTCGACGAGACCGGCATGCAGCTCTGCCTCGATCCCGCGCGGGTGTTTGTCGTGGGACAGGGCGGTGCGGCCGAGGTCGTGCAGCAACTGCAGTGCGCCGACTGGGTTCGTGCCACCGCGCAGAGTGGGTTCGGGGCGTGGACGATCCCCGACACGTGTGAGCGCGCGATCCCGGCGATCTGGCTCTCGGCAACTCGCTCCCCGGATCTGCCCCTCGAAGGCGGTCGAAATTGCCTCGGCCGCCGACCGGACGCCCTGGAGTTTGGGCTCAACAAGTGGCGTAAGCGGCAGGGCTGCTCGGCGACGCAGGAACGCAGCTTCGTCGACGGCCCGAATCGCTGCACCGCGTGGGTCTGCGCGGTCCCGTTCGAACACTGCCTCGTCGACGGCGGCGACCCGTGGCCCGGGTTCGACCCTCGCCCCGAATGCAAGGAACCGCCATCGAACTTCCCCGCCGCCGAGCAGATCTGGCGGTTCTTCGCCACCGTCGCCCCGCCCGAATTGTAGTCGACGAGTCGACGATGCTACCCGCAGGTGAGGTTCGTACGAACGCACTGCTTCGGCATGTAGAACAGATCCGGGTCATCGAAGACCGAGATACACTCGAAACCGTCGCCGCACGCGCTCTCGTGACTGCACGCGATCCCGCACGCCGAGCCATCTTCGTAGTTCATGCAGAAGTTCCCGCCGGCGCCGCAGTCGGCGTCCGAGGAGCACGGAGCGCACGTCAACTCCGCGCCGCCGTATGGATTGAGCTTGGGGTCCTGGTCGATCCCGTGCACGCCGTAGTGGACGTCGAGATAGGTGTCGTTCACGCCGCGCAGCAGCGTGTTCCACGTCACCGGGATATGCGCCCCGGTCTCGTCCGAGATCGTGAGCCAATGCACGAACCGATTGATGATCTCGTAGCCCGCCGAAAACGGCGTCGTGTTGACCGTCGTCACGATGTCGGTCGTCTCGAACGAACGCGCCGGATTCGCCAACACGGCGTCGACGTACGTGCGGTAGCTGTTGCAGCCGTCGAACACCCAGATCTGGTACTCGCTGCGCATCTCGAGCTCATCGAAATCGTCGTCGTCCAACTCGTAACGCGGGTGGTAGTCGAGCAGCATTCCCGCGTCGGCGCCGGCATGGCCGCTGTAGATCACGACATCGCGCTCACGGACGCTGGTCTCGACGAGCTGGCGCAACAGCGACTGCTCTTGGCCCGCATCGTCGTCCATCTGCGCGTGATAGAGGTAGACCCGCGCTTCGACGGGACGCCCCTCCAGCGTGAGCTGCAGTGTGAAGGGCGGCGAGTCGTAGCGCAGGTCTTCGAATGACGTGACGGCCGTGTTCTGCCAGCCGGATTCGAACAGAAAGTCGACCGTCCACTTCGCCGTCTCGAGGTCGTACCGCTCCTCGTTGTAGTCGCCGCCGAAGTGGATCGCGATGTCGTAGATGCCGTCGGCCAGCAACACATCGTAGCGCGGGAACGCGTCCGTCGACGGGCTCGCCTCGACCTGAATCGTGACGGTTTCCGGTGTTCCGTCGACCCCGTCGATCTGCACCTCGAACGCCTCGTCGCCGTCGTTGCCCACGACCATCTGGATCAGGTCGATGGAACCCACGAATTCCAACGCGAAGTTGAACGTCGCGGTCGTGCCATCGACGACCACATCGGTCGCCGTGCCGCCGCGCTGCGACGCTTTCACGTAGATGAAGTAGTCCACGAACGCGTCCTCGTCCGCGGGGACCGGGTCTTCGCCCGCCCGCGCCTGATTCGCTTCCCGGATCACGGCCTCGACGTGCTGCTGGGCCGCTCGAGTGACCGCGCCCGTTCGTGCGCTCACCGCCTCATCCAGCGGGCCCGCTTGCTCCGCCTCCGGCAGCTCGCCGAAGTCCGCGGGCAATGCCGCGGTCAGAGTGCCGCGAAACGTGTACTCGGACGCACTCGTCGCGATCCAGTTGTCGTCTTTGCCGAACCCGGCGGGCAATGGAACCCCGGTCCCGGCCGACGTGCTCTCCTCGGGGACCGACGAACAGGCGCCGAGGGCGACGGCGAGGCAACAAAGAAGGACATGTTTCATGGGGTATCTCGCAGAGTACGCGTGAGGGTACCGCAAGGTCCGTGCCACGGGCAATTCCCGCCGATCACCGCTCCATGGCCCCCGAGGCGGTCGCGAACGTGGGGTGCACACCACAAGTCGGTAGCTACTGCTGCCACCACCTCACGGCCCAACGCGTGGCCGAAAAACCGCGTGAATGGCCCGCCCGCCGAGTAGCGCCGGCGCCAGCGAGAACCCGGGGTCGGGTGGCGTGGATTGTGCAAACTCGGGTGCGTGACCGATCTCCTGATGCGAGAGCCGACCGATGAACAGCCACCTGACCGCCATTCTACTGAGCTCCACGTTGAGCCTCGTTGCCTGCGGCGCGCCGACGAGTTCCGTGGATCCGCCCGCCGATCTCCCGCGCACGCTCGCGGCCGGCGAGAAGTCCGATAACTTCTTGAGCGAAACCGCGCAGGAGTACTTCGTGCGCGGGACGACAACCGTCGTCATCGAGCCTGAATACGCCGAGTTGAGCGAGGATGAGCGGCTCGCCCGCGTCCAGGAACTCGTCCCCTATCGCCAGATCGTGATCGGGTGGTTCCTCAAGGAATACCTCATCGACAAGTCGGGAGACGCCAGCAACGCAGACTACGGCGGCATGCAGGCCCTCACGAAAAACGAGTCCTACGAGAGCCTCAACATTCGCCTCGTCGACGGCGAGACCTACGAGTTCGACTTCGTCCAGGAGATTGGCGGTCAGCTCGACCTGCTCGCCGAACTGGGCCAGAAGGCAGACGCCACGCCGCTCGAAGATGGGACGTGGTCGCTGGAGCTTCAGATTGGCAAAGTGTCGACGGCCGAGATGCAACGGATGGACGCCAATAGCGAGTGGTACCGCAGTGGACCATGGTCCTCGTTCAACCCCGCCACGCTCTCCCCCGACCAGCTCGAGACCCTCGTGCTGAACCTCGACGAGCAGGAACGCTCGACCGACGCGTGGATCGACTATCCGCGGCTGATGGAAGACGGCGCCATCGACGTCTCGATCTTCTTCGGCTGGGATTACCACGACGCCTATCACTTGAAGCATTCGCGGACCGCCTACGAACACTTGCGCCGCCAGGGGTTCGCGTCTCCGGCAGCGAGCTTCGACGAGTACGCCGCCAATCGCGGCGCATTGACGAAGACGCTGAACGCCGGCGGCCGCGAGGTTGAGGTGCGCGTCACGCTGTGGTGGGGTCAGCCGGGGTCCGACACCGACCCGGACACCGACGCCGGCGGCCAGAAGCTGGAGGAGGAGATGCGCGCGGCGCTCGCCCGGGACGAGGTCATCGGGTTCAGTGGGCACTCCGGTGCATTCTACGGGTTCGCGCTCGCCAACTGGAAAGTGACCGATGAGGGCGACTTGGACGACTCCGAGATTCGAGGGCTCGACATGCCGGCCGGTAAGTACCAGATCGTGCTCGCCGAGGGCTGCGATACCTACGCGCTGGGTCAGGCATTCTGGGGCAACCCGAACAAGGCCGACCAGCTCTCGCTCGACATCATCACCACGACCAGCTTCTCCAACGCCGGCACTGCCAACACCGTCACGGACTTCCTCGACGCGATCGCCGGCGATGACGGGGACGGCAACCTGAAGCCGTCCACCTACTCGGAGCTGCTCGACAACCTCGACGACAACTCGTCGTGGTTCCACACGATGTACGGCGTGCACGGTATCGACGACAACCCCAAGGCCAACCCGCTCGCCGATCCGGACCAACTGTGCTCGGCCTGCGGCAGCGACGCCGATTGTGGCGTGGGCGGCTCGTGCCTGGACATCGGCGGAAGCGGCGCGTGCAGCTACCGCTGCACCGCGGACGCCGGCTGCGGCGCGGGGTTTGTGTGTCAGGCCTCCGAACTCGACGGCTGGGTCCGGGCGAGCTACTGCGTTCCCGATTCGCTGACCTGCCGCTAACGGGTTGCAGCCGCCGCGTGCCGCGGCGTATCGTGCGCAAAGGCGCCCGTGTTTGAGGCGCTGCCATCCGCGTTCAAGGCATCGCAGTGAAACACAGCATCAAACACTCCCTCCCCATCGAAACGGCGAAGAAGGCCACCGTCAAAGCGATCGAGGCCTATGCCGAGCGATTCTCGAAGTTCAATCCCACCTCGGATTGGACGACGGAACACGCCGCGAAGATCGGCTTCGAAGCCAAAGGCGTGAAGCTCGGCGGGGTGCTCGCGCTGCGCGAGGGCGAGGTGGAGCTCGACATGGACGTGCCGTTTCTGTTTCGGCCGTTCCAGTCCAAAGCGGTCGACATCATCGACAGCGAGATTCGGAAGTGGATCGAGAAGGCCAAGAACGGCGAACTCGACGACTGACCGCGGTCATCGAAACGGCGTGTCGCTCCCGACCGTGGCTTGGTAGGCTGCGTCGCGATGCGTGACGACGACGAAGAAGAAGGCGCGACCCGGATCATCGACAGCGAGCGGCTTCGTGCTGCGACAGGCGGCGACGCGCTGCGTGAAGAGTTGCGCGTCATGGAAACCGGGGAGCGCGACGTGCGCCTCCATCGGATGCGCGACGATAGCGCGATCGACACCGGCGCCTACGTCGCGGCGAACAAGCAGCAGCGGGTGCGCTTTAAACATCCGCGCTTCGAGCACTTGCCCGACCGCGACGGGCTCTACGAGCTACTCGGCGCGCTCGACGAGGGAGGGATGGGCGAGGTTCGCATCGCGCGCGACCCCTACCTCGACCGCAAAGTCGCGATGAAGTTGCTCAAGATCGACAAGATCACGAACCCCCTCAACGTCGAGCGCTTCCTCCGGGAAGCGCAGATCACCGCGAAGCTCGATCACCCCAACATCATCCCGATCTACGGCCTGCATGCCGAGAGCGATGGACGAGCGTCGTTCGCGATGAAACTCGTCCAGGGCGGAACGCTCAAATCGATCATGGCTGACGTCCGCGCCGCGTACGACGCCGGGAACGACCCCGGGCATTGGACCTTGCGCCGACGACTGGAGGTCGCGCTCCGCATGTGCGACGCGATGAGCTACGCCCACGATATGGGCGTCATTCATCGCGACCTCAAACCCGCCAACATCATGGTCGGCGAGTATCGCGAGGTCTACGTGATGGACTGGGGCCTCGCCAAGACCACCGGGGAGCCGGAGGAGGAGGCGAACGTCACCGCGATGTGGGCGGCACAGCGGCGCGAGGAGTCCACGCCGGACGAGAGCGTGCGCACGCAACACGGGGCGATGATCGGCACCCCGCTCTACATGTCGCCGGAAGCCGCGATGGGCGACCATCGCGTCGTCGGCCCGCAGAGCGACGTCTATGCGCTCGGCGCGATCCTGTTCGAGCTCGTGAGCTTGCGCCGGCTGATCGGCGCCACCGAGATGCGGGATGTCATCGTACGCGTGATTCAAGGCGCGCACGAGCCGGTCTTGCCCTACTGCGACGCCTACCGGATCGATCCGGCGCTGGTCGCGATCGTGGAACGATCTACCGCGCTCGCCCCCGCCGCACGCTACGCGACGATGCAGGAGCTCGGCGATGACCTGCGCCGCTACCTCGACGACGAGGAGGTCGCCGCGCACCCCGACACCGGTACCCGGGCCGCACAACGATGGATGGCACATCACCGCGGGCTGACCTTCGGGCTCCTCTTGGCGCTCGTCGTGGTTGCCGCGGGAGCCTGGATCTACGCGCTGCTCCAGCAGAATCATGCCACGTTGCAGCATCAGCATCGCGAGCGCCAGATCAGCAACCTGCAGTCGACCGTCAGCGCGCGCGCGCATGCCGTGGACAGCCAGTTCCTGCGCTTTCAGCTGCTCGTCAATCGGCTCGCGGTGGCCACCGAACAGCTGCTCAGCGACGGAGCCATCCAGGAGGGCCCGCTGTACACCGCCGCGGCGTTCGACCGCGGCGACGGCCCGCCCGATCTCAAGCCATCCTCGCTGTATCGCAAAGACATCAGTCTCGCCGCACCCGTCTTCAAGCTCGCGCCGGGCACCGGACTGGAGCCGCTCGAGCCGACGTTGCGCCGCCTGCTCCCGCTCAGGGCGCATTTCGAGTCGCTGTTTCTCGACTCCAGGGTCGCGCCCGTGGCCGTCGCCAA
>JBFIHF010000260.1:0-9247 GCA_041601915.1 Bradymonadaceae bacterium
AGTCGCTGCGCCACCGCCAGCGAAGGAAACGCGACGCAGCCCGCTATCGCCAGTTGCCACCTGAGAAACGGTTGTGTTAGACGCATACGCACTGCGATCTCCCGCGCTCCTAGCCGGCAAGGGCCTCCATGGTAACACTGCGCACATACATTTTCTTGGACGACTTGCAGCCTCAGCTCGCTTCCTACATCGGGAAGACCGCCGCTGGGTTCCTGCCCGTCCCGCATGTCGCCAGTCTCTTCGTCGAGATCGCGCCCGGGATCGCCATCAACACGGTGACCGACCGAGCGCTCAAGTCGACGCGAGTCCAGCCGGCCCTGCAGATCGTGGAGCGCGCCTTCGGCCTGCTCGAAGTCCATGACGACGATCAAGGCAACGTCCTGCAAGCGGGCGATTCGATCCTCGACGAACTCGGACTCAAGCAGGAAGACCGCTACAAGCCGCGGGTGGTGTCGAGTCAGGTGATTCGCTCCCTCGAGCCCTATCAGTCCCAGATCATCAATCGGAACTCCAAAGGCATGATGCTTCTGCCGGGACAGAGCCTGTTCATTCTGGAGACCGAACCCGCCGGTTACGTCGCCTACGCGGCGAACGAAGCCGAGAAAGCAGCGAACATTTTCCTCATCGACGTGCGTCCGTTCGGGGCATTCGGCCGGCTGTATCTGGGCGGCACCGAAGCTGAGATCGACGCGGGGGCCGAAGCTGCAATCTCGGCCCTCGAAGGCGTGGACGGGGTCGACTTTAAGAGTCGCTAACCGCGACGCAGCACCGACACGAACGAACCTGAGAATCACGAAACTGCAATCAGAACCAACAGCTGAAGGAAGCGAACATGGCTGACGCCCTGGGAATGATCGAAACGAAGAGCTTCGCTGCAATGGTGGAGGCATCCGACGCCATGGTGAAGGCGGCGAAAGTAGAGCTCGTGGGCTACGAACGGACCGGTGGCGGCTACGTCACCGCCGTCGTACGTGGCGACGTCGCAGCCGTGAAGGCCGCGACCGATGCCGGTGCCCGCTACGCGGAACGCGTCGGAGAGCTGGTGGCGGTCCACGTCATCCCGCGTCCGCACGTCAACGTCGACCTCGTCCTCCCGCTCGGCCGAAAGGGCGACGCGGACAAAGTCGCTAAGTAACACCGGAGCCTGCAATGCAGCTCGCCGAAGTCATTGGAACGGTGGTCGCTTCACGCAAGGAAGAGGAGCTCGTGGGCTTGCGCTTCCTCGTCGTGCGACCGCTGGATTCGGACATGAAAGCCGCGGGTAAAGCGATCGTGGCCGTGGATGCCGTCGGTGCTGGCGTCGGAGAGGTTGTCCTCTTCGCGTCCGGCAGTGCGGCCCGCCAGACGAAGCTCACCCAGAATCGACCCGTCGACGCCGTCTGCATGGCGATCGTCGATCAGGTCGAGGTCGCGGGCGAGCTCAACTACACGAAGTGAGCATGAACGAACGTCAAATCGACCAGATCGTGGAACGCGTCGTGCAGCGCCTCGAGCGGGATCTCACCGGATCCGCGCCACGAGGCGGGGCCTCCGCACCGTCGGCGCGACCGACCAGCGCGTCCCGCCACGAAGGACATGCCGGCCACGGTGTCTTCACGTCCGTCGATGACGCGGTCGCGGCGGCCGGGCACGCGTTCGAGCAGTTCCAAGAGGTCGGGCTCGAGCAGCGCAAACGGATGGTCGCCAGCATGCGCCGCAAGATCATGGCGCACACCCACGACCTCAGCCGCATGGCCGTCGAAGAGACCGGCCTCGGGCGCGTCTCGGACAAGATCGGAAAGAACGAGCTTGCGGCGCTAAAGACCCCGGGCCCCGAGATCCTCGAGACCCAGGCGTGGTCCGGCGATGACGGCCTCGCGATCTTGGAGCGCGCCCCCTACGGGATCATCGGGGCGATCACCCCGTGCACCAACGCCTCCGAAACGATCATCAACAACGGGATCAGCATCTTGTCCGGCGGAAACTCCGTCGTCTTCAACGTGCATCCCGCCTCCAAGGGCGTCTGCAACTACACGGTCTCGCTGCTCAACGACGCGATCGTGGAGGAGGGCGGGCCGTCCAACATTCTGACGTCCGTCGCCGTGCCGACCATTGAGTCCGCCAACGGACTCATGAAGCACGAGCGTGTGCGGCTCGTCGCCGTCACCGGCGGACCCGCGGTCGTCAAAGCGGCCATGAACTCCGGCAAGCGCGCCATCGCGGCCGGACCGGGCAATCCGCCCGTCGTCGTCGACGAAACCGCCGATATCAAACAGGCCGCCGCAGGCATCATCGCGGGCCATTCCATCGACAACAACATCGTCTGTATCGCCGAGAAGGAGCTCATCGTCGTCCAGGACGTCGCCGACCTCCTCAAGCGCGAGATGCTGAGTCGCGACGTGGTCGAAGTCTCCGGTCGGGATCTGCAGAAGCTCGAAAAGCTGCTCATCACCCCCGACAACCACGTCAATCGGAAGTACATCGGCAAGAATCCGTCCGTGATCCTCGCCGACATCGGCATCCGCGTCGGGGACGAAATTCGCACCGTGATCTGCGAGGTCGATGAGAAGCACCCGTTTGTGCAGCTCGAGATGCTGCTGCCGGTGCTCGCGATGGTACGCGTGCCCAATGTCGACGACGCCATCGAGATGGCGTACCGCGTCGAGCACAACTATTTCCACACCTCCGTGATGTACAGCCGCAACATCGAGAAGATGCACAAGATGGCGCGGCGCACCAACACCTCGATCTTCGTGAAGAATGCACCGTCGGTCGCCGGAATCGGCGGCGGCGGCGAAGGCTACACGTCATGGACCATCGCCTCGCCGACCGGCGAGGGG
Source organism: Bradymonadaceae bacterium (assembly GCA_041601915.1). Classification (GTDB taxonomy): domain Bacteria; phylum Myxococcota_A; class Bradymonadia; order Bradymonadales; family Bradymonadaceae; genus JBFIHF01. Next base: position 2,820 of record JBFIHF010000260.1, read on the forward strand.
CTCACGACCGCGATTAGCTTCACGCGCGAACGACGCTGCACCCTCAAAGAGTACTTCCGGATCGTATGAGCCGTGCTCTCGCCTGCGTAGAGCTGTCCAGCATCGCGCGCGGCGTGCGTCTCCTCGACGCGATCGTGAAGCGCGCCCCCGTGGTCCTCCGTCATCACGGCCGTCACAGCGGCGGTAAGTACGTCATCCTCATCGAGGGCGCGATCGCCGACGTCGAGGAATCCTACGACGACGCGCTGCAGAACTGCGGCGACACGCTGATCGACCACATGATGTTGGCGCAAGTCCACGAGCGGGTCTGGGACGCGCTCGACGGCCGCGCCGCCGCGGCAGCCGCGCCGTTCGCGGCACTGATGGTCGAAACGACGACCCTCGCGTGCAACATCGAGGCGCTCGATTTCGTCGTGAAGCTCGTCGACGCGAACGTCGTGGATTGGCAACTGGGCAATGGGATCGGCGGGAAGGGGTACTTCGCGGTTCAAGCCGCCCAGGCCGATCTCGACTACGCCCGCGATGAACTGCTGATTCGCTTGCCCACCGATCGCCTGGTCGCACTCGATCTCATCGCGAATCCGCACCCCGAGATGCTCGGGGCGCTCGGCCACTCCGGCCCATTCGACCGCTGATCGTTGGGTGCGTGCAACGCGGCACTCAGATCTGGTAAGCAGAATCTTGTCACGAACTGAATGGGGAGATTGAGCAATGAAAACTACTGCTTTGTTGGCTGTCGCGTTGATGGGCCTCGTCGGTTGTAAGAGCTGCGGGGACGAGCCCGGGACCAACAACGGGTCGAACAACACCTCAAACAACACGTCGAACAACACCTCCAACAACACGACGGTGCCCCTGGAGTGTACGCCCGCCTACGAGTACACGGACTGGGAGGTCGCGACCGACCGGCGCCTCATCAAGGCCTGCAGTCCCTACATTGCCGATGACGGTGTCCAGGTCTCGGCGGGGGCGACCCTCACGATCGATCCCGGCGTCGAGTTCCAGATCGGTCCGCGGGAGTGGATTCGGGTCGGCGCGGGCAACATCAAAGCGAACGGTACCGCGGACGATCCGATCCTGTTCACCACGACCGCGGGTTCGCCCGATCCGGGCAGTTGGCTGGGGATTCGGCTCGACGCCGAGGTCGAAGCCGGCAACGAGATCAGCCACGCGATCATCGAGTATGGGGGGGCCTCCGAGTTCGGCGGCAAGGGATGTCTGTTCATCGAAGCGGGCGTCGGCGTCGGACGGGTCAGCCTGACCGACACGACCTTCCGATCCTGTGCCCAGGCCGGCCTCGCCGCTCCAGCTCCGGTGTTCGGCGAACTCGCTCGACTGACCTTCGAAGACATGCCCGGTTTCGGCATGTCCCTGGGGGCGGACACCGTGGGGCAAGTCACGGACCGCTTCACGTTCACCAACGTCACCGCAAACCAGATCTCGACGGACAACGTCACCACGGCGGCGACGTGGATCGCTCAAGATGTGCCCTATCGGGTCTTGAACTCCCTCGAGGTCAATGGTGAATCCGATCCGATGCTCACGCTCGACGCCGGTCTCACCCTTCAGTTCAACTCGGGGGAGTGGCTGCGCGTCGGATCGCTCGAAGACGGGGGCCTCGCCGTCAACGGCACCCCGGCATCGCCGGTCGTAATGGAAAGCGCCGCCGGGACACAAGCCGCCGGCGACTGGCTCGGGATTCGGTTCAACGACAACGTGCTCGCCCAGTCCAACATCACGAACCTCGTGATGCGCCACGCCGGCGGAGACACGTTCGGCACCAAAGGCTGCGTGACGCTGGCGGCGACGCCCGCCGCCCGTGTGAGCATTGACGACAGCTCGTTTGACCAGTGCCTGCAAGCGGGCGTTGCCGCCCTCGATCAGGGCTTCACGTTTGGGTCCTTCACTGGCAACACCTTCCAGAACTCCGACATCGGGGTGCATCTGGCACCCAACGCAATCTCCAGCATCGCCGTGCAGGCCTACGACAACGTCCCGGCAAACCGCTTGGAGGGCAAAGATCTCACGGTGAGCGGCACCTGGGTCGGTCAGCCGGTCCCATGGCGGGTCAACGACTCTATTGAAGTGCGCGGCGAATCGAGCCCCGTACTGACGCTCGGAGCTGGCGGCACCTACCAGTTCCAGGGCTCGGACTGGCTTCGTGTGGGCAGCGGGACCGGCGGCGGCGGACTGATCGCTCAGGGCACCGCCGCGGACCCGATCGTCTTTCAGAGTTCAGCAGGGACCACCGCAGCCGGTGACTGGCTCGGGCTGCGTTTCGCGGACGACACGCTCACCGGAACGGTGTTGGAGTTCGTCACCGTGGAGCACGGCGGTCTCGACGCATTCGGCCAAGACGGCGCGGTTCACATCGACGGTGCGACCGTGGGTCGGATCTCGATTCGAAACTCGACGTTCGGCGACTGCGGGCAGTCGTGTATCGCGGTCTCGAACGCCGGCTTTCAGTTTGGCGCGGTGACCAGCAATACGTTTCGCGACAGCCCCGTCGGGTTCTCGGTACCGCCCAATGCGATCAACGCGATCAGCGACGGACAGACCTACACCAATGTCCCCGCCAACCAGCTGACCGGTGGGGCACTGACTGCGACCGGCACCTGGGTGAAGCAGTCCGTGCCGTGGAACGTCTCCAACTCCTGGGACGTCGGCGATGACGCCGCGGCGCCGGTGCTCACGATCGAAGCCGGAAACGCGTTCCGCTTCATCTCGGGAGACTGGCTGCGCGTCGGTTCACTCGGCACGGGGACGCTGATCGTCAACGGCACCGCGGCGGACCCGGTGCGCTTCACATCACGTCAGCAAGCACCCGCCGCGGGCGATTGGTTGGGCATCCGCCTCCAGGATGTCTCCAACGGTACATTGCTCGACTATGCCGTGATCGAGCACGCCGGTGAGTCAGCGTTCGGACAGCGGGGGGCGGTACATTTGGTGAACACCGCCAGCGCGGTGACGATCAGCAACTGCACCTTCAACGCCAATCTGCAGGCCGACATCTGGATCGACAGCGCGTCGACTCCCACGCTGACGAACAACGGCGGCGCGGTAATCGTCAACGAGTAGCTGGGTCAGCCAAACGCACGGAGCCTGACGCGCGGAGCTGACGCAGCAGATCCGCCCGCGCTTGTCCGATCGAGATGTCTTCCGCGCGCCGCCGAAGCGTCGGTTCGACCTCCACGAAGTGCGGGGTGGGCTCGTCGCGGAGTTCGTGCACCCAGTAGATCTCGGTGCCCGCGGGGGTCTGCAGCGGCGCCGTGCCTCCTGGCGGGGTGACCGCGAGGATCGCGCGTGCGAGGGACTCGCCCAGCGAATCACGCTCGACCCAACCGAGCGCGACCTGCCGGCCGGGGAGTTCACGGAACGCCGACTCGTCTTCGATGTGTCGAAGCTGCGCTTCGCTCAAGCCATGATCGGCGCTGAGCAACACCGAGGACAGGTTCAGCCGGATGCGGCTCGCCGGTCGGTTCGCCACCTCGCGGTACAGGTCCCTCAGCGCGTCCATGGACACCTCGGCGCCCCCCAGAAGCCGAGCCTGCGCCAGTTCCCCGCGCGTTTGTGCGCGATACTCGCTCAGCGTCATGCGTCGCTGCGCGAGGTATTCGGCGAACGCCGGTGCGTCCCCGAAAATCGTTCGCGCCTTGCGTTCGATCGCTGCGTCGATCTCGCCCTCGGGGACCTCGAGTTCTTGCTTCGACAGCCACTGTTCGATCAGACGTTCGTCGATCAATCGCTGCAAGACGTGCTCGCGACGTCCGTCGACCAGTGCCGGGTTCGCGGCCCCGCGCGTCCGCTGAACATGCGCCTCCACGGACGACGCGTGGATCGGTTCGTCGTTGACCCACGCGACGATCGGATCGCCGATCGGAGCCGGCTGCACGACGGCCGCCATCCGCTTGACCTCCGCCGGACGCAGCGCGCGGCCCGCTTCTCGGGGAACTTTCGCCGGCGGCTGGGTGTCACACCCGCTGAGCGTAAGGCCAAGGCCGAGGACTGCGATGAGGAAGGTATGCGCCATAAGTCGATGCATGTTACGAGGATGTGGACCGCTGCAACACAAATCCACGACATCTGTGGAATGTAACACGCCTCACTTCTGGTAAATTTTATTAGATCCCTGCGGGTCGACCGACGTTCCAAACACCGTCATCACGAAATCCACGGATCACCGAGCAGCCAGGAGAACACCCCATGAAACAACTCGCCACCATCGGAACCGTCGTCCTCATCCTTCTGGGTGCGGCGCTCTACTTCGGTTCCCAGAAGAAAGACGTCCTCGTCACCCCGCAGCCCGTGGTCCCCGTCACCCCCGTGGTGACATCGCCGAGTGACCCCAACATGCCGGTCACCCACGCGGCCGCCGACGGCACGCTGCGTCTGCGCACCGCAATCTCCAATGGCTACCTACTGCAAGGCGGCGTGCACGATGTCTACGCCGCGATCGACGTCGAAGCCGTCAAGCACGCCGGCGGCGAGCGTCCGCCCGTCAACCTCGCCGTCGTAATCGACCGCTCCGGCTCGATGTCCGGCGACAAGATTGAGCACGCCAAGGCCGCCGCCCGTCGACTCGTGAACGTACTCGGCGATCGAGATCGCGTCGCCGTCGTCAGCTACGGCAGCGACGTGTCCGTCGACTTCTACTCGCAGCCGGTGAACGACTCGACGCGCGCCAGCCTGTTCCGCGCCATCAACAGCATCGCCATTGGCGGCGGCACCAACCTGTCCGGTGGATTCCAACGCGGCTACTCCGAAGTCTCCAAGTGGAAGTCGCCCGAAACCATCAATCGCGTGATCCTCATGTCCGACGGGCACGCCAACATCGGCATCACCAATCACGCGCAGCTGACCGCGCTGTCGACCAACGCGCTGTCCTCCAAAGTCTCGGTCTCCACCATCGGCGTTGGGCTGGACTACAACGAGGACCTCATGGCCAACATGGCCAACGAAGGCGCGGGTAACTACTACTTCGTCGACCGCTCCGAGACGATCGTGGCGATCTTCGACAAGGAACTCCAAGGTCTGGCCTCGACCGTCGCTCGCAACACCGCCATCGTGCTCAAGCTCGGCGAGGGCGTCACCGTCGGCGAGATCCACGGTTTCGCCAGCCAGGTCTCCGGGAATCAGGTCTACGTCTCGCTCGCCGAATTCGCGTCCGAGGAGAAGAAGAACATCCTGCTCAAACTCAAAGTCGATGGCAGCAAACTGGGCGACCGCCCGATCATCGAGACGTCGATGAGCTACGACGACATGGTCAACGACAAGCCCGGGCACCACGCCCAGGCCCTCAAGTCCGTCGTGACCACCGACAACTCCAAGCTCAACCAGATGGTCAACGTCGACGTCGTCGCCCGCGTCCAGCAGGTTGAGGTCGCTAAGACGATGCAGGATGCCATGAACATGTACGACCGCGGCGAATCCGAGCAAGCGGCGCAGCGTCTGGGCGAAGCGCAGCAGCAAATGCGTGAGAATCGTGGCAAGTACGACTTCAAGAACTCGGGACGATACGACGCCGCCGACAAAGAGATGGACGAGATGAAGTCGCAGATTCAGGCTGCGCCCGCCGCTGCGAAGTCGGAATCGGGCCGCCGCATGATCAAGTCGAAGAAGGCTCGCTCCAACGCCATCTTCCAGTCGGTCGACACCTTCTAGGTTGACCTCCGAACCTCAGCCCCCGGCGCCCGCCGGGGGCTCGCTTATTTGGATCGCATCATGTCCGTAGCCACCGTCGAAAACCCGCGCAAGCTCACAAAAGAGGCGCTGATTCTGCTCGGCGGCGGCGCTGTCTCTGGACTCGTCGCCTCGGCGCTGCAGCTCGTCGCGGGCAGTGCGAACCCCGCGCTGGGCGCGCTCGCGTTCGGTGGCGTGGTCGGGCTGCTCGTCAACCTGACGGATCCGAAGACCGGCACCCCGATGCTTCGGCTCGTGCTCTCGATGCTCGCCGGGATCGTGATGGCCGCGTTGCTGTCCGTGCACTGGTCACTGGCCGCCGCCGCCGGCGGCATCCTATTCGGTGCCGCGTTTTCGCTCGAGGACGGCGACAGCACCGTCGAGCGCGGTGTCTTCGCCGCGATCTACGGCCTCGCGTTGGTCGGTGGCATGTACGTCACCAACGTGCTCGGCAGCTTCATCGACATCGCGTTGGTCGCGAACATCTTCGGAGCCAGCACCTGGGGCCTCTTCCTCGCCTTCGCCGGGGGACTCAAGCGCGTGAAGTGGTCGCGCGATGAGCTGGCCTCGGAATTCAACGACGCCTACGCCGAGGTCAAGGGCGACGAGCGCGAAACGATTCGTACTGGTCGCATCCTGTACGACCAGATCGTCAAGGAGCTGGATCGCAGCCGCGACGACAGTCACCGCGAACGCGCCATCGAGATCGCCAACGAGACCTCTCGCGCGCTGATCGCGCTGACCCGCCG
>JBFIHF010000261.1:0-9246 GCA_041601915.1 Bradymonadaceae bacterium
CGATCCCAGGCTTCAAACACCTCACCGAAGCCACCGGCGCCGAGTCGGCGCCGGAACACGAACTGATCGCCGTGCCCCTCGACCTGCGTGTCGGCGTGTTGCGTCGCGATCACTTCGACCCCAGTTCAGCGCGTCAGCGATCCCACTGAAAATCGCCAGCGGCGCGATAGCCGTAGGCCATCGGAGCCCCGGACGTCGCGTCGAACGTCGCGACGAAATCACCGATGCACGCCGCGAGGGTGTTCCCATCGCGCGACAACGTCAGTCCGCAGGCGCGGCCCGGCGGAACCACTGCCGCCCACACCACCTCGCCGGACTGGATGTTTCGACTCTCCAGGGTGCCGGCGTCGAGACTGAAGAACGTGCCGGCGGTCATCGAACTGGCCGCCACGAACCCGCCGCGCGCGTCCTTGGACCACGGCAGGTATCCAGAACCGTCCTCGACACCCACCTTGAGGGCACCGGTGACCGACGTGACGAAGATGTGCCCATCCGCGGAGGCGATCGACCGCGCGCCGCCCCCGACCTTCATGATGCGCTTGACCGCGGAAGGCCGCGTGGGGTCCCAGATTCGGACCGAACCCTCCTGATCGACGACGATGAGCTTGTTGCCCTCCGTGATGTGGATCGGCCCCCGGATGGGCGGAAACTCGACGTGAAAGTCGGGCGCCTGGCGATTCAGATAGTTCTCGAGCTTCTCCTTGTGCTGATCCTCCTCGAAGGAGTGCGCCTGACCCCAGATTCGGACCTTGCCCTTCTTGTCCGCAACGAACAGCGAGATCCCGTCGTTGCCAAACACCGCGGACTCGAAGGACGGCACGGTGTTCATCTGCAGAATCAGCTCGCCTTTGACATTGACGATCACGGGTGGACTGGACGCGAGCAGCGCGAAGTCTCCGGCGGGCGACACCGCCGCCACGGCGTGGGCCTTCGCGACTTTCCAGTGCGAGACCTCGCCGCTCGACGTGTCCACGAGCGCCATCGCGCCATCGCTGAACCCGATGCCGAGGCGCGCCCCCACGAACTGCAGCGCCGTGACGGCCCGCGGCTCCACCTTGTCAAACTGGAACGGCTTGCCCGCTCGGGCTTTCGCACCGCCACCGGACTTGGTGGCGGACGAGCTCGACGTGCCGTCGGCCTGTTCGACGTTCGCTGCGCCGTCATCCGCGGTGTTGCTCTTCGCGCCACCACAACTGACGAACAACATCGTGAGCGCGGCCGCTACTTTTCGGGAATGCTGGAAGATCATGTCGTGCTTTGTTTAGAGAGTGGCCACAGCATAGGCGGACCGCCGCGAGGTGACAACGGCGACGGTTTCCAATATCGGCCCCTAGTGCTAGAGTCAGCCGCGAAGGCTCCAACCAGGATTTGTGATGAAAACAGCACGAACCGCACTTTTTCTCATGGCCTTTGGTGTCCTTGCTGGCTGCGCGCCGGACCCGGCAATGGTCTGCGATCACATGATGGAAGTGATGAAGAACGACGCCGAAAAGCCGGGCTACCTGTCCGATGACGACAAGTGCGAGAGCCGCATGGAGAAGACCAAGACGCGCTACGGTGTCAACAGCTACCGGCGCGAGGTCGAATGCATCCTCGGCTCCACGACCGCGTACAAGATCCGGACGTGTCTCGAGGTCGAGAAGAAACGCCGACCCTGACCCGCGGCGTCAGCTGCCCTTGCGGCGCAGCGCTTCGACGAGTTCGCCCACCGAGAACGGTTTGGGCACCACACGCACCCTCCCGCTATCCCAATCTGCCTCGTCCAAAGGGGGCGGTTTGGACAGGAACACGACCGTCGCGGTCGGATTCTTGGCTCGAAAGCTACGCAGCGCATCTGCCGGTTCGCCGGGCGGATCGACGTCGATCACGAGGGCGTCGAACAGCCGTGCGCCGATCGTTCCCTCCGCATCTTCGACCGTGGTGCGGTGGACCGCGAACCCTTCGCGGGTCAAGCCCGTCTCCACCAGCCCGCCCGTCGACGCGACGTTCTCGACAAGCAGGACCGTCCGCGAGGAATCGCTCTGAATCGGCGTCGTGCTTCGGCCGCGCCGTGACACCCCGACTCGTCGGGCCACGGGCAGGCGGACCCGCACCGAGGTCCCACGACCGAGCTGCGACTCGATCTCGACATCACCGCCGCACTGTCGGGCAATTCCGTACACGATCGCGAGCCCCATCCCCGAGCCAAGGGCTGGCCGCGTGGTGAAGAGCGGCTCGAACGCACGCTCTCGCGTCTGCTCCGTCATCCCGCAGCCGTCATCGGTCACGGTCAGGATCACGTCGTCCGCATCCGCCCGCGTCTGCACGGTGACGCGGCCACCCTCGGCGCTAATCGATTGCCCGGCGTTGACGACGAGGTTCACGAGCACTTGTTGCAATTGCGCCGCATCGATCTCGGTGAGTGGCAGTCCCGGTTCGAGGTTGAGCGCCAACTCGACGTGGCTGCCCGTCAGACGGCGCAGCATCGCCGCCATCTCGAACACCACGATGTTTACGTCGAGCACCACGCTGCGCTGAACTTCGCCGCCCGCGAACGTTTGCAACTGGCGGGTCAGCCGTGCGGCGCCACCGGTCACTTCCTCGAGCTCCGCCAGCAGTGCGGGACGCTCGTTGTCATCGGCGGTGGCCAACGACTCGTTGAGGAGCCGCACCGCGGTCAGATAGTTGTTGAAGTCGTGCGCAATCCCCGAGCACAGCTGGCCGATCGCCTCCATGCGATGGGTTCGTTCCAGGCGCCGCGCGTTGGCGCGCTCGGCGGTCACGTCGCGAACGATCGACATCAACGTGCCGGGGGCGCCCTCCATCGGCGTGCTCGCGACATGAAGATCGAGGAGCTTTCCCGATTTGTGATGCGCGCGCACCTCCACCGAACGGGATCCACCTTCGCCTCGGGAGCGTTCGGCGATCATCTGCGCGGCAGCCGGACGCCCTTCCTCGGCGACCATCGTCACGACGTCCAGAGCCCGCAACTCCTCGAGCGAATACCCCATGAGGCGCAGATGGCTTTCGCTCGCGTACAGCACGTGGCCCATCCGTGTGACCACGAGCCCGACGTTCAGGGTTTCGAGCGCGAGCTCGAGCGTCCGACGGTACTCGGCGTCGTCGATGCTGTGTTCGTCGAACTCGGGCTCGTCAGCCATGGGGTTCTCAGTCGCACACGATGAGCGGACTGCGCGGCACACGGATTGTGAAGCTGCAGCTCAGGTGTTTGCGTCCTCGTCTTCGATCCCGTACTTCTCGAGCTTATAGTACAGTGCACTCGGCTTTATCCCAAGCAGGCGGGCCGTCTCGGTTTTCACGCCCTTGGCTTTGCGGAACGCGCGCAGAATCAGCTGACGTTCGAGGTCCTCCAAAATGTCCGGCAACGCGCGGTCGCCGCCGGGGATCGCGAGCAAATCGTCGCTCGCGCGCCCCGTGATCACGGCCGGAAGATCGGAGACTTCGATCGTGTTGCCGGTCGCGAAGACCATGGCATGCTCGATCACGTTCTCGAGTTCGCGCACGTTCCCCGGCCAGCGGTACTGCTGCAGCGCCTGCAGCGCATCGGGCGCGATGTTTCCGACGCGCTTGCGCGTTCGGCGCACGAGCTTGTCGATAAAGTGATCGACGAGCGGGCGCAGATCATCCATACGCTCGCGCAGGGGGGGCAGCGTGATCGGGATGATGTGGAGCCGGTAGAAGAGGTCCTCGCGGAAGTTGCCCGCCGCGACCTCGGCCTTGAGGTCCTTGTTCGTGGCCGTCACGATCCGCACATCGACGCTGACCGTCGACTCACCGCCGACCCGTTCAAACTGGCGTTCCTGCAGCACACGCAGCAGCTTGAGCTGAATCGTCGGCGCGATGTCGCCGATCTCGTCGAGGAAGATCGTTCCGCCGTCCGCCAGCTCAAAGCGCCCGAGCTTCTGCTTCACGGCCCCGGTGAAGGCGCCCTTCTCGTGGCCGAACAGCTCGGACTCCAGCAGGCTCTCCGCGAGGGCGGAGCAATTCACCTTCACGAACGGGTGAGCGGCGCGGGGTGAGTTCTCGTGGATCGCCCGAGCGACGAGCTCTTTGCCGGTCCCGGATTCGCCGTAGACGTGCACGGTGCTGTCGGTGGGGGCCACCTTGCGGATCCGTTCGAAGACGTTGCCCATGACATCGGAGGACCCGACGATATCGTCGCCGTCATGAACCGCGGCGGCGTCGGCGCGCAGCATCTCGTTCTCGGCGACGAGCCGGACACCCTTGGCGCGCTCGGCGTTGAGCTGAAGCGCGCGCTCGATCTTCGACCGCAGCAGGTCGGGTGGAAACGGCTTGGGGACGAAGTCGTGGGCCCCTTTCTGCATCGCATCGACGGCCTTTTCGATGCTCCCGAATGCCGTGCAGATGATCACGAGCGCACCCGGATCGAGGGCGAGGATGCGTTCGAGGACCTGCATCCCGTCGATCCCGTCCATCTTGAGATCGGTGATGACCAGGTCCGGGCGCTCCGCCTCGAAGATTTCGAGCCCCCTAGCGCCGCCGGGCGCGTCGAGCGCCTCGTGGCCCATGCGCTTGATGACCTGCACGATCCCTTCGCGAAGGGTCGTATTGTCTTCCACCACCAGTATTGTCGCCATCGTTCATCCTTCGCGCGGGAGGCTCCCTTATACCGTCAATTCGGTCAACCGAGCCACCCCTCAGGCACGTTCGCCGACGGGCCTTCGACGCTGTCATCGAACGGCAGAATGAATCGGACCGCGGTGCCCGAGCCCGGGGTACTGATGATCTCGATCGTGCCGTCGTGTTGCTCCATGATTCGCTGCGTCAACGCGAGCCCGAGGCCGCTGCCCTTCTCCTTGGTCGTGAAGAACGGCGCGAGGACCTCTTTGAGCTTCTCGGCGGGAATCCCCGGGCCGTTGTCGCGGACCTCGACGACCCGGCCGCCGTCGCCGGAGGCGGTCACCGAGACGTGGATCTCGCCCCCCTCGCCACAGGCCTGCAGCGCATTTCGCACGACGTTGATTAACGCGCGACGCAGCTTCTGGCGGTCCGCGGTGAGCTCCACGTCTTCGGCATGCGACTGCAGCGCACATCCACCATCCACCGCCTCGGCGCGCAGCAGCTCGTCGACCTCTTCGACGAAGCTGGGCGCCGCGAATCGCTCCAACTCCAGGGGCGCGTTTCGAGCGAAGTCGAGGAAGTCGTTGACGACGCTGTCGAGGTAGTTCAATTCGCGCTGAATCTTGCCGACCTTGTCGATCATCTCGAGCTGTTCGGTCTCGAGTCCGCCTGCCCGCAGGTCCTCCATGAGCAGCCCGCAGAAGATCTGCATCCCCCCCAACGGATTTCGAACCTCGTGCGCGATACCGCTGAGCATCATCTGCATCTGTGCGTCGCGGCCGACGATGTCCTGCCGCATGTCCTCGAATGCATAGGACAGGAACGTGATCTCGTCCTCACCCTCCCCGACCTCGACCGGGGCATCGAGATCGCCGCGACCCAGCCGGCGTGCCGCCTCCACGAGTCGGTTGATCGGCTCGACGAGGCGCCGACTGAAGACCGACGCGACGAGCACGATGAGGAAGATCGCCAGCACGGCGAGGATCGTGAGCACGCTCGCGAAGTCGGTGAGCAAGTCGAAGAAGGACGCGCTGGCCTCGACGCCGATCGCGGCGACGACGGCGCCCTCACTGGTGACGGGTACGAACCCGGTCTTGTACAGCAAACCGTCCGGCCCGCTGAAGAGCACCGAAACGGCCGGATCGCCCGCATCAAACACGCGTCGAATCTCGCCGCGATGCGGCTCGAGTTCGTAGAGCTTGGCCCCGAACTCCACGGCAGGGTCGGAGTCCACGAGACTGCGAAACTCGCCGTCGAACACCGAGATGCGACGCACGCCGGTCCGCTGGCAGGTGGTGACGAGCTCGTCGTGAAGTCGCGAGATGACGCGGTTCTTGGTCTCGTCGAGGCGCGCAATCTGTTTGGCGTCGAAGCCCTCCGACCACTGCGCGGACAGCGTCTGCGCGACCGCGACGAGCCGCTCCCCGAGCTCGTCTTCGAGCCCCTGGCGGCTGGCGAAGTACGCCAGCGAGCCATACAGCGCCACGATCACGAGGGTCGGCAGCAGGAACACGCCGATCAGTTTGCTCCGCAGCGATTGACGGAATATCTTCATGGGCGCCGCGTGCTCACAATTTCAGGTGCTCCGGGGGTCATGATAGGATAGCGCGTCTGGCACGCAACACGCATCGACCCGCAGCCGAGATCCGATGTCGAACGACGACGACAACTCCGCCGAGGGAGATTCGTCGCCTGGTAACGAACCGCGACGCATGACGATGATGGGTATGGGGTTTACCCCCCCTCCACTCGACGCGGCAGCCGCACCACGCGACGATGGAGAGGATTCCGACGGCTTTGTTGACGAAGCCACGGCCATTGGGGCCGCGGTGATCGATGACGAGGACGATATCGCGGTGCGCGATGCGGTGGACCGCGCGTGGGAAGACTTCTTTCCCGACGGTCCCCAGGATCACGCCGCCGGCCTCGCCGAAGAGACCCTGCCGACCCTCGACGAAATCGAACACGAGGCGCAGCTCGCCCGGGACGGGGCCGATGAGGGTAGCGAGGACCCTCTATGGGACGACGACCTCGACCTCGACCAGATGTCGCTCGCCGAGGATTCGCTGCCCGACTCGATTCGAGAACCGACGCCGACGCTCGAAGATCCAGATGAGCTGCCGCCGACGACGCCTAACTACGTCGGGGACAACCAACCCGTCGCGGACTTCGAAGCGACGCAGACCGAGATCCTCGACAGCCCGTTCCAGACCGACCCGATGGTCGCGAAACTCGTCGCGCTCGATGGTCCCGCCGAGGGCCAGGAGTTTTTCGCCGCGCAACTACGAAACACCGTCGGACGCGGCACCCAAAACGGCATCATGGTGCCGGACGTCGCGATGAGTCGGCAGCACTTCGAAATCGTGCGCAACCCCGACGACTCCTACGCACTGGTCGACCTCCAGTCGATCAATGGCACGATGCTCAACGGTACCAAGGTCCGCGAAGCAGACCTGTTTCACGGCGACCGCGTGGAAGCCGGGACGTCGCGCTTCCAGTTCGTGCTCACCGGCAACGTGGCGGCACCACCACGAAACCGGCGGTTGATCCCGGCGGCGACCGCAACAATGGGGGGCCAGTTGGCGGCACCGGCGTCCGCCGCCGCCCCGTCGTCGGCAGCGCCAGAGACCATGAACCGAATCTTCCTCGGCGTGGCGATTGGTGCGGTGCTGGTAAGTCTGATTCTGTTCGGCGTCGTCGCGTTCCTGATGACCCGAGAGCCCCCGACGACCACACAGACCTCGTCGCCCGAGGCGGCGACGATCTATCTGATCGGCGTGGACGCGGTGAAAGCTCGTGAGTGGGATCGGGCGCAGCAGCAGTTCGAGCGCGCGCGCGCCATCGACCCGACCTTGCAGGGCGTCGACAGTCAGCTCGGTCGAATCGAGCGGGAGCGCAAGGCTGCGGCCGCGGTCGCCGCAGCACGCGACTTCGTGGACGCCGGCGAGCACGAGGAAGGCATCGAGGCGCTCGAAGAGGTCGGACAGGACTCCGTCTATTTCGACGAAGCCCAAGACCTCACCCGGGTGGCGCGCAAGGCCGCGATTTTGGCGTTGTACGAGGAGGCGCAAGCCGCCGTCGCGGCCGACGATGTCGACCGCGCGCGCGAGCTCACCGCCACACTCCTCGAGCGCGTCCCGACGCACCGCGGCGCACTCGCCTTGTCCGAGCGTCTGGCGATCCCCGCCGAGGGTGCGGATGCGGGCGCCGAGCAGGCAGTGGCGGCCGCACCAACCGGTCGCAGGCCGCAAAACGACGATGATTGGGGGATCGAGCTAGTCGGCTCGTCGAACGCCAAGGTGTCCAACCCCTCCGGTGTCGCCAAGCCCAACGCGCGCGTGCCCAATCTGACCGAGGGCTTCATGTTGTACCGCACGCGAAAACTCGACGAAGCCGAGGCGTTTTTCGTCGAGGCCGCGAAGGACCCTGGACCGGCCGCGGCGAGCACCGCGAAGATCGCGGCGGCCGTGAAGGACTTTCGAGCGAATTACGCGGCCGGCGTGGCGGCGAGCGAATCGCGCGACTGGAGCCGCGCGGCGAAGGCCTTGATCGCGGCGAAGCGAGCCGACTCGATCGTCGGCGACTACTTCGATGCCGACCTGCGGAAGAAGCTGGCGACCGCTCACGCCGAGCTCGGCGCGGTGAAACTGGCGGCCGGCGAGCCGGTCGCCGCACGCAAGCTGCTCCAGAAGGCCAGCGGCTACGGCGAGTCCAGCTCGGTGACGGCGCTGGAGCGCGAGCTCGATAAGGAAGCGCGATCGCTGTACGTGCGCGCGCAGGCGCTCAAGAAGTCGGACCCTGCCCAGGCCGGCAAGCTCTGCCGCCAGATCAAGGCCATCGTTCCCGCCACCAGCGAGATCCACCAGAACGCCGCCGCATTGCTGAAAAGCCTCCCCTCGCGCTGACCCCGGCGCGCGCTGAGGCCGAGCGTGGGCGGTTCGGCGCACTTTCTGTTGATCTGGCTCGATCACCGTGCAATAGTGGCCGCACTGAGTCTCCTCTTGCTTCGGCGGGGTGACGACTCACAAGGAAGCGGTAAATCCGCTCCCCACCAGTGAGCTGGACGGGTCCTTTGGACTCCATCAAAGCTCCCAATGTTGAAAACCGAACGCGCGGAACTTGGAGCACTGAGCACTTCGATTGGCCATCAACGCCGGCAACCCGCGGGTTGCGTCGTGGTCCGTTCAGAACTCCTCCGTTGAGCCCGTCGGTATGGATAGCATAGCGGGTGCTAGGCACCCCCAATAGCGTACACATGAGGCACGCATGACTGAAGAAAGCACTGGGGCACCGGCCGGCGGCCGGCGCAAACGGCGGCGCGGACGGCGAAATCGCAACAAGTCCGGAGGCGGCGGCGGCGGCGGGAATGGCGGCGGCGGCGGCAATAGCGGTGGCGGCGGCGGCGGCAATAGCGGCGGCGGCGGCGGCGGTGGAAGCTCGAACCGCGGCAACCAGCAGCAGCGCCAGCGGCGGCCGAAGACCCCGGAGCACAAGTTTGGTGGACGCGAGCCAGTGGCGACCGACTCCTCATGGAACGGGCCTGACGAACTCAACGCGTTCGAACTCTTCTGCGCGTACCACCTCGGAATTTTCGAGAACAACAGCTACCGCGACCCGTCGCTGAAGCAGGTCGCGCGACTGTTTGGCAAATCACCGGATGAAATC
>JBFIHF010000262.1:0-9241 GCA_041601915.1 Bradymonadaceae bacterium
CCGCAGACGTCGTCTTTGTTGCCGGTGAAAATCTCGGCGACATCGAACGTCGGCCGCGCCATCGCGTAGCCGTTGGTGAGGTAGGTGTTCGTCGTGATCTTCATGCGGCTCGCGGGCATCGTGGAACCGAAGTTCGAGTAGCCGCAGCGAATCTGGTCGCCGGTGGATGCGACGCAGTGTTGCGCCGTCAACACGAGGTTGGGCGCGATGAGTGTACCGGAGCAGGCGCCGACGACATAGCCGTTCTGGACCTGCCCGATGCCGACGACGGCCGGGTGATCGCGGTCGATCGAGCCCCCGGCGATGGCTTGTTGAATAGTGAGAGCGTCGGTGGGTTCTTCGTCCGGTACGCAGGCTTGAGCGCCACTCGCGAGCACGACCAAAAGAATTGGAAGGAAAGGACGCTTCAACACCACACGGACCTCCACGCTACTACTGCTCAATCCACCGAACGCCGCGTTTTGTACCACATCGCCATACCCCTTTCCAATCGATGGCCATGAAGAGATTGTCCTCAAAAACCGCACGGTATTATCGCGGCCACGGGTGGTGAGTTTTCTCCAACTCTGCGCTACATTTCGGGCATGAATGAGATCGCAGAAGAGAACGCCGTCCCGCGCGTCGCCGCGTCGGGACCGATCGTCGGCGTGGTGGTGCATGGTCGCGGGGCAGTCGTGACGCGGCGCATCGCGGTCGAGGGCCCGCTGCCCACGGGTCCGTTCGACCTCGTGATCGGCAAGATCACGCCGCTCGCCGACCCCGGCAGCGTGCGCGTCACGTTGCCGGAGGCCGGCCGCGCGTTGGTGGGCGTCAACGCCCGCATGGTCGTCCCGGCGAGCGACACCGGGCCGGGCCCGTCCGTGGAGTTGGTCGAGTCTCTGAGTCGGCAGATCGACCGGCTGCACGACCGCGAAGGTGCGCTCAAGGAAAGGGTCAAACGGTTGCAGGCCGCCCTCGTCACGCCGAGTGACGACAAGGCGTTGCGGGTCGACGGTCCGGCGAAACGCGTTCGCACAGCACTCTTACTGACCGCGGTCATCGGGGACACCGTCGCGTCGATCGACCGGCGCATCGTGGACCTGCGACTCGAGTTGGAGCGCGTCACGCGGGAACGCGACGCCGCGCAGCTCGAGGACCTGCAGACCTCGGGCCCAGACCGCATGGGTGAGGCGCACCCCACCCGCGCGTTCGACCTGCGGATCGCGGCCGGTGAGCAACCGATCGAGAGCATCGAGTTGTCGTACGCGATCCCGTACGCCGCGAAGTGGTGGCCGCAGTACACCCTGCGACTCACCGAATCCGGGACGCAGGCGACCCTCGCCATCGAGGCGCTCGTCGCCCAGCGCACCGGCGAGGACTGGAGCCAGGTTCCGATCGGGTTGTCGACGGCTTCGATCATCTTCGACGCCACGCTGCCCAAGCTGCCGTCGCTGCGACTGGGCAAACGCCAGCCGCCGGACAATCGCGGGTTTCGCGAAGCTCCAACGGGCGGCGAGCAGCTGTTCGAGAGCTACGATTCGTTCCGGGGTCGGATCGATCACGCCCCGATGCCCAAGGCAGGCTCGCGCATGGCGCCCCGCGATGACGTGACCGTCGATATGGACGACTCCCGCGCCTACGACGACGAGACGGGGAACGTCGCTCAGGAAGCGATGTACGCGCGCATGGAGATGGCCCCGGCCGCGCCGCCCGCGCCGTCCGCTGCCCCGCAAGGGATGGCTCAACCGATGCGCGCCAGAAAGAGCGCGCCGTCGATGTTCGGGGCCGTCGCGGACGCCATCTCCGAGCCCGTGGCATCGGCGGCGTACGCGATCGGCGGCATGATGGGTGGCGGCGGCGATGCGGGCCGCGGCAGCTACGCGCCCGACAATGGCGTGCCCTCGATGGACCCCGGCGACGACTGGCTGGAGTTCGACTCGCTGGTGATGGGCGGGCGTGACTCCAGTGACCGTGGTCGCCTCCGACGACGTCCGCCCGAAGGCGGCTTGCCGGAGTCGGAGCTGTTCGATGCTCAGGAGTCGGCGCGACGCATGAACCTCACCGATCCGTCGGTGTCACGCGGTCTGTTCGACTACCGCTACGACTCCGATGGCTCGGTGCGCATCCCCGCCGACGGGCGGCTACACCGGATCGCGATCCTGACGCGCCCCGCCGAATCGCGACTCGAGTGGCGAAGCGTTCCGCTGGTCGACCCCGCCGTGTACCGCGAGGCGGTGCTGTCGAACCCGTTTGCGTCGCCCTTGCTCGCCGGACCGGTGGACGTGTTCAGCGAGGGCCAACTGGTCACGACGACCCAGATTCAGCGCGTCGATTCCGGCGGCTCAATGCGCGTCGGCCTCGGGGTCGACGAGCGTATTCGCATCGCCCGCAATGTGCGGATGGTCGAGGAGTCCGCGGGCCTGCTCGGCGGACGCCGCGAGCTGATTCACGACGTCGAGATCGAGCTGCGGTCTGGTCTCGGGGCCGACGCAACGGTCGAGGTGATCGACCGCGTGCCCGTCACAAGCGACGACCACGTGAACATCGAACTGGTGCACGAGCAACCCAATGGGTCCTCGTACGACCAGAAGGAACTCGACCACCCGGTCGAAGGCGGCCGACGTTGGAAAGTGAAGCTGGGGGCCGGCGATCGAAAGACGATCGAGGTCCGGTACCAGGTCACGCTGCGCTCGAAGGACGAGCTCGTGGGAGGGAATCGCCGTGGATGAACAACGCTTCGACAGCCAGGCCAGCGGGGTCACCTTCTTCGAGGATCGCGCCCGCGTCACGCGCACCGCACGGATCGTGGTCACAGGCGGCCGCCAGACGCTCAGCCTGCGCGGTATCACGGTACTGATCGACGACTCGAGCCTCGTCGTCCGTTCCAAATCGGATGACGTGCGCGTGCTGACGTCGCGCGTGCACCGCACGGTTCGGTCCATTGCGGCCGCAAGCGACGAAGAGATCGACCGGCTCGAAAGTGATCGCCAGCAATCGTGGCGCGCGCTGGAGCTGCTCCGGCGAGACCTCGCCCGCTGCGGCACGCAGCGCAAACGGCTCGTCAGCCTGGAGCAAGCGATGCTTCACGCGCTGCAGCAGGTCCCTCGGGGTGAAGGCGGCGACGACGCCGCGTGGCGTGAAGCGCTCGACGACCTGAGCAAGCAGTTCGATGGCCTCGACGACGAGAATGGCGGAGTCGTCGAGACCGTCGCCGCCGCACGGCGCGCCGAAGCGCGCGCGGCGCTCTTGCTGGACCAGGCGCGGGTCCTGAAGCCCCAGGTCGAGGCTGAGATCGAGCTGGAGATCGACGCCCCAAACGCCGGCGAGGCGCACATCGAGTTTGAGTACTTCACGCCCTGCGCGCTCTGGAGGCCTTCGCACATCGCGCGGCTGTCGAAACGCCGGGAGTCGATCAACCTGCGGATGCTCGCGACGGTGTGGCAGTACACCGGCGAAGTCTGGGACGACGTGGTGTGCCGCTTCTCCACCGCTCGCCCGACACAGGCCGCCGAGGCACCGATCATTACCGACGACTGGCTTCGCGCGCGGCCCAAGACCGATGAGGAGAAGAACGTCGTTCAGGTCGAGGCCCGCGACGTCGACATCGCGAGCACCGGCTCCGAAGTGTCCGGTCACGTCGATCAGATGCCAGGCGTCGACGACGGCGGCGAACCGCTGACGTTGACCGCCACGGAGCGCGTCAGCATTCCGAGCAACGGCGAGCCGTTCCGCGTCGAGATGCTCAGCGTGGACGTGAAGTGCGCGTGCGAGCTGGTCGGGTATCCCGAAAAGTCGAGCGTCCCCTTCCTGCGCGCGACGGGAACGTGGACGCACGACGTCCCGGTGCTCGCCGGGCCGGTGGTGGTGATGCGCGGCAACGAGTACGCCGGCCGCTCGCGGATCGACTTTGTCTCGTCCGGCGAAACGTTCGAACTCGGCTTTGGCGTGGACACCGGGATCAGCATCCACCGCACGATCGACGATGAGCACAAGACGACCGCGGTGACCGGTAAGAACGTCCTGCACCGTACTGTGAAGGTGTTCCTGAGCAACCTGTCCGCATCACCGCGCCACCTCACGGTGGTGGAGCGGGTCCCGGTCTCCGAGATCGAGGAAGTGTCGGTCAAGAAGGTCGACGCGCAGGTCGCGCCCGACTCCGACGGCTTCGTCGAATTCGGCGTCGAGCTTGCGCCGCGCGCCGTGCAGACCCACGAGATCAGCTACCGCGTCGAATACGGGAGCAAGGTCCGACTGAGTTGGTGAGTTCGTTGGTCGGTCAGTGCGCGACGACGGCGATGTACTCTTCGGTCTGGCGGCGGAACGCCTCGTCCTCGAGCGCGGCGGACCGGCGCATCGTCGCCGCCATCTCTTCAAAGCGACCGAGCTTCTCCAGCAAGATTTCGCGTTCCCACAGAATCTTCGGAAACGGCCACTCTCGGCGCTCTTCGCGACCGTCCGCCTCGGCGATCAGCAGCATCCGATCGAGATAGTCGAGCAGCCGAGTCGGGTTCGGATAGCGGGGATCATCGGGGAAGACGAGGTCTTCCATGCGGGTCGCCTCATTGAACCGGTCCCACATGCGGTGCAGAGTGACGTCGGCCTCGTCGTCGGGCGCCACGGCCGGGGCGTCGGTCCCCGCGGGAAGTTCGCGCGCCTGGTTGACGAACACGAGGAGATCCAGCACTCGCGCCAACCAGAGCAGACGAGTCGCATCATCGATGGCGCGGCCCTGGAACCATGCGTCGGGCGCGGTGAACAGGCCCGCGGTCTCGGCCATGACTTCGGCGAAAGAGTCGAGAGTTTCGCGCTCCGCAATCGGCTCGGGCGCGGGGGCGATGCGGAATCCACGGGAACCTAGAGCGCGGCCCTCGATGCGCTCGTCCAACCATTCGACGAGCGCAATGCTGCCCGCCGTCGACGTCCGCTGGAGCGCTAAATCGCGCCACAGTCGGATGCAGAAATCGGCGTCCTCGTTCTCGAGGCCTACCGAATGGTCCTTGCCGTAAAATCGCTCCATATCATCCCCGGACGTTCAAACTGACGGATTTGGATCGGGTTTTCAACGGCGGATCCACCAATCGACAGTCGTTGTGGTCCGCGGTTTTTCGCCCACGATGAACCCGGATGCGTCGTGCGCGCGGCCACTGAGCTTCGTCCACGTCGTGGGTACACTGTCGCTGGCAAGGCGAAGTTCGGCCCCCGTGCCAACCTCTTCATCGCCCAAGAACCATTCGATCCCGATCGTTTCGCGAGTCGGGGCGACGGTGAAGACGAGGTCGGCCCCGTCGCGCGCGGCTGTCGGCGCCGACTGGTAGGCCAGCGGGTCCAGATACGCGAACATCCGGTTGACGAGCTGCTCGGCGCAGACCGGGCAGAAGTCCTTCTCCGAATCGCGCATCTTGCACACGTGCGAGGCGCGAAACAGCTCATCACAGTTGTAGGCGCCGGCAAATGCGCCGACTTCGCGGCCCGCGTCGAAGTCGCCGCGCGACGTGGGGAGCGGCGTGCCCTCCTCCACCAGATGCGCCCACTTGAGGTCCGCGAGCGTCGCGGTCGCGGAGATGTTGGGCGGCAGCGGAATCGCGGGCTCGTTCTTCAGGCACGGATCGCCTTCGATGTTGTACTCGTCTCCGAGCACGCCGAACGAGTGGCCGAGCTCGTGGACCGCGGTATCCGGAAAGCCGATCCGACCGTCGTAGGCGGTGAGCACGCTGACGTAGAGTCCGGCGAATCCGCTCGAGCGGCGCGTGTTCGAGACCATGATGATCTCGTCGAACGGCACCGCCGCGGCGACGTCGAACAGCCGCCCGACTTGCAGCGGCATCGCCACGCGGTCCGAGGTGTCCTGGAGCGCGAGATTGAAGCGGTCGGCCAACGCCGTGAGCACGAACACCATCTGGAAGACCGTGTCGCGCAGGTCCTTCTTGCAGCCGTTGTCGGCCGTGATGATCCCGGTGCAGTCGTAGCCGGCACCGGACTCCGCCGACGGCACCCACACGGTGTGGATGTTGAAGTCCTTAATCTTCGATTTGAACGGTTCAGCCTTCGCCAGCCGGTCCGCGATCGACTTGGCGTCGAGGTCGAAACGCTCGCGTTGCTCGGCGGTGTATCCGTCGCCGAGGATCACGATGTCGATGGTGTCCTTGGGGTCGCCGTTGTCCAGCAACGTCGTGACTTCACCCTCGAACTCACGCGGCTCCACGTCGGCAACGAGCGTCGCGATGTCGGCCCGGTAGGCCTCGTAGTACTCGCCGTCGGCCTTTGGAATCTTGAGCACGTACTGGGTCCCGCCCTCGATCCCGAGCGGGATCTTCACGGCGAACTGCAGCAGCTGCGGGTACTGCATGTTCACGAAGCCGAAGACCTGCGTGATGCCGAAGTTGATCGCGGATTGCTGATCGAGCACGAGCTCGAGGTACTCGAGCAGCTGGAACAGGCTGTTGACGCGGTCCTTCCACAGCACGTTGCCCTCGTCGTCCTGGACCTCGGCGACGGTGATCCACTGCTCGGGCCCGTCCTCGGGGTCGACGTCGGCGTAGATCGGGGCGTCGACCGACTTCACGAGCGCAAACTTCAGGGGTTCGTCGGCCGGAGGCGACGGAATGCCTTTGAGGATGACGAGGAGCGCCTCGCGGTCCTCCGCGGGCGCGATCTCGAGTGAGCTACCATCCGCGAGCGGACTCGCCTCATCGCCGCTACGCTCGGTCAGACTGACGTGAAACTCGACGGGACCGTCGGGGCCGTCGCCTTTGTCGCAGGCACACAGGGCCAAGGCGCAGGCGGCGAGGAACATCGGCAGTTGACGCATCGCGTATCTCATCGGGAAGGCGTGCTGGCAGCACCGAAGAATCGCTTGCCCTGGAACTCGTGGATCAGCGTGCCCTGCCCGGTGATCGTGTCGATCTCGATGAGCTGGCCGCCGTCGTCGGTGAGTCCGTAGAGCGTGCCCCACGCCGCCGTGAGCGCGAACACGCGCTTGAAGCCGATCGGCCCGACTTCCTGCGCGCTGCCGTTATTGCGGTCCACGAGCAACAGCCAATCCGTCGCCATGTCATGTTTGGACGTCATGTACAACGAGTCGCGCTTGTTCACGACGCAATCGCCGCTGGAGTAGTACTCGCCGCCCAGATTGCCGAGCAGCGACGCCGCGCCGTCGATGATGTCGACCTCGTAGATCTCGTCCTGCGAGGTGACGAACGTGCGACCCGACGAGTCGATCGCCATGCCGTTGGGGTCGCTGGGGCCGTTGTTGCCGAAGTCACCGACCTGGAACCAGTAGTCGCGCAGGTCGTCGTACTGAAACAGCCCGTCAAACGTGACGCCCAGCAGCGTGCCGTTGGGATGGGTATCGATGTCCTGCAGGTTCGGCAGGTCAGCACCGAGCTCCGTCAGTGTCTTCGCGAACGGGTCGATCGCGAACAGTGCCGTGCCGGAGTGCGCATAGAACGTGCAGTTCAGCCCTTCGTTCACGAATTCGTCGCAGTCGTTGTCGAGCGCGTCGCAAAACTCGGGGTTGTCCGGCGAGCGCAGTGGGTCGCCGTCATCGCAGTCGAGGCCGCCACACGCGATGCTCGTCACGCCGTCGTTGTCGGCGTCGCAGCTCGGGTCGACGATGTTCGATGGGGTGTTGTTCGTGCTGTTGTTGGTGGCGCCCATGTCCGGCTCCGGCATGTCCGGCGGCAGATCGACGTCATTGTTCCCGGAGTTCGTCGACGATCGAAACCGCGGGACACACTCCGAGTTGACCTGATCCCAGTACTCCTGGTCGGTGCACGGGATATCGGTCCCAGAGTTGTCCTTGCCGCAGGCTGCGGCACCGATCAGAAGCGACATCAAGATGGCGACACGACTATTCACTAAGCACCTCGCGAGAATCGCGCGGACAGTACCCGCGCGCGCGGCGAGATTCAAACCCTCAGGCGCGGATAGATGCTCACGGCCCCGCCGCAATCGGATCAAACTCCGCGACCTCAGAGCGCGTCGACGCAGCGCGGTCTTGCTGGCCGCTGTCGGCGTAGTAGCCGGACAACTCGGTCAACACCGCGCTGTCCCCCGGTTGGGTCCGACGTGCGTGTTCGAGAGTTCTGACGCGGTGGCGCAAGTGCCAGGCGAGCAACTGGGCCGCCGCCTCCCCGTCTAGGCCACGTAACCACCGGATGCACTGCACGTCGGCCTCGTCGACGGCACACCGCCGGATCACCACCGCGGTCGCGGCCTGAGGCTGACCACTACGACGCGCGGCCTCGGAGAGCGCGGCGATCAGCGCGTCATCGGGCGCAGCGGTGTCCGCGAGGGCCTGGGCGAGCTGCGAAACGAAGAGGGTTTCGAGGCGCGGCGAACCCACGAGCGCGTCGACGACCTGCGGTGGCGTAAGACCCGCCAACCAGAGCTGACCGAGACTGCGGAGCTCCTCGACCGCGAGCACGTTCGCGGCCCGCGACAGCACGTAACGCAGATCGCGCGGCGGAGGCGGCGGCAGTTTCGCGAGCTCCGCGAGAGAGCCCGGCTTCAACAGGTGCTCCAGCAGCGCGGCATGCAACCCGGGCGGCGCGTGCGGATGGCTCAACCGCAGCATCGCAGCCGCCGCAAACGCCTGCGGGAACGCGGCACGCACGCTCGCCGACGAAAACGCCTTCATCCGCAGATCCGCTGCGGCGCGACTCCGCATCTCGGCGAGGGGATCGAGCTGCTGACTGAGCAGGGTCCTCGCCAGTTCGAGGTTGCCGACCGCGAGCGCCGCCTCGACGTCCGAAGCGGGCGACGCCTCGCCGTCCACCGGTTTCGACGGCTGAAAGGTGAACGGGTAGTGGATCGTGACGAGGCCACCGTGGGGCACGGTCGGGAACGCCAGCGTGCGAATGACGTCGAGCAGACAGTCCTGCATCTCGGCGTCGTTGATCGCGTCTCGCTCGACTCGCGCGGACGTCACGCGGCCGTTCTCGACACGGAACGCGACCGAGACCGTGCCGCTAGCATGCGCGTTGCGCCGCAAGGCTGCTTCATAGCAGGTTCGGACCTGCGGACGTCGGTCTCGGATGACGCGTCGAATGATCTCCTTGTCGAGGCTCCCCATGACCGTAACGGCGCTCATCCGGATCTGTGGCGCGGTGGTCCGCTGAGCGTGCTTTCTGCGCTCGATGCCGTGGGTCTGGAACGCGGCGGCGTTCTCCAAGACGAGGTAGGAGGTGAATCGGCTCATGACGCCGGACCGTTGGGACTCGGCGACGATGCGCTTCGGCGCAACGCCTCGCCGTTCGAGGTC
>JBFIHF010000263.1:0-9235 GCA_041601915.1 Bradymonadaceae bacterium
CTTCTGAACAAAATCACCGACCGGTGTTGCGAACGCGATCATCACGCCGACGGCGATGATCATGGCCGCGGCCATGATCTCGATCTCGTCGACCATGCCGACGGCGGTGATCACGGAGTCCAGCGAGAACACCACGTCGAGCACCAGCACCTGTAGCAGAATGGAGATTATCTGCTTACGAACGTCGGCTTTCCGCGCATCGTCGTCATCGTCAATGTTCGGGTCAGCGTGTTCTTCGGGATGTTCGACGTTCTCGTAGATCTCATGGGTCGCCTTTCCAATCAGGAAAATGCCGCCCCCGAGGAGGATCACCTCACGGCCCGAAAACGGGATCGTGAACAGCCCCAACACGTCCCCGATCGGCGTGACGAGATGGACGACCCAGCTGATCGCGAACAGCAGCAAGAGGCGCGAGACGAGCGCGATGCCAATGCCCACGCGCCGGCCGGCGTGTTCGTATTCGGGCGGCAGGCGGCCGCACAGGATCGTGATGAACACGATGTTGTCGATGCCGAGAATGATCTCCATTCCCGTGAGGGTGGCCAGGCTGAGCCAAGCTTCGGGACTACTTATCAGTTCCAGCATCGGCGGTCTCTGAATCGGTTCACGACGTCATAGCGCACGCCGCACCTTCTCGATAGCCGCCCCGAGATCCGCATCGGGAGGCGCAGCGGGCCCCACGTCGGCTCAGTCGTCGTCGGTGAGCACGCGACGTGGCTGTACGCGACCGTCCAGCACCTCGGCGACGGCGATGAGTTCGCCGGAGTGCACGAGTGCCGCGAATCCATCCGGGGCCTCGCGGTTCAGCGCTTTGCCCTGTCGCACCGCCGCGACTTCATCGGCCTCCAGTTCCAGCGGCGTCAGACTCTCCATCATCCGCAACGGGGTCTGGATATCGTCCAGTGTGGCGTCATCGAGCGCGCACGCCTCGTCGATCTGCCACGCACCGACCCGCGCGCGTCGGATGAGGCGCGCATGGGCGACCGTCCCCAGCAGCGCCGCCAGATCGACGGCCAATGACCGCACGTAGGTCCCCGATCCGCAGGTCACACGCATGCTCGCCACGCCCTCGTGCAGCTGAAGTAACTCGAGCTGATCGATGCGAATCGTGCGGGCCGGAAGTTCGAACTCGACGCCAGCGCGCGCGAGCTCATAGGCCCGCCGTCCATCGACCTTGACCGCCGAGTACCGCGGTGGCCGCTGCTCGATCTCGCCGACAAACTGCGGCAGTGCGGCGCGAAGCTCGTCTTCGGTGATGTCGGATCGGCCCGTCTCGACGACCGCGCCCTCGTTGTCCGCGGTCTCCGTCAACGTCCCAAACACGACCTCGAAGCTGTAGACCTTGGGCTCCAGCGTCAGGAACTTCGCCAGCTTCGTGCAGCTGCCAATCGTGATCGGCAACAGGCCCGTCGCCGCCGGATCCAGGGTGCCGGTGTGGCCGAGTTTGCGGGTATTCAGCACCTTCCGCAGGCGCCGAATGACGTCCATGCTCGTGATCCCCGCCGGTTTGTCGATGAGTAGAAATCCGTTCATCTGCACCTAAGCGTCGAGCATCTCGGTCAGGGCGTCGCTCAACTGCCGCTCCAGGTCATCGAGCGCCCCTGTCATCTGGCAACCGGCGGCATTGTAGTGCCCGCCGCCACCAAACTTGCCGGCGAGCTGAGCCACGTCGACCAACCCGCGGGAGCGAAACGAGACGCTCCACGTGTCTGCTGAGATCTGCTTGAGCTGCGTCGCGACCTCGACCCCTCGAATGGAGCGCGCGTAGTTGATGAAGCCGTCGATCATCTCCGAGGTCGCCCCGGTGTCGGTGAGCATCCCGAGCTCGACGCGCAAGAACGCAAGCCGCCCATCTGGGCTGAGGCTCAGGGTTTCGAGCACCCGAGCCAGCAGCGCGAGGCGCTCGATCGGCTGACTCTCATAGATGTTGCTGGTCATGTGCCACGGGTCGACGCCCGCGGCCACCAACTCGCCGGCGATCGTGAAGGTGCGCTTCGAGGTGTTCGAGTACCGAAAACTCCCCGTATCCGTCATCAGGCAGCAGTAGACATTCTCGGCGAAACCCGGGGCGCTGACGCCGAGGTGCTGCGCAAAGTCGTACAGGATTTCACCGGTCGCGGCGGCCGAGACATCGCGGACATAGAGCGTCGCGAAGTTGGGATCGTAGGTCTTGTGGTGATCGATGACGACCACGTCGGCCCCCCAGCCGATTGCGGGAAACTTGTCCCCCACCCGGCCGGGCTCCCCGCAGTCGAGAAGGACCGTCACGTCGGGGCGCGCGAGAGCGTCCGCCGCGCGGGTCCAGAGGTGCCCACCCGGCAAGAAGCGGAAGTTGTAGGGAATCTCGTCGCGATTGTAGACGACGACCCGCTTGCCCAGCGACTCGAGCAGCAAGCCCATCGCGAGGCTCGAACCCACGGCATCGCCGTCCGGGTTGTGGTGTGCGGCGACGACAAACGTTTCCGAGCGGTCCACGAGGTCTGCGAGCTTCGCGAAGTCTGCCTGCGCGGTCATTCCTCTGAATCCGGTCGAATGTCGTCGAGCAGCGCCTCCATCCGTCGGCCACGCTCAATCGACTCATCGTAGTGAAAGCGCAGTTCGGGGGTGTACTGCGTCGTCATTCGGTCACCGAGCATCTTGCGCAGATACCCGGCGCTCTTCGCCAGGGCGATGCGCACCGGCTCATCCGGCTCCGGATTGACCTCGTCGATCATGATGTAGAAGACGTCGGCGTACTTGAGATCGCTGGCGACCTCGACCCCGGTGATCTGGACGTCCTTCAGACGTGGGTCCGCCACGTCGAACAGCAGCAAGGACGAGAGAAGCTCTCGCACTTGCTGACTGACTCGCTCGATACGTGGTGTGGCCCGGCGTCCCATCAGTCGAGCGTCGCGGCGACTTCTTTGTACCGGTACGCCTCGACTTCATCACCGACTTTGATGTCGTTGAAGTTGTCGATCGTCAGACCGCACTCGAAGCCGTTTTTGACCTCTTTGACGTCATCCTTGAAGCGGCGCAGCGTTCCGATCGTCGAGTCGTACACGATCCGGCCATCGCGCAAGAGGCGACAGTGAGCGTTCCGATTGATGACGCCATCGGTGACCATGCAGCCCGCGATGGTGCCGACTTTCGGGGCAGCGAAGATCTCTCGGACCTCGGCGCGGCCGACCGACTCTTCCTGGACGACCGGGGCCAACATCCCTTCGAGGAGCGACCGAATCTGTTCAATCGCGTCGTAGATGATGTTGTAGGTGAGGATCTGAACGCCGTACT
Source organism: Bradymonadaceae bacterium (assembly GCA_041601915.1). Taxonomy (GTDB): domain Bacteria; phylum Myxococcota_A; class Bradymonadia; order Bradymonadales; family Bradymonadaceae; genus JBFIHF01. The sequence continues at coordinate 3,274 of JBFIHF010000263.1, forward strand.
TCTCGGCGGTCTCGACGGCGCTCGAATCCGGGCGCACGTTGAAGCCGATGACCACAGCGCCCTTCTCCGACGATGCGGCGAGGTTGACGTCGTTGTACGTGATCCCACCCACCGCGGAGTGGATGACTTTGACCTGCACTTCGGCGTTGCCCAGCTTGGCAAACGCATCGCGCAGAGCCTCGAGTGATCCTTGAACATCACCCTTGAGGATGAGCTTGAGGTCCTTGATTTGCCCTTCGCGAATCATCGCGGAGAGGTCTTCGAGGCTGACCGCGGACTCCTTCGAACGCGAGGCCATCTCCTCTTTGCGCTTCTGGTCGATGACGTTCTGCGTGATGCGCTTGGCATCCCGCTCTTCGGTCACGACGAAGAACGGCTCACCGGCCGACGGAACACCGCCGATACCTGTGATTTCGATCGGCATGCTGGGCCCGGCCGCCATCACCAGGGAGCCCTTCCAGTCCGACATCGTTCGAACACGGCCGTAGAACTGGCCGCTGACGACCATATCTCCGGGGCGCAGCGTACCGCGCTGTACGAGCACGGTGGCGAGCGGTCCTCGACCGATGTCGAGTTGGGCTTCAATGACGATTCCCTGCGCATCGCGGTCCGGATTCGCCTTCAACTCTTCGACCTCGGCGAGCAGATTGATCTGCTCCACGAGCTCATCGACGCCTTGACCGGTGAGGGCGGAGACGTTCACAAACTGAGTCGAGCCGCCCCACTCTTCGGGGATCAGCTCGTACTCCGTGAGCGCTTGCTTCACGCGATCGGAGTTCGCCGCCTCTTTATCGATCTTGTTCACGGCGACGATGATCGGCACGCCCGCTGCGCGGGAGTGGTTGATCGCCTCGACCGTCTGCGGCATCACGCCGTCGTCCGCTGCGACGACGAGCACGACGATATCGGTCGCTTTCGCGCCCCGCGCTCGAAGCGCGGTGAACGCCTCGTGGCCGGGCGTATCGAGGAACGTAATCTTCCCTCCGCCCGCCTCGACCTGGTAGGCGCCGATGTGCTGAGTAATGCCTCCGGCCTCGCTCTCGGCGACTTCGGATTTGCGGATCGCGTCGAGCAGCGACGTCTTACCGTGATCGACATGACCCATCACGGTGACGACGGGTGAGCGCGTCACGCGCGTGTCCTCGGCGTCGAGCTCCGTGTCGTAGAACTGCTCGATGTCGAACGCGACGTTCTCAATCGTGTAGCCGAACTCTTCGGCGACAATCGCCGCCGTGTCGAAGTCCAGCATCGTGTTCACGTTGGCCATCATACCGCTTTGGATGAGGCTCATCGCGACCTGTCCGGCCTTGATCCCCATCTGGTGGGCGAGGTCGCCGACCGTGATGGCATCTTCGATGCGGATGTTCCGCTTGTGCTCGGCGGCCTGCGTGATCTCGGTCTTCATCGGACGCTTGTTCTGCTGCGTACGATTGCGCTGCTTGCGGCGCGACTTCGGATCATAGAGGTCGCGACCTTCCACGACGGTCCGGGTGGTGCGCGTCTTGGCGCCGCGGCCAGCGTTGCGGCCGGGCTGCTCGACGCCGCGAGTGCGGTGCTTGGGTCCCGGAGAGAAGTCCTTGCCTTCGGCGGCGAGTCGATCGCGAATCACGCTCTGATTGATCGTACCGAGCACTTGCGCGCCACTGGGCCGTGCGCCCGAAGGCTTGGCGGCCGCAACCGGCGGTCCGGCATCGGGCGTCGCGTCGTCCGCGGTCGCGGCGTCGGCTTCCGCAGCCGGCGCGTCGTCTGCGGCCGGCGCATCAGCGACCGGCGCTTCGCCCTCGACTTCAGGCGCTTGTTCCACGACGACGACCTCTTCGGGGGCCTCGACGGCGGGCTCGGCGGGCTCGGCGACAACCTCCGCGACAGCGGGGGCCTCGACGGGCGCGACGGCCTCCGGTTGCGGCTCGGGCTCGACCACTTTGGGTGGCGCAACCACGGGCTTGGCGACGACGCGGGGCTCCTCTCCGGCGAGCGGCGCGACGACACGGGAGACGGTCTCGTGCTCGTCGCCTTCTTCGTCGACGGTCACTTTTCGCCTACGGCGAATCGGCGCAACGGGCGTTGCGTCGTCGGCGGCAGCCTTCTTCGGCGTGTCGTCAGACTTCGCAGCGGACTTGCGTTTGCGTACCTTCGGCGTCTCCGCTTTAGCCGCGGGCTTCTTCTCGCCCTTGTTAAAGGCAGACCGAATCTCGTCGACCTCTCGCGGGGAGAGGTACGTCATCGGGTTGTTCACCGTGATGCCCAGGCCGAGGCCGTTAATCTTGGTGACCAACTCGTGCTTATGCAGTCCGAGTTCTTTGGCCAGCTCGTATACCCTGAGTTGCGCCATCTTTGCTCCATCTATACGCCCGCTGGGCGTTCCGCTTTCCACCGGGTCAGCGAAGCTTCAATACTAGGCTTCGCTGCCCGCTTCAACCCTCGATACAACCTAGTCGTCCGAGGCTTTCAACGTCTTGCAGAGCGCTCACTGCGAGACGCCCACTCATCGTAATCACGGCCACGAATCCTCGGCCGCTCCACGCTCCCATCGTCAGTCCATCAAAGGCCCGTACGATATGGAGATTCTTTCGTTCCGCGTTGGAGACGTACTTCTTGCGCGTCGCCTCTCCCGCATCTTGCGCAATGAACAACGCAACCGCGGTGTTCGATTTCAACTGCGCATCGACCCCGCGCGAACCCACACCTGCAGCGTGGCTCCGAGCGGCGAGACGCATCGTCTCGACAAACCGAATCTGGATCGCCGTTCGCACTTGTTCGACGAACTGCTCGGGCTCACCGGCGTCGACCGACGCCTTGAAGCTGCGGTTGAAGCCCGACTTCGCGGCTTGCGTCAGGCAGACGGGATCCGCATGAACGTGCGCGCCCCGACCGGGCGCCTTGCGGCGCAGGTCGTGGATGAGACCGGTCTCGGGTGCCCACACGAAACGCTCGAAGCGCTCCGGGGGTCCCGTGGTACCACATCCCACGCAGGTCCGTGTGGATTCGCTGTCTGCTTCCAAATCACTCCTCCTCACCGGCCGGCGGGTCGGTCGGCTTCGAGAGCACGACCGCCGGGACCAGCGGCTCTTCATCCTCGTCGTCGTCGTCATCGGCGGCGGGCGCAACGCCCAACGCGATGGCGGCAGCGGCGGGGTCGTCGGGAATCGACAGCACCCGAGCGGGCTCGACCGGCTCGTCTTCGCCCGACTCTTTGCGCACCCACGCTTCGCGCTTCAGCTCGAACGCGTCGTCATCGAGCCCCTCTTCGCGCATCACGTGATCACGTGCCGCGTGCCACAGCTGCCGACCCTTCTTGGACGGGATCCCGGCCGCTTCGGCCATCGAATCGGTGTCGTCCTGGCTGAGGTAGGCAATGTGGCGGTACGTGATGTAGCCGGCGTCGTGCAGGGTCTTGGCGACCTTGGCACCGATGCCACGAACCATTTGCAGGTTCTTGCGCTCGAGCTCCTCGGGGGACATGTCCTCTTCGGTCTTGTGCGTCGGACGCGCGAGGATGTCGGTGGCCGCGGCGATGATGCGATTCGCCGCTTCCATCGTGTAGCCCGGGATCTGTGCGATCTCGGGCGGCTCCGCTTCGGCGATGTGCTCCAGCTTGTTGTAGCCCAACGAGAAGAGCGTATCGATCATCTCTTCGGTGACGCCCTCGAACTCGAGCAGGTTGTTCCGAGCCTCGGTCATCATGTTCCGCAGACGCGTCTCACTGATGATGTCGAGGTTCCAACCGGACAACTGAGCGGCGAGCCGGACGTTCTGTCCGCCACGGCCAATCGCGAGGCTGAGCTGGTCGTCGGGGACGATGAGTTCCATCGTCATGTTCGTCTCGTCGATCAGCACCTTCGCCACTTCGGCGGGGCTGATCGCGTTGCAGACGAAACGCGCGGGGTCCTCGATGTACGGGACGATGTCGATCTTCTCGCCGCGCAACTCCTGCACGACGGCCTGAACGCGCGAACCGCGCATCCCGACACACGCGCCGACGGGGTCGACGTCGCTGTCGCGGCTGTATACGGCGACCTTCGAGCGCACACCGGCTTCTCGAGCCACGGCGACGATGCGCACGATGCCCTCGTAGATCTCGGGAACTTCCTGCTCGAAGAGACGGAACAGAATCTGCGGATCGGCGCGAGTCAGCACGATCTGCGGATCGCGGCTGGAGCGTCGCACTTCTTTGATCATCGCTTGCACGCGATCGCCGGGGCGATAGCTTTCTCGCGGGGTCTGATCGCGGCGCATCAGGATCGCGTCGGTGCGTCCGAGGTCGATGATGATGTCGCCCTTTTCGAAGCGGCGCACCATGCCCGTGACCATCTCGCCGAGCCGGTCCTTGAACTCGTTGTAGACGATGTCTCGTTCGGCCTCGCGCACGCGCTGAATGATGACCTGTTTGGCCGTCTGCGCGGCGATGCGGCCGAACGTGGAGTTGTAGGAGTCGAGCTGCATGAGTTGGCCGTATCGCTCGTCCTGCGCCTTCGCCTTTTCGCGATCTTCCTCGCGATAAAAGATCTGAAACAGCAGTTCGTCGCCGGGCTCGGCCGCGAATCCGGCGGCCTCGACGTCTTCGAGGGACACTTCCTTGAACTCGTTCTCGACGTCATCGGTGACGATGACGATCTGGAACAGTTCTACTTCGCCGGACTCCTCGTTGTACTGGGCTTCAATCTCCCGCTGCACGCCGTATGTTCGGCGCGCGGCGGTGAGGATGGCCGCTTCGAGGGTTTCAACGAGGATCGAGCGTTCGATCCCCTTGTCTTTTCCGACCTGGTCGATGACGTGATTGAGGTTCATCCGTCACTACTCCGCGAAATCATGGATCAATCTGGCTTTAGCGATGTTGGACCACTCAATGGCCACCACATCGTCGGCTGCGCACTCTACGCTGGCTACGTTCTCGTCGAACGCGACCAGCACACCTTCGAACACGTTTCGGGTCTCGATCGGCTGATGCACCACGACGCGTACTTGGCGTCCGATGCTCAGTTCGAAGTGCCGCGGTTTCGTGAGCTTTCGCTCGATTCCGGGGCTCGAGACTTCGAGCGTGTAGTTCGGCCAGACGCTGACATCCACGTCGAGGAGCGCCTCGACGTATCGGCTGACTCTGGCACATTCATCGATCGTGACGCCTTTACCGGGCGTCGCGTCCGGGCGGTCCACAAAAATCTGGATCACCCACGGATGCTGAATTTCGACTTCGAACACGACCAACCCAAACCCGTCGCACGCCTCGTCCGCCCACGCCCCAATGTTGCGAATGACCGCATCAGTCAAGGGTTTGGGGGCCGGTGCACGCTCTTCGTCGGAGCTGGATTTCTTTCGACGTCGACTCATCTGATCCGTGAAACAAACAAAAAAAGCGGGTCGTAACCCACTTTCGCAAACTCAGCGAAACTGTTGGCTTGCGCCCCAGCTGTTGGCTCCCATCGAGGTGATGAGGGTCATCAGGTGGACTCGACTTTCCTAGGACCGTCGAGCGGGCGGGAACATAAGGAACGCCGGAGCGGATGTCAAGATGGCGCGTTCGCAGAACCGCGACCGTCCTCCCCACCCTGCCCTGTTCCCGATTCGCCGGCTGGTACACGGTGATCGGGCCAAACCACGCGCTATAGGTACCCTGATGGCAAAGCTTTTCGAGCTACGGGCCAGCGACGCACGCGTGCGTGTGGCGGCGATGGCCGGTCTGACGCTGCTGGTCGAACTCGCGTTGATCCGCTGGTTGGCCCGCAACGTGTTCCACCTGGGCTTCTTCGCCAACTTCATCTTGTTGGCCTGTTTCCTAGGGATCGGCCTCGGTTTCTTGTGTGCGCGGCGGGCGTGGGATCTCCCCTGATCGGCGTGCTGGCGATCGTCGCGCTGTCGAGCAATCCCGACACGATCGTCCACGCCGAAGACGTCGTCTGGTCGCCCTATCAGATGCTCACGGCGTTTGATCGCCCGATGATCCCGACGCGATTCACGTGTTCGC
>JBFIHF010000264.1:0-9127 GCA_041601915.1 Bradymonadaceae bacterium
ACCCTGCGAGGGGCGAAGCCCCTCGCTCGCGACCTGCGGAGGGCGAAGCCCTCCGCTCGCCACCTGCGTGCGGGCGCGAAGCGCCCCACGCTCTCCACCTGCGCGCAGGCGCGAAGCGCCTGCAAGCTCGCACCGTCCCGCCGTGTGGCGCGAAGCGCCTCACGAAGGGACCGCGAAGCGGAAGGGGTAGAGGGCGCGGATGTGGAGGCCGGTTTCGGGGAAGATCCAGCGGGAGAGGCGGGAGTGGATGCAGGTGTCGAAGTCGGTGATGCCGGTGGAGGGGGCGCTGATCGTGGCGAGGCCGCCGGCGGGGGGGATCGTGAAAGAGACGTCGATGTCGGCGGAGAAGGCGTGCCGTTGGCGATTGAGTGAGCGGTCGTAGCAGTATTCGAGCTCGCGTTTGTGGCGGGCGATGACCTTGCCGACGATCTCCTTCCACGGGCAGGCGGTGTCGGTGGTGCAGCCGACGGCTCCACGGGTGAGAACGGTCGGGGTCACGGCGATGTCTTTCTTGTCGCCCAGATCCGGCTCGTGGTCGCGCCCGCGTCCCCATTCGGCGGAGCCCGCCATCCCGATCGCACCGAGCCCGATGCCTTTGCAACCCTCGTGTTTGACGACGCGCACACCACGGTTGGAGGTCTCCCAGACTCGGCCGCAGCTCGCGCCGCGGCCCGCCATTCCAAACCCGAGCCCGCCGAACGAGTTGCCGCCGCCGCCGTCGTCCAGTGCGCCCAGCGCCATGACCGTGTCCGGGCCGACGGTTTCATCGGCGAAGCCCGCCAACAGCCCGCCCATCTCCTCGACGAACCCGAGGGCCGGGTCGGCCGCCAGCTTGCGGGTCGGCTCGGGGGGCTCGGATCGGACCTTCAGTCCCGCGCGTGCGCCATCGTGGTCGCCCTCGCCCCGCGCCGGCACGCCGCCCTGCCCGTGTTCGATGAACTCGTCGATCGTGCGCGGCTCAGGCGCGCGCGTCTGCACGACGACTTCTCGCGCGTCGAATGTCGCGACGCGTTCAGCGGCCGCCCACTCCGGTGGGGCGTCCAATACCAGCGTCACGGGGGTCATGAAGGCGAGCGCCAAGAAGAGCCCATGCAGCACTCCACTCGTCGCGTGCGAGCGAATCGTCGTCGGGTCGATCGTTGTGTCCATACCGATTGGACAACGGCTCGCCGCAATTGTTCCGCCGCAACCAATTCCTTCCGTGGGCGAAGCCCACCCCACCCCCTGCGATGGGCGAAGCCCATCGCTCGCCACCTGCGCCGGCGCGAAGCGCCAGGCGCTCGCCACCTGCGTGAGGGCGCGAAGCGCCCCACGCTCTCCACCTGCGTGAGGCCGCGAAGCGGCCCCACGCTCCTACCGGCCCGCCGCGAGGCGCGAAGCGCCTCGCGAAAGGGCCCGTTGGACAACGGTTTGCGGCGATTGTTCCCCGAATTCTTGGACGAGAAAATTTGGGAACCTTTGGCGCGAATGCGGTGTCGGACGGCAGTGAACGACACACGCGGAGGTCATGATGAACGAAGGCAACGAGCCCATGGTGACAGTTGGCGATTTCGACGAGGCGGGGTGCTGGCATCCGCGCTGGATGGATGAAGACGGCGCGTGGCACCCGGGCTGGGGTTGGGTCGACGACGATGGGGTCTGGCAGGTGGAGCTCGGTCACTACGACCCTGCCGGCGTGTGGGTTCCTCAGGCCGTGCTGCTCGATGATTCCGTCGAGACGCCCGTCGAGGACGACGAATCGTCGCCCTACATCGGACGATTCGACCGGCAGACGGTGCCGTACATCGGCAGTAGCGGCGCCGCGCACGCGGCGTTCCTCATCTTCGCGATGATGATGCCGGATGCGGCGGGGGCGCTCGATTTGGACGGGTACAACGCCCAAGATCGATTCGTTCAGGCCGCGCTGACGGAGTTCCAGGAGGAGAAACCTCCCGAGGCGCCGGGCTGGGAAGACGACGACGCAGCCGCCGTCGAGACCGCGAAGCACGCCGGCGAAGAGGGCGAGGCGGGCGACCCCGCCGAGGTCGCCACGGACAAACGCATCGCGATCGAGGGCCCCAAGAACAACGAGGACCTCGAGATCGCCCGGGCGCGAAATCTCGAGATCGCAATGGACGCCGGGATCGCGTCATCCGTCGGCTCACTGTTCGCAAACCACGATGTCTCCGTAGGCAGCGACGCCCTGCACGCGCTGGGGAACCTCGATGGCGCGGATCCGGGGAACTCGAAGGGGATCTTCGGCATGGGGGTCAGCGATGCGGGCCGAGGCGGTGGAGGGCGCGATGGCGATTCGCTGGGGCGCCACATCGTCGACACGTCGGGGCTGTCCGGAGTGGAGCGGGGCTGTCGCGGGACGAAGTGCGGCACCGGTTCGGGCACCGGCATCGACGGGTGGGATAAGGAGACGAAGCTGCCGCCGCGCGTCATCGCGGGCACGCCGTCGCTCATCGGAGCCTTGGACCGTGAGATCATCCAGCGCATCGTGCGCGAACACCGGCGTGAGCTGAAGTTCTGCTACGAGCAACAGCTTCAGAAGGACAAGACGATCACCGGCGAACTGATGGTGAAGTTCACCGTGGGGCCCACTGGCGACGTGATCGCCGCAGTGACGGATTCGGACGCGTCATCGTTGAAGAATGCGGCCGTCTCGAGCTGCGTCACGTCGAAGATCCGGCGGTGGGTCTTCCCGCGGTCCCCCAATAATCCAGGGATGGTGATCGTGCGCTACCCGTTCCGCTTCAGCCCGGGCGGATGAGTCGTTCGAGCTCCGCGAGCGCCTTCGTGTACTTCGGGGTCTGGGGCGCGAACTCGACCGCCTTTCGCATCGCCTCGATGGCGCCGGGGATATCGTTGAGGAACTGCACTTTCGACAGCGCACAGCGATAGTGAAATTCCGGCTCGTTGTACCGGCCGCTGGCGAGCTCGAGCGTCTCGATCTCGGCCATGAAGTTCCCCTGGGACCGGAAGAAGTCCGCGCGTTGCAGGGCCTGACGCACAAAGTCTTCGCGCTGGGTCTTCTCGCCTTTGACCGCCGCGAGGCCATGCGGCGTTCCGCCGCGCGAGCCGATGCGCGCGCGCGCCGTCTGACCCAGACTCACCCACCCTTTGTCGACGAGTCGCGCCACGACGTCTTCGAGGTCCATCGGCAGACTCGCGAACATCGACCGCAGGCGACCGACCGTCGTTGCCTCGGGCAACCGCGACAGCAGGAACGCCTCGTCGGAGGTCAGGTCGGCGTCCTCCGTGAGCTTGCGCAGCGGAGTGACCATCGCGTGGTGCTCCAACAGCCCGAGATCCAGTTCGAAGAGGAACTGGTGCAGCCCGTCGACGAGGTCGGGGTTGATCTGGATCGAGAGTCCGCAGGGCGACCCGTCCACGAACTGCACGACACGCGCCCCAAACGCGGCCTCGTCGCCGCTCGGTGCAAACTTGATCGCGACCACCACGGGGGTGTCCGCGGCCAGGGCCTTCTCGGTGGGGACGAAGATGCCGCCCCCGATCAGGTTTCGACGCCACTCCCGACGCAGGCGCGCCGCGCTCTGGAACGCGATCGTGATCTTGGGCCGCGAGCTCGACAGCATATCGAGCGAGATCTCGATCGAGGGCGGATCGTCGGCCTCGAACTGATCGTCGACCGTCACTTCGCTGACCTCGGAGTCGAACGTCGTGCCAATCGTGACGAGCGCGGCGCCCTCATAGCCGGCGAGGGAGCGTGTCGCTTCGCCCACGTCGATGGGCGGGATCGTGGCGCGGCGCGACCGCCCGGACGCGCGTTGGAACGCGGCGACGAACGCGTCGACGTTGGGATATCGTTCGTTGGGCTCGGCGGCCATCGCGCGAACGAGGACCCGCCGCAGGTAGGGGCCGACCTCGCGAATCAGATCATCGGTCGTCTCCGGTTCCGTCCAGGACTGGGGGGTCGCGGTCGTCCAGGTTCGGTTGGGCCACGGCGCGGAGCCGAACAGCACGTGGTACAGAGTGGCGGCCAGCGAAAACTGGTCGGATAGGTCGCTGATGTCCTCGCCGACGGCGATCTCGGGCGCCACATAGCGAGGGTCTTCGTACAGGGCGATGGCGTCCGCGGCGCGCACGACTTTGGACGACAATCCGAAATCGAGCAGCTTCCAGGTTTCTTCGCCATCGCCGCGATGCGACATCAGGTTGCGAGGACAGACGTCGCGATGAACGATGCCGAGTTCGTGCACCGCCGCGAGTGCACCACCGGCGCACAGCGCGATCTCGAGGGCGGCCTGCGCGCTGAGCCGCTCGGCGCGGTTGAGCCGTGCATGGAGCGTCTCGCCGTCGAGGTACTCCATCACATAGTAGAACCCGAATCGACTGCTGCGCCCGAAGTCGGTGACGAAGACGATGTTCTCGTGACCGATCATCGACGTGGCGCGTGCTTCATCCCGAAAACGCGCCACGTGCTCACTGTTGGAGGCGAGCTCGGTCGGCAGTAGCTTGATCGTGAACAAGCGTTCCACGAAGCGGTGGCGCACCAGAACGACGGTCGAGCCGGACCGTTCGTCGAGCACACGCTCCACCTCGTAGTTCTCGCCGATCGCATCGCCCGGTTTGATCAGGGTCGCGGCGGTCCGAGACAGCACGGACGGCAGTCGACCAAACGAGTCCGTGGCACGCGCGGCCGCAGCTCCGCCCGAGGACACGGTGAGTCGCTCGGCGCGGCGTTCCATCGCGGCGAGCAATTCGTCGAGTTCGTCGTTCTCAGACATCTCATTCAACCCTACGTCAGGACCCCGCTGACCCTCCGGTCAGCTTACGTGGGGACCCTCTGGAGGACAAACCGAGAATGGTCTGCAACATGCCGCGCCCCGTGTTTGCGGTAGGGGCGCTGAATCGCTAGAGTTCCGCCGCTCAAGGACCCCTCGGCCGGTAAGAAACGATGAAGAAATGGCTACTTGTTTGTGCGCTGTTCGCTGTGACGGCGTGTTCGGGAAAGAACAACGACACCTCGACGCCTGCCGATGCCGGACCCGACGCCGCCGACACGGCGAGCGTCAACAACGTCGCGGACCTGCCCGGGATGCCGGACATGACGGTGCCGGACCCCTTGGATGTGGGACCCGACGCCACCCCCGACCTGGCCCCGGACATGCCCGCCGACGTCCAGGAGTTCCCCGATGTGGCGCAACAGAACTGCGCGCACCCCACCACCGATCCGACCTGCCCGATGGGCGCGTACGGCGCCGGGACGTTCCTCAACTTCATCGAGGTCGTCGAGACCAATGCGTGCTGCCGGGACCTGACGGGAGACGGGGTCATCGACAACAAGATCGGCCAGTACGTCTCGATCCTCGGCGGGATCGGCGGGAACGTGAACGCCAACATCGACGAAGCGGTCCAGGCTGGACAGCTGGCCTACGTGCTGGAGTACGCTAACTGGGGCAATGAGACGTTTGACGGCGACCTGGACTTCCGCGTGTTCCTCGGCGCGGATGACGACCTCGACTTCGCCGACAACCTCGCCGGCATGGGCTCGTTCTTCCTGCGCGCGGAGAGCTTCGACGTCGCGCAGAATCCGAAGTGGAACTTCGAAGATGTCACGGTGAACAACGGCCACATGGTGGCACGCGGTGGCACGCTCGAGCTGTTCTTCCCCGGCCTGTTGGACCAGGTCCAGATGCTGATGAAGAACGTGCGCATCGAGGCCGACGTCGTGCCGCCCGCCGACCTCGCCTCCGGTGGTGGGGTCGCGCTGGACAACGGCACGATCTCGGGGGCGCTGGACCGCGACCTCTTCTACAGCTCGATGAACGAGGCCGCGAACACCTGTACCTGCCTGGCCAAGAACGTGTTCGTGTACGACGCCGCCGACGACGACTACAAGTGCGACATCGACGCGACCGACGAAGCTAACTGCGAGTTCGATCCGGTGTCCGGATGTCGCTTCTTGTCCAACCGCCAGGCCTGCCAGTTCCTGCAGCTCGCCTCCGGAGACATCGACGTCGACGCCGACGGGGACGGTACGGTCGACTCGTTTAGCGTCGGCGTGCGGTTCACGGGGATCGGGGCACGGATCCTCGGCCCCCAGTAGGTCGGAATGGAACGCCGTCGACGGGTCGTTGCTGGCAGGTCATTGGATCGAAGGAGTGCCTGTGTGTGGAATCGTTGGAACAGTCGGAAGTACATCGTGCAGCGAGATCTTGCTGACCGGTCTGCGGCGGCTCGAGTATCGGGGCTATGATTCGGCGGGCGTCGCGATCGCGACCCCCGACGGCGTGCAGATCGTCCGCGCCGAGGGCAAGCTCGCCAACCTCGAGCGGGCCTTTGCCGCCGAACCGTTCGATGGACCCGTTGGAATCGGCCACACCCGCTGGGCAACGCACGGCAGTCCGACCGAACGCAACGCCCACCCGCACCGCGCCGGTCGGGTCGTGGTCGCGCACAACGGCATCATCGAGAACTACATGCAGCTGCGCGACGTGCTGACAGGGGACGGGCGTGCATTCACGTCCGCCACCGACACCGAAGTCGTCGCCCATCTCATCGATCGTGCGCTCGCCGACGGCGCCGACTCGCTGCATTCCGCGGTTCGCAAGGCGCTGAGCCAGATCCACGGGTCCTACGCGCTCGTCGTGATGGACATCGAGAACCCCGACCATCTCGTGGTCGCCCGCAACGCATCGCCGATGGTGCTGGGCCGAGAAGGGGATGCCGCGTTCGCGGCATCCGACGTGCCAGCGGTGCTGGGCCAGACGCGCGACTTCATCTTCCTCGAGGACGGTGACACCGCGATCCTACGTCGCGAGAAGACCGAGATCTTCGACCGCGCCGGTGAACCGGTCGTCCGCGTGAGCAAGCGCATCGCTTGGGACCCGATCAGCGCAGAAAAGCAGGGTTACAAGCACTTCATGCTCAAGGAGATCTTCGAGCAGCCGGCCCGCATCGTAGACACCTTGCGCGGTCGCGTGGACCTCGAGCGCGGCGATATCAACCTCGGCGAGGTCGATATCGACGACGCGTGGTTGCAGGCGGCGACCAAGATCACGTTCGTGGCCTGTGGGACGAGCTTCTACTCCGCGATGGTCGGCAAATACCTCATCGAGCAGATCGCTCGCGTACCCGTCGAGGTCGACCTCGCGAGCGAGTTTCGCTATCGCGATCCGATCGTCGACGATCGCACCCTCTGTATCGCGATCAGCCAGTCCGGCGAGACCGCGGACACTCTCGCCGCGATGCGACAGGCGGGCGAGCTCGGCGCGAAATCTCTGGCGATCTGCAACGTCATCGAATCGACGATCGCGCGCGAGTCCGACGGCGTGCTCTACACCCACGCGGGGCCCGAGATCGGCGTCGCATCGACGAAAGCGTTCACCACTCAACTCGCGGCCGTCGCGATGCTGGCGATCTGGCTGGGCCGCCGGCGCGGGACGATCGACGAAGCTCAGGGCCGCCGCCTCATCGAGGAGCTGCGCGCCGTGCCGACTGCGATGGAGTCGGTGCTCGACAACCTCGACGTCTACTCCGCGATCGCGCACCAGTTCTCGCACGCGCACTCGTTCCTGTACCTGGGCCGCGGCGCGCAGTTCCCGATCGCGCTCGAAGGCGCACTGAAGCTCAAGGAGATCAGCTACATCCACGCCGAAGGCTACGCTGCCGGCGAGATGAAGCATGGCCCGATCGCGTTGATCGACGATGCGATGCCGATCGTCGTGATCGCCCCTCGCGCCAGCGTCTACGAGAAGACGCTGTCGAACGTCGAAGAGGTCAAAGCCCGCGACGGGCGCATCATCGCCATCGTGGATAAGGGCGACACCCAATTGAGCCAGCTCGCCGAGCACGTGATTGAAGTGCCGGCGATGAGCGAGTTCGTGCAGCCGCTGGTGACCGCGGTCGCGGTCCAGCTGATCGCGTACTACATCGCCGACTTCAAAGGCACCGACGTCGACCAGCCCCGCAACCTCGCGAAGTCCGTAACGGTCGAATGATCGTGCGCGGCGTTGCCATCGCCGTCGTGGTCGCTGCCTTCTGGCCACTCTCCGTTCCAGCGCAGCAGTCGCCGCCGAAGAACCCCTGCGAACGCCTGTGCAGCCAGAACGGGCGGTGTGCGTCGGTAGGGAGCACGTGTGTCGCGAAGAGCGACGCAGACTGCCAGCAGTCCGTGCGCTGTCGCATGCACGGAGAGTGCACATTTCGAGACGGTCGGTGCCTGACCGGGAAAAACGACTGCTCGGGCTCAGAGGCCTGCACGGAGTACGGGGCCTGCACTTGGATGCGTGGCGTTTGTCGAACGTCGTGCGACGACGCCGCGGCGCTGAAGACGGCGCACGAGAGTGACGAACTAATATCGTGCAGTCGCGATGCGGAAACGCGATGCACGGAGACGGTCGGCTGCGTGCAATATGGTCTGTGCGGCAGCGGAACCGCTGAATCCTGCGAGCTCTCCGTCGACGGATGCGCCGGTCTGCCCGGCTGCGCCGAGCGCGGAGCATGCTCGAGCCTGGAGCTGTTCTGCGGCGCCCGCACGAACGCTGAATGTCAGAACTCCAGGGCATGTAAGGAGGCCGGCACGTGCAGCGCGTACGAGTTCGAGTGTATCGGACCCGCCGAGATCCGGGAGCGTTGTGGTGGCGACGGTTGGATCATCCACGAACGCCAGTGCGTGCGCCCTCCTGGCTACGACTGCGCTGAGGAGTGCAAGACCAAGAATAGGTGCGACGCGCACGCGTTCGACGGGTATGTGGTGTGCATCGAGACCGCGAAGTACTGCCAAAGTCAGCCCGCATGCAAGCAATCGGGCTGGTGTAAGGCGCACGTGAAGTCCTGGTACTCGTACAACAAGTGCCAGTACGCCGACGAGAGCCTCTGCGGCGAGTGGGTGTACGGGGGTTGCATCAAATCCGAAGCCGATTGCGCCAACAGCGTGGGCTGTACGAAGTCCGGGAACTGCTCGGCTGCATCACCCTCGCAGTACTGCCGCCCCACGAAGGCCAGACACTGCGCGCAGTCTCAGATCTGCAAGAAGGAAGGACAGTGCAAGCTACTCGATGAGTCTTCGTACTTCATCTGCGGAGACTGACGATGGCGAAACCGAGGACGCGGCCGTCGGCCCATGGGCCGGTCGCACCCGAAGCTTGCTGAGATCCAGCATTCGGACTTCGAAGAC
>JBFIHF010000265.1:0-9107 GCA_041601915.1 Bradymonadaceae bacterium
CAGGAGGCCACGAGACGCGGCCCCTGGCCGCGTTTCGTGGCCGAGTAATGAGCGGAGCGGGTCCCGGCACCGCCGAGCGACCGCGTCCGCCAGCCTGCGAAGCTTCGGAAGCCGGAAGACTCGTCCGAGTTACCTGACAGGGATCGGCTTCCGGCCACCGGAAGCCGGAAGCCGGTGGCCGGTACGTGGACGACTAGCGGCGACCGCCGTCGCGCATTAGACCCTCCAGCATCGCTCGAACTCGACGGCGATCCTCCTGCCGTTCTCCGGCGTCTTTCACCAGCTGTTCGAGAACGACACGAAAGCCCCGTGGTCATTGCCCCATCCGACGGACACGGTCGCGCGCTGCCGCGGGAAGATCAACGCGCCGCTCACCGCGGTGACGAGCCCGATGCCGTAAAACGCGATCGCGCGGTTGCGGTTCTTGTCAAAGCGGTCGGCGGCTTCAAACGCCTCGCGCTGGATGTCGGTGGCGTGGAAGTCGCGGCGGGCACGCGTCGCGGCCAGCGTCGAGACGATCCCGGCCGCCGTCGCCGCTCCGGCTGTCGACCAGAGCACGACGGCCGGAACCACACTGCGACGTCGAGGCGCACCCGCGGTCGAGACGATCTCCGGTTGAACGACCGGTTCGGGCGCGATCTCCGCGCCGATCAGCCCGTGGGCGTCGACGTAGCCGCGGTAGTAGTCGCGACCGTAGGTCGCGGCGAAGAGGCCGCGCCGAAACGCGGCGTCCACGCTGCCGCGCGGTGTACCGCGGGGACTGCCGGCGGACAGCGACGCAACGGCCACGTCTTGCTTCGGGGCCTCGATCACGGCCTCGCCCGCCGCGATCCGGAGGTACGACCGCCCGTGCGGGAGCGCAATGCGAACCGGGTAGTCGCCCACGAGATGGCCGTCGGCGTAGCGAACGCTGGTGCCCGTCTCCACGCTGAATCGCCCGAGCTGCGTGGCCGTGCCAGTGAGAGCTGGCCCCAGCGCCGCGACGTCCACGAGTCGTGCGCGGGCGTTGAGGGCTGGCGGTCGCGCGACCACCGTCGGCACGGCCCGTGGATCGTCGACCTCGCGATTGGCCGCCGCGACGTACGCCGCGACTTCGCTGTATTCGATGCCACCATCGGCGTTGATGTCCGCCGGTCCCATCAGTGCGCTCAACACCTCGTGCGTAAACACACCGGCTCGGATCTCCGACCATTCGTGGGACGACTCGCCGGCCGCGGCAGACAACAGCACGCCGACGTGCGGATGGGCGCTGAGGTCCGGCGGTCGCGCAAGCTCGTCGAGCACCTGCGTCGTGTCGACGTGTTCGGCCTCGCGCTCGGCATCGAAGAAGCCGCCGCGCGCCCCGACGATCGCCGCCGCATGACAGGCGTCGACGACGATGTGGGTGTAACGCGCGGGCAGCGCCGCGATCTGGGCGTACAACGCGTCGCGATGCAGTTCGCCGCCGTGCAGCGCCAGGAACGGTTCGCCGCTCGCCGTATGAGCTCCGTGGCCGCTGTACACGAAGAACACCTGGGATTGCTTGCCAGCGGCCGCGTCGGCCTGCAGCGCGGCGCGCACCGAGGCCACGGCGCGGGCCAGGTGATCCGCGGTCGGCGGCAGCGCAGTGCCCGCGAGGCCCGGATGGGCGCGTTGGGAGTCCGCGTCCAGCACGGTCAACAGGTGCACCGGACCCAGGCGCCCAAGGAAGTCCGCCCAGCGCGCGGCGTCATCGTCGGCGTACTGCAGTTCGCGCAGGCCTTCCACGCCGGGCGGAACGCCGTTGTGGCCGACGACGACCGAGTAGGTCTTGGCGTCCGCGGGCGGCGAGGACAACGCCACCAGCCCTAGCATCGCGATGGCGAGCAGAGATCGTCTCATCGGATCGTCAACGTGCGCTTAATGAGCGTCGTATCCGGGCGATCGAGCTTGCCGTCCGCGCTGAACGCGGCGCGGATGCTCGGGCGATCGAGTGGACCGTCGCTGAACACCGCGTACACCGTCCACGCCCCGACGCTGTGCTCGGGCCCCAGCGTGACGGCGCGGCTCAAGAGGCCGTCCTGCACCCCGACGCTCTTCGCCGTGTCGGCTTCGGGGAAGTACCAGACCACGGTCCCGTTGGTGCTCCTCGCGAAGGCGGCAAACCACGGCCGCGGCGGGTTCGACAGATCGAAGGTCAACGCATCGCCGATCGAGCAACCGCGGGCCCCCGAGCACTCGAGCCGCAGGTTGCCGTCCGCGCCCCGCGCCACGAATGACGGCTCGCCAGGATTCAGCCAGATCGAGGCCGGCACCACGGCAAAGCAGATGACCGCGGCCCAGGCGAGCCACCGCATCCACGCCGGCCGCGCGGTCGCCGGCGAGGGTTCCTCGGCTTGCACGGCCGCAAAGACGCCGTCGAAGATCTCGTCGCGCTCGTCGCGGGAGAAGTTCGTCGTGCCTTCGAGGAGGCGGCCTACCGTGTCTTCGCGTTCATCCATCGCCATCCCATACGGCCAAGCCTTCAAACTGGGCCGAAAAAACATCACTCCATCAGATTTCGCTGCTTCAGAAAGCCGGCAAGACTCGTCCGAATGCGCTCCTCCACGGTGCGCACCCGCCGTCGTGTCGCCCCCATCGCATCGGCCGCGTCGCGCTGCGACATGCCCTCTTCATATCGCAATCGCACCAATTCGCGCTGCTCGGCGTCGAGGTCCTTTTCGTACTCCCCGTAAGCCTCGCGCAAGCGCTTCCAGCGGAGCGCCTCATCCTGCAGCATCGGCGCATCGAGCCGCAGCGCTTCATTGCGATCGATCGCGGCGTCGATGTCGCCCACCCCGTCCTCGCCTTCGGCAACCTCGCGACTCTGCTTTCGCACCCGGTCGATCATCAGATTCTTCAGGATCCGCAGCAGGTACGGCCGATACGGACGCAAGCCGTCGTATCCGTCGCGCGCCTTGGGCCCGAACGCCCGCACGAACGTCTCCTGCACGATGTCCCGCACGTCCTCGGAGGGCGCCCCGGGCACTCGAAACTCGGCCTGCATCCCCGTGACGAAGCCGCGCCGCGCAACGAGTTCGAGCTCGCCCACGTAGGCCTCGTACACGCGCGCCAACGCGGCGCGTTCACCGCGCCGAAACCCATCGAGCAGCTCTCGGTCGTCTTCGAGCATCGAGCCATGATCGCTCAGGCGCTCGAAGAGGCAAGAAGCGGCCGCCGTCGCTCAGAAGAAGAAGTCGTTGTTCTCGACGGGATCGTAGTAGTAGCGCACGCCGTCTTCGACCTTGTAGACCTCGAGCCCGCGCAGGGCTGAGGAGCGCGAACCGCGCAGCAGGCGGTCGATCGTGAGGAACGAGCCGACGAGATACCCATGTCGCTTCACGGCGAGGAACGCATAATGCGAACACGTGGGACGGTGCTCGCAGCGTGGGCCGTCGATCTGGGTGAGGTAGCGAGAATAGCCGGCAAACACGAAATCGATGAGGCCGTCGTTGGCGCCGGCGGCAATCGGCGCGGAGCCCGTGTGCATGGCTGACGCGACGACCGGCGCGCGATCCGACGTCGACCAGGGACCGAAGTCGCTGGGGCGCGGCGTGCGCGCGGGCTGCACGCCCGTCGGGGTGGCGCAGCCGGACAGCAACACCGCCACTGCGATGACGAGCACCCTACGCAGTGCGCTGCTCGATCACGTGGTCGATGAGGCCGTACTCTTTCGCCTCCACCGCACTCATGTAGTAGTCGCGGTCGGTGTCGCGCTCGACGCGCTCGTCCGGCTGACCGGTGTTTTTGCCCAGGATCTCCTGCAGCTTCTGCTTGAGACGCAGGATCTCGCGCGCCTGGATCTCGATGTCCGTCGCCTGGCCACCGAGCCCGCCGCGCAACAGCGGCTGATGAATCAGGATCCGCGAGTGCGGCAGCGCGAAGCGCTTGCCCTTCTGACCCGCGGACAGCAACAGCGCCCCCATCGACGCCGCCTGACCCAGACAGATCGTGGAGACCTCCGGGCGCACGTACTGCATCGTGTCGTAGATCGCGAGACCCGCCGTCACGCTGCCGCCCGGCGAGTTGACGTACAGGTCGATCCCCTTTTCGGGGTCTTCGGACTCGAGGAACAGCAGCTGCGCGATGATGCTGTTCGCCACGTCGTCGGTCACCGGGGTGCCCAAAAAGACGATGCGGTCCTTGAGCAGACGGCTGAAGATGTCCCAACCACGCTCACCGCGGTGGGTTTGCTCGACGACGTACGGAATAAAAGACATGGTGCAACTCCAGAATTCGGAAACCGACGCCATCGTATGCGGCGTTTGCGGTGCGCTCAAGCGCCACGATGAGGAACTGACATGAACCGCCCCATCATCCTGCTCCTCTTCGTCTTTGCGATCGCGTGCGGCAAGAAGGACAAGCGCGGCGACGAAAACCTGACCGGCGACGTTGAGCCAGTCGTAGCGCCGGCTCAGCCCGTTCACGAAGATCCAGGGCCCACCCTCAAGCGGCGAACCGGGGCGTTGGCGCCTCAAGTTCGACCGACCTCGACCGCCGCCGTCGATCGCTGGGAAAAACGCGACGGCTACGTCATCGCGACGATTCCGCTGGAAACCGACGGCCTGCCGTCAGCCGGAACGCGCACGAGCTGGGTCGTCGACGCGGGAGACCAACACGCCGCGGCGTTCGGCTGGAGCGGGTCCGATCTGTCGAACCCGCAGCGCGGCAAGGTCGGCCTCATCGTCCGAGTGCGCGGCGCGGCACTACCCAATCAGTTCACCGTACGCTGGACGCAGACCGACAGCGGCAGCTGGGGCGAGCGACGGCTGCCGGGCACGATGGGGACGATCACGGTGTCCGTGCCGCCGAAGGTCCCCATCGCCGCCGGCCTCGACGAGGTGTTCTGGTCCAGCGCCGCGACGCACTTCTCCGGCTCGCGGAGCGGCTTTTCGGGCTACGCCCATCAGCGCGCACAGTTCCTCGCCGCGGGAACCACAGCGGCGAAACCGGGGTTCGCCGGCCAGCAGCGCCGCTCGGACATGCAGCAGATGATGGAACTCTACAGCGGAATGACCTCGGTCAACGAAGCGCTGCAGGCCGACCGTGGGCTGCTCGTGCGCGGCGAAGACGTCGCGCAGCGCACGGTGCCGATCGCCCAGATCACGCGCATCGAGATGCCCGCACACCCCTGGGAGCGCATGATCACGGACCTTGGGGCCCAACCGGTCGTCGAACCGCTCGCCGCGTATGTCCCGGCGGACATGGCCTATCTGCACTTCGGCGATCTGCGCACGCTCGTGAAGCTCGTCGCCGAGCTCGACGGCTGGCTGTCGCCGGTGGCGCAGTGGCTGGAGGAGCGCGGTGGCGCGAGCCACTTCATGTCGCGCTACGAGGACCAGTTGGTGCTCGAGCGCACCGGGCTCGCCGAGAAGCTCGGCCACGTCGCCGTGAAGGACCTCGCCGTGGTGGTCAGCGACCCGCTGCTGCGCGAGGGCACCGACGTGTCCGTGATCTTCCGCATCGCGAACCGCGAGGCGCTCGTCGCAGCACTGGGCGTGTTCGAGGCTCGCGCCCGCGGACGCCACGACCAGATCGCGACCGCATCGATGATCATCGACGGTGTGACGGTTCAACGGCTCAGCACCACGGACCAGGCCGTGAACCAGTATCGCGCGGAGTACGGCGACGTCCTCACGATCTCGAACAGCGTCGGCGCGCTGACGCAGTTGATTCGCGCCCACAAGGGCGTCGTGGCGCGCCTGTCCGAACAGGGCGACTTTCGCTACATGCGCACCGTGTACCCGTGGCTCGGCGAGTCCGAACATGGCTTCGTGTTCATGGGCGACGCGTTCGTCGCCCGCGTGATCAGCCCCGAGATGAAGATCCTGCAGGCGCGGCGCATGGACGCGCAGGCCGACCTGCTCGCCCTCAATTACGCGGCGCTGTTGCGCGGCTGGGTCGACGGCACGCGCAGCAAATCGGGCCAGGAGCTCGTCGATGCGAAGTACGTGCGCAAGGAAGAGCTGCGCCACGTCGACCTCGCCCCGATCACGTTCAACGAGTCCGGTGGCGCGATGTCGGAGTACGGGACCGTGGCGCGGCTCGCGCCGATCCGAGACCTCGAGCGCGGCCTCAAGAACGCATCGCCCGCCGAAGTCGAAGCCTACGACCGCTTCCGGCAGACCTATCAGAGCTACTGGCGCTCGTTCATCGACCCGATCGCGGCCCGCATCGACCGCAGCGAGGACGGCAAGGCGCTCAGTGTCGACGCGCGCATGTTGCCGCTGATCGACGTGAGCGAGTACGACCGGATCTTGGCCGAGGTCGGCCAGCAAACGGTGCTCGGTCCCGACGACGGACCGGGGATGCAGTGGACGCTCGCGATCGGCAAGGACGCCAAGCTGCGCCGGAGTCTCGACGGCATCGCCAAGGGCGTGATTCCCGGCGACAAGATCGGCATCAATTGGCTCGGCGACTGGGTGAGCTTCGGCGTCGCCGATCGCGGCGGTCTGTGGGACATGGCGCTGATCACGGGGCTCGTGCCGGCCCTCGACGAACCGCGCCGCCTCGAGGCCGGCCTCGAGATGCTGAGCACGTTCCCGATCTATGCGGCGGTGCACGTGGCCAGCCGCATCGGGCTCGCCGCGCTGCTGACCGGGCTGCGCGGCTGGGTGAGTGATTCCGCGCCGGGCATGGTCTCCTGGGGGCAAGGCGAGCCGTATCGCGACATCCCCGTCGTCACGATCAGCGAGGGTTCGGGGTCGCCGCGTGAGTTCCGGGATCTCACGATCCACTACGCGACCGTCGACGACGTGTTCGTCGTCGCGTTCAACCGCGCGACGCTGCTGGGGCTCATCGACCGGTGCCTCGCGGGCGACATGCCCAAGGCGCCCACCGGCCCGCCGTCCGCGGCCGCCGAGCACGACGCGCAGGCCGTCATCAACGTCAATCCGGGCCCCGGGGGCTACCTCGCCAAAACGGTCATGGGGGTCGCCGAGATCGTCCTGCTCGCCAAGCACGGTCAGATCATGGACGACTACGAAGTCCTGTGGCGCGGCCTCGGCGGCGGTGGCGCGCTGACCGCGGACGCGCTGCGCGAGTTCGGCGTCGCCTACGTCGGCCGCGAGCCGCGCTCGCCCCATGGGGGCACGTTCTCCATCGTGGACGGGTTTCCGACGCACTCCGTCTACGGGGACAGCGTGCGCCCGATCATGCCCGAGGTACCGGTCGCGGGCAGTCCGATCACGGACGTGATCTCGCGCCTCGGCGCGCTGCGCATGACGCTCGAGGCCGAAGGCGAGGGCGACAGCCGCGGTCTGCACACGACCGTGGATTGGCGCTGGAAGTGATCGGGCAAGAAATGCGAAACGCGAGTGTCACCAAACACTCGCGCTTCACGTCCCGGAACGACTCGGACTGGTTGGGGATGTTGTCGGGCGTCCCGTGCCCCAACATTCAGCATGATCCATGCCAGTGCTCAGCTTAGGCCTCTCGTCAAGGTTTCATGCGGTATTCTTGTTCGGAGCCCCTACCGGGCGCCTCAGAAATCCGACATCCAGCGCCATCGCCACTGACATCGATGTCAGAGTGCGCGAACTTTCTCGCGACGTTACGACGCTTTTAGCCAGTGAGTTCGGAGCGGATCAACCGCGTTGCCTCCTCGCCGATCCCGGCATGGGTCAGCGGATGTCCGTGAGACATCACCAGCGTCGCCGGCGGGAAGTCCTCGAGGTCCCGTAGCATCGTCTTGAGCGCCGGCGCCTTGTCGTGCAGGGTGCCCTTCATCGCGAGGTGGAACAGGCTGAAGCCCGGCCCGCTCTTCGTGTACTTCCACGCCGCGTTGAGCAGGAAGTTCCCCGGAAACGTCTGCCAGTTGCAGAACATATCCGAGCCAAACCAGTGGTTGGTGCGTGAGCCCTCGACCCACGCCCACACCTCGCCGTTCTTGTTCTGCGGCGCCTCCCGCAGATACACGTGGTCCCCGAGCTGCTCGCCGATCTCAGCGAGGCTCTTCAGGCGCGGCGCGGTGGCGCTCTTCTGGGCGATGCGCGTCGCGGCGCGCTTGGGAGCGTGAAACGTCGCGCCCGGGAACCGCTTCGCCCACTCGCCGAGGCCGAGGTGGTGGTACCCGTTGTTCGCGACGACCACCCGCACGTCCCCGTACCGCTTGAGCGTATCGAACGCCACATCGGGCATCTTCGCCCCGGGACTGATCACGAGCAGTCCACCACCCGGGATCTTCGTCGCCCACGTCGTCGCGTTCCCACCCCGCTTGTTGAACGCGTAGCTGTAGCTGAGCACGCCCGCGCGCTCATCGTGAATGGTCCAACCGTTGGTCGTGGTACCCATCTCACCTCCTGGAAAGTGCCCTCCGAGTCTGTACAGGTTCGCCGCCCCTGAAAAGGGGAAACGCGAAGCGCAGGCGCCGCGCGAAGATATCTCAAAATATACTTTCGTATCTAAGAGGATACACACAGGCGCAGGCGCCGCGACCGAGCAACAAGTAAGGCGTTGATTTTTCACAACTCTGGTGGTCCGCTGGGAATCTGGCACGCTCTGCGCAATGTCCTCAGCTCGGAGACGGCGTAGCTCAGTGGTAGAGCGCCAGTGCCCCTCGGGGCCGGGTTTCGACTCATCTGAAACCCTTACTTCGCTTGGAACTGAAGGTCGCGGGTTCGAATCCCGCCGCCGTCTCCACCGGCGGGCATCGTCTAATGGCAAGACCCCGTACGAGATCCGACTAGCTGGATCTCTTACTTCGCCTTCCACGCCGGAAATGCGGGTTCGATTCCCGCTGCCCGCTTGACGCAAGCACACACTACGGAGGTGCGAGATGGCACGTACGCTAAAATTGCAGAATCTTCAGTTCCAGGTCGCAACCTACGAAGGCGCTTCGGCGTACTCGTTCGCCGACAGCCATCCGCTGATCCACCTCACGTTCTCGATGGGCTCGGCGCTGTTCCACGACGGCTTC
Source organism: Bradymonadaceae bacterium (assembly GCA_041601915.1). Taxonomy (GTDB): domain Bacteria; phylum Myxococcota_A; class Bradymonadia; order Bradymonadales; family Bradymonadaceae; genus JBFIHF01. The sequence goes on from JBFIHF010000265.1 coordinate 8,915, forward strand.
TACGAGACCGAAGTTCGCCAGGTGCGCAACTACGCCAAGGCGCTCGTCGATGCGTGGAAGGTCGACCCGAAGTTCGCCTGGCAGTTCGCGGCGTGGATGCGCGATCCGAAGCTCGGCAAGGGTAACCGCATCCAGGGTTCGCTCGCGCCGGCGTTGCTCGACGCGTTGCTCGGTGAGACGGAGTTCACGGAGC
>JBFIHF010000266.1:0-9080 GCA_041601915.1 Bradymonadaceae bacterium
ATGAGAGCTGGGTGCGCGCCAACTTCGCGTGCTTCGAGACGTCGTTCGGACCCGCGCCGTCGTTCGACGCGCTGCTCGACGGACTGTCCGACCTCGTCGCGGAAATGACCGGCGGCGAAGGCGTGCTGCTCAGCCGGACCCGCCACCTCGAGTCGGTGATTCTGGCCATCGAAGCGCTGGAGCGCGCGCGAGACGCCGTGCGCGCGGCGGTGGAGCACGAGTTGATCGCGTTAGACCTGCGGGACGCACTGGACGCGCTGGGCGCGATCGTTGGCCACGTCTCCACCGACGACATCCTCAATCGCATCTTCGGCGAGTTCTGCGTCGGCAAGTAGCGTCGGTCAGATGTTGTTCTTGGCGCGGAACTTTTCGAGTTGTGCACCGGCCTTCTTGGAGACGCTGCCCTGCATGAAGCTCGTCCAGCCCAGCAGCAGCCCTGCCGGCCCAAGAGCCATCTTGGACCACCGGTAGAAGTCGAAGACATCGCGGTGCTTCGAGATCTTTCCGTCTCGGAACTCGAACGTCGCGTCGATGATGTTGTGGACGGAGCGCCCGGTGGCGGAGAACGTGTACCACGCCTCCCAGTGCGCCTTGCCACGCTCATCGTCGGCTTCGATGCCGGAGAACTCGACCTTGAGGTCGCCGCCACGTTCGGTGAGCATGCGCCACATCGCGCCCGCTCCGCGTCCGTCGAGGTCGGTGAACACCGGGTCCGCAAACGACGCGTCGTCCTGGTATGCGGCGGCCATCGTCTTGCCGTCCTGTTTGGCGAACGCTTCGTAGAAGCCGCGAATCAATGCGGCGTTGGGATGCTCACTCATGGCGATTCCTGGGCTTCAGTGGTCATGCCTTCGCCGGTTCGACGACGTGGTCGCGGACCCAAAACAGCAGCGGCGCGACGTCCGCGAACTTGGCTGCGCACCAGTCCACGAGGGCCGCGTCGTGGAGCGCCTTCGGGTGCGGGGCGTCGAGGAATGCGTGCAGCCCGTTGTACCGCAGCAAGTCGGCGCGCGCATGGTCTTTCGGCAGTCCGCGCGGCACGGTCTTGTAGTGCTCGCCACCGACGGCGAATCCGGCGGCGCGAACTTTATCGAGGACGACTTCCAGCGTCGCCCCCTCGTCGGTTTGCATGACCGCTCGCCAGTGCTCGAGTTCCGTCTTGTCGAAGCCGTGTTTGCCCGCACCGATGTGCAAGCGGTCCGGCGTGAGGCGGAAGAAGAACCCGGCGCAATCCCGGCTGCGCCCCGCCCCGTCCCAAAACATCATGTCGATGTGGTTCTTGTACGGCGTCTTGTCGGCCGAAAATCGGGTGTCGCGATTCACGCGGAAGATCGACTTGTTGACGGCCGCTTCGGCGTGGACGGTGGGGCTGATCGCGGCCAGCTTCGGCCCGATCGCGTCGACGAAGTCCTTGGCCGGCTGCAGATACACGGACTCGTAGCGCTTGCGATTTTCGTCGAACCACTCCTTGGAGTTGTGCGCCGTCAGCTCGGTCAGAAACGCGATCGTGTCCTTGGGGAAACCGCTGAACGCCACGAGTGCTCCGTCTGGTCAGTTGGTCGGTTGGGTGACTTTGTCGCGTAGGCTGCGCAGCCGCTTGAGGTAGCCGTGCGTGCGCACGTCGGTGGATCGCGGGACCACGGCCTGGGCAAGAGCCCCATCGATCGTGGCCTGGGCAGCGTCGGCGTTGCCCATCGCGTGCTCGATCTTGGCGCGCAGCGTCACGGCGCGCAGCCAGTTGTCACCGTACGCGTGGGCCTCGGCCTTCTTCACGTACTCGTACGCCTGGTCGCGCTCTTCGAGCTCGTTCAACACGTGGGCGAAGTTGTAGTTGAAGGAGAACTCGGCGGCGTAGGTCGTGGCGAGCTCGGTGTACAGCGCCTTAGCGGCTTCGTTCTCCCCGGCCTTGTGCAGCGCGTACGCGCGCTCCATGTTCGCCCCGCGCGCGACAGTGAGGTTCGAGGACTTGGCGAGTTCTTCGTTGATCTGTGCGGCCTTGAGGTACGCTGCGCTCGCCGCGACCTTGTCGCCCGTCGCGAGGTGCAGGTCGGCCTGCATCCACCAGACGTCGGCCGGCCCGTAGCCGGTGTCGCCGAGGTCCGGCGACGTCTTCCAGCGCTCGAGGTTCGCAAACGCGGGCTGCACGAGGTCCTCGGCACCGGGCGCCTTCTTTTCGAGGAGTTCCTCGGTCCAGGACGAGAAGCTGATGTCGCTGGGGAACTGCTTCACGAGCTGCTGAGTCAGGGCGAGTGCGGCGACGTCGTCACCCTCGCGCTTGGCGATGTGTTGGCGAACTTCGATGGACAGCTTGGCGGCGGCGGGGTCGGCGTGCCCGTCGAGCCACTTCGCGGCGTCGTCCCACTCTCGACGCGCGGCATAGTACTCGCCGATGCGCTTGCGTGCAGCGGCATCGGCGCCCGCGGGCTCCTGGTGCGCGGCGAGCAACGTCTCAATCGGGGTGGCGCGATGAGCGTCGGCCTGCTGCGCCCACTTGACGACCGCCGCGGTGGGCTTGGAGCCCACCAACCGGTCGATCTCCTGCAGGTCGGCCGTCGCGATGACGACCGTTGGATAGCCGCCGATCTTGAAGTGCGCTTTCCAGTCCCAGGAGAGGTCGGAGTCCGCGTCGATCATCACGCGCACCATGCCCGCGGTGGCGTCGAGAAACGCCTTCTCCGGGTAGACGTACTCCTCGAGCATGTTGCACGGGGGGCACCAGATTCCATAGAAGTGGATGAACAGCAGCTTGCCGTCTTTCTTCGCACTCGCCACAGCCTCGTCCGGCTGATTGACGAGGAAGCCATCGACGGCCCGATGTTCATGCTTTGGCGGCTGGAGGACCTTGGGATGACTCCCATCGGCGACGTATCCCGCGGGGGCCGTCGCTGTCAGCTCATAGCGGACCGGCTTGCAGTAGGTCTTGGCGTCGTCACAGATGTTGAGCGCGATCTTATGGCTGCCTGGCGCTGTGACCTGGCACGTCACGCCACGGGCGGTGAGCTCGCTCGGCTTGAACTCGCCGCACCTCTGAGGAGCCTTCACCTCGAAGTGATGCCCCGCGATCGGCTCGTAGTTGAGAACCTCGTTGGCGAGCACGTCGGTCGGCGCGGACTTCAAGAGGTCGACGTTCATCGCCGCTGGCGCGACGACGGGGGCATCGGGCGGCGTCGCCTGCGGTGCTTCCTGCTGCTTCGAGCAGCCCGCGGCCAGCGTCAATACCGCGAGAATTTTCCACTTTTGCATCCGAGCCTCCGTTGCGAGCGGCGAACATACCACCGCGCGCGCGCCGAAGAAATTGCCGCGCACCTACATCGACGTACAGTGGAGACACGCCACGGAAGGAGGTCCTATGATCGTCGCCATGCTCACCCTTATCGCCATCATGTCGGTCGCGGCTCTGTACGCGCACGAAGTCCACACGACAAACTTGCGCCGCACGGTGGAGCCGGTTCGCAGCGGACGGGAGCCGGAGTTCGCGCGACTCGCCGAGGGCGACTGGTACGAGCAGACGCTGACCAGCACGGAATGGGCTCGCAACTAGCTCTATAGTGATCCGCTGGTCCGCTGGTGCGCTTAGCTGGTGCGCTCGCTGATCCAATTCGTGAACTCGGCGTTGAGCTCGTCGAGGTCAGAGGTCACGGTGTCGAGATCGGAGAGCGAGCCGAACTTGGACTGAACCTGTTCGCGATACTGCGCCAGAGCGCCGCGCGCTTCCTCGATCAGATCATCGTCCTGCTCGTCGTCGAGCATCCAGTTCGCTTCCGGATCGAGGCACGCAGGGCCGTCGTCGGGGTACTCGTCGATGCCGGGGGCGTGGGCGAGCGCCATCGCCCAATCGAGCGGGGTGCGGACGAGCACGCCCGCGCCACCTTCGGATCCGAAGTAGACGATCGGCGGCGGCCCGTCGTCGCCAGGACGGTGCCACGCGGCGATCTGACTGCCCATGCCGTCGATGCCGAGGTGGACGAAGGAGTCGCCACGCGTGTTCCACGCGTCGTTGTCGAACCAGAAGCCAAGCGTCATCGCCAGCTCTTCATTCGAATCGATGGTCGGCTCATAGTCCATGAAGGCGACGATCAGGTCGACATTGTCCTCGAGCCAGGCTTGCAGTTCTTCGGCGGTCATCTCGCGTTTCTCCTTATCGTGGCGGGACTGCACCCGCGAGTTGGGCCGGAGTATGGCCCGTGAGATGGGATCGCACAACGTGCTGGCGCACTCAAGGCGATTTCAGCTCCGCATGTGGCGTCGCGACGATGACGAGATCGGCTCCTTCCTCAGCACGGGCGCGACTTGTGCCGTCGCTGGGGTCCCAACTGCAGACCTCAAAGCCCAACTTCCGCAGCTCGGCGATCAGTTCGATGGCCGGAGACCGGTACCTATCGGTGCCGGCGGAGGGCTGCTGGTATCGCGTATCCGGCCTGTATGTGCGGCCCAGCACGCAGATCCGCGCCCCGGGCTTCAGACCCGATGTGAGCCGCCGAGCGAGCTCCGCGGGCCGGCGCGTGTGCAGGGCGCGCGCCGCGGCGGTCACGCCGTCGGCGCGACGTGCGAACCAGCCCGTAGCGAGCGGGAGGCACTGTCCGCCGACGCCCACGCCCGGGCGTAGGATCGAAGTCCGCGGGTGCGAGTTTGCAAGTTCGATGACGCGAGCGGCGTCTACACCCGCGGCGAGCGCGGCATCGGCGAGTTCGTTCGCGAACGCGATCCGCACTTCGCGTTCGGCGTTCTCGGCGAGCTTCGCGAGCTCAGACTCGGTGGCGGTACAGGCCAACAGCGGCGCGTCGGTCAACGTGGTGTAGAAGTCGATCGCGGCGCGCGTCGAGGCGGCATCGACGCCGCCCACGAGTCGCGGCATCGTCGCGATATCGTCGAACACCTGTCCGGGTCGCGCCCGCTCCGGGCAATGCGCGATGCGCAGTGCGTGCCGCTCGGCGAGCTCTCCGCAGGTCCCAGGTGGCACCGTGGACTCGACGACGACCAGCTGCGCCCCGCGGCGCGCGATCCGTGCGACGACGTCTTCGACGGCGCGGATGTCGAACCCAACAGCGCTGGCCGTGCCGACGGCCACGACCCAAACCTCGGCCTCGATGTCCTCGATGGCCGGGACCACCGCGAAACCGTCGAGTTCGAGGCCTGGTTCCTCGTACGGCATCGCTCGGGCAGCGATCGCGGCGAGCACGTTGGGGTCGCAGTCGACCCCCACGACATCGTGTCCGCGCCGGCCGCACAACACCGCGGTGGGCAATCCGATCCGTCCGAGGCCGACGACGGCGACCTTCATCGAACACTCCGCGGGGTCCGAATCTGTGCTGAGGGTGCGATCATCGGCGGAAGCTAACAAACGTCAGGGCCGAATCAAAATCGAGTCCTGCTGTCGTTGCCACCACAGATAGGCCGCGCACAGCGCATAGCACCCCAGCTCCAACGTCGAGACCGCGCGGGTTGGCGGAAACGCCGCGCCGACGGACCACGCCGCCATGTCCGGGTTGGTCCACGGGAAGCCGAACCACGCCGTGAACGCGTAGCCGGTCGATTCGAAGCCGGCGCCGAAATCGTCGACGAGATCACAGACGAGGTGCGACAGCGCGCCCCAGCACAGCCAGCGTGCGCGCGGCACGGGCCGTGCTTCGAGGTCCCACAGATACACGACGCATAGCGCCGCCGCCCATACGGCGGCCGAGTGCCCGATCGTCCGACTCCAGGGGAAGACGCGCAGCAGCAAGAGCGACTTGTCCAGGACGTCGGGGAGCATCGACCCGACGACGACCCAGATCGGCGCGCGAACGCCAGCCGTTCGGGGCGCGGCGGCGAGGTACGCGAACGCGGCGTGGCCTACGGGGGTCATGCCCGCATTGTGAGGCGCGCCCTGCCGCGCTTCAATACGCGAATCGGTCCTCACCGATGTATTGTCGCCGCCGCGCGGGTCGTCTGGTAAGACGTCGGAATGAGACGGAAGCTCACCATCGCCGTGGTTGTGTTCACCGTCCTCGGTTTCATCCTCGGCGCCGTGGCGATGTTCGCCCCGCGGTTGGTGCAGACGCGGATCGAGGCGGAACTCAAGACCAAGCTGGAAGCGCGGGGCATTCAAGCCGACTGGGACGGCTTCCGCGCCCCAGGCGGTCGCTCGTTCGAGATCGCCAACGTGCGCATCAGCGCACCGCGCTACGGGCTACAGTTCTCCAGCGATCTCGTCGTGGTCGGCGTGTCGTTGGAGTCCATCTGGAGCGGGGAAGTCACGCTCACCGAGGTGCGCGTCGAACCGACGACCATCGACATCGACGTCGAGGCGATGCTTCAGCACGCAGCGGACCCGGATGACCCGAGCGATGACACCGCCGCCGGAACGAGTCGGACGGACCAGATGATCCGGCACATGTTGGAGAACCCACCGGTCGTCGAACTCACGAAGACCACAGTGCTCGTCCGCCGCGGCGACGACAAGCTGCTGCAGATCAGCTCGCCGGTCGTGTCGGTGGAGAAGAACTGGGGCGACTTCGTGATCGACTTCGAAGGCGAAGCGCAGCTGCTCGCCCAAGAACTCCCCGAGCTCGCGCGGCGCCCGATTCCGTGGAAGGTGCACGGCGAGCTGGTGCCGGGGAAAGGCAGTTTCGAGTACTCGGTGACGGCACCGACCGAGGGTGGTCCGCTGGTTCGTATCGACGTCCCCGAACTCCTGGGGCTCGAGATCGGGCGCGTCTGGGGTCAGGGGACCGTGGCGGACCGGACGGCGGCGGTGAACATCGACGGCATCGATCTCGTAATCGGACCCGGCGAGGTCGCGGCGCTGCACGCGAAGGCACCCAAGGTGTCCGTCTCGCGCCAGAAGAGCGGTCGACCGCGCATCGCTGTTCACGAACCCTCGGTCTACGTCGCGCCAAAGCGGCGTCGGGTGATCATGGAGGCGCTCAAGCAACTGAGCGGGAGCCCGGCGAAGGTGAGTGGAGCGAAGGCTACTGGCGGACGCGGGCCCGCGTCGTCGGGCATGTTCACGCGTATCGCGCGAATCGCGGGGCGCACTGACTTCGTACTCGATGGCCTGTCGATTGGCGTGCACCTCGAGGATGACGCGGGCGACCTGCAGACCCTGACATTGCTGCAGCGCCTCGACACCACGATTCGAGACGGGCTCATGCGGGCGTCCGGTGCCACGGCCGGCGGCAGGTTCTTTGCCGAGGCCGAGGTGCTGCCGGGCCAGAGCTCGCCGCACTACCTGGTCGTGCGGGTCGAGGACGTGCACCTCGACAAGGTCCCGGGGTTGTCCCGCGAACGCACGACGTTGCCGAGCCGCGGGACCAGCGGACGGGTCGGCGGCGTGCTGAACATGAGTCTCGCCCTGACGATGCCGCCGCAGGGAATGGACGGCCCGCTGGGCCAGCCAGCCGGCGTCGGCGAGTTCTCGATGGACCTCGCGAATGGGCGATTCGATCTGACCGGTTTGTCCGAGGAGCCGATCGAGAACGTCGATGTATCGACGTCGTTCGGCTTCACGTTCGAACCCCAGATCGGCCTGATATCGCTGGTCGACGGGGACGCGACGTACGGGCCGCTGCACCTCGCGATGACGGGACGCGTCGAGGATTTCCCGTTCGACACGCAGGTCGTCGTGAGCTGGGAAATGGACGAGACGGAGTGCCAGGCCCTCGCGACCGCGATCCCCAAGGCGCTGTTGGGCCCGTATTCGAAGGTGCAGCTCGAAGGCACGATCACGCCCAAGGGGTGGGTGAGACTGCCGCTGTACCGACCGCTCGGCATGCGATCGAAGTTCGAAGACTACGAGGACATGTGTCAGACGACGGCGCTGAATGCCGACCCGTCGGCGTGGCCCGAGATCGTGGTGCTCGACCGCGCGCCGACGGGCAAACACAAGTCGGTGCTACCGATCCCGAACCGCCCCGCCAGTCGACATGACGACGTGTACTGGCTGAACCGGCCGTTCAAGAAGCGCGTGACCGAGGGACTCTCCGATCCAGAGAACGTCGAAGTGTGGGTCGGCCCCGGCACCCCCGACTACGTGCCGCTGGAGCAGATGCCGTCGTATGTGGGCGCGATCATGTACCTGTCCGAGCAAATCGATTTCTACGTCGACGGGCCGCTCAGCGAGTCGCTGATCAAGAAGGCGCTACGCCTCAACATGTCGAAGGGGCGTTTCGTGTACGGCGGTTCGACGGTGACGCAGCAGCTCGTGAAGAACCTCTTCTTGACGCGGGACAAGACGTTCGCGCGCAAGTTCCAGGAGGCGTTCATCGCGTGGCGCATCGACGACGCGATCAGCAAAGACCGCGTGCTGGAGCTCTACCTGAACTGCATCGAGTTTGCGCCGGACGTCTATGGCGTCGGCCCCGCCGCGCAGCACTACTTCCAGAAGGACGCGCGCAAGCTCAGCATCGCCGAGGCGGTGTTCCTGGCGATGCTCAAGCCGTCGCCGTGGTACGGGCAGGCGCTCAAGCAACGCAAGAGCACGCCTTCAGGCGCCTACTGGGTCGACCGCGTGAAGGAGTTGGTCGCGCGATTGGTGGAGCACAAGTTCATCACGAAGGCCGAGGCCGAGGCCGCGAAGCCCTACGACCTGAAGTGGGACTCGGACGGCAATTACGACGACCCCAACACGTTCACGATCCCGTTGCTCGATTGGAACCGATGATCCTGTACGTGACGTTCGATGGCTTACTGCAGCCGTTGGGACGCTCGCAGGTGGTGCGCATCGTGGCCGGTTTGGCGGATCGCGGCTGGCGGTTCGTCGTGCTGAGTTTCGAGCGAGCGGACGACCTGAAGGACGCCCGGCGAGTGGCCGAGCTGCATGCCTGGCTCGCCGCGCGCAACATCGAGTGGATCGCGCGGCCCTACCAGCAAGGAGGCGCGCGCAGTGTGCTCGCGAACATCGCCGAGGCGACGGCGTTTGCGCTGGAGCTCGCCGCGGACCGCGACATCGCGTTGACCCACGCGCGCAGCTACCTCGCGGGCGGCGTCGCGATGGCGCTGCAGCGGACCCTCGGTGTGCCGTACCTGTTCGACATCCGCGGCTACTGGGTCGATGAGCGCATCGAAGATGGGCGCTGGTTCACAAACCCCGTGGCATTGGC
>JBFIHF010000267.1:0-9067 GCA_041601915.1 Bradymonadaceae bacterium
CCTCGCCGAAGGCCGCCTCGTGAACCTCGGGTGTGCCACGGGGCACCCGTCGCTCGTGATGTCCGCGTCGTTCACGAACCAGACGCTGGCTCAGATCGAGCTGCACAAGAACGCCGAGTCCTACGGCACGACGGTGACGACATTGCCGAAGTACCTCGACGAGCGCGTGGCTCGGCTGCACCTCGACAAGTTCGGGGCGACGCTGACGCAACTGACGCCGGACCAGGCCGAGTACATCAGCGTTCCGGTGGAAGGTCCGTATAAGATGGACGCGTACCGGTACTGAGGCACTCGAAGCCGCTCGGGGTCTCTTCGATCCAGCGATACCAGTAGCACGCCTCGTCGAACTCATCGCGCTCGCGGTGGGCTCGCGCGGCAAACATCGCGCAATCGCGGTAATGACCCGCGAGCGGTCCACACGCCCGTAGCACCCCCGTCCAATCGCGCGCCGACTGCGCACGGATCGACTTTGCCTTGGCGGCCAGAAAGTCGACTTCCCGCCAATCCGTTTTCAGTCTCAACGAATCCTCGGGCCGCGCGGCTTTGAGATCCTTGGGTTCGACCCATCGCTCCCACCCCAGCGCCGTGACGTCGATCGGCAGACCGAACTCCAGCGCGGACTCCAATGCGCGAGTGGAGACGCGGGCAACGAGCGGACGCGCGACGCCCAGCGCATCGATCTGGGCATGCCCCATCGCCTGAAAGGTCGGCTCGTCGACTTCGAACACCACGATCGACGTGTCGAGGCTTCGGCCGTCCCAGTCCAGCAGGTTTCCGATGAAGCGCTTGCCCGGCACGATCGGGACGCCGGTGCGCTCGACCGCGATCACCGCGCGGGCGCTGGGGCTGATGGCACGGGGGTCATCGCCGCCTTTGAGCTCGTACTCCACGGAGCTGCCGAGCCACGCGTAGGTCACCCCGGGCGAGTCGAGGGGCACGCTCCATGCCGGCGTACCGAGCGTGATCACTTCACGTTCCACCGGCGCGGCCTGCACGTCCCGTCGCCCGTCGGCCAGGAAAAACGCGGCAACGAGCAAGGCCGCGCCCACGACGAGCCCCGCGATCGACAGCCGCATCACTCCGAGCGACATGTCCGCGTCGTCCCAATCCTCGAGGTCGCGCACCACGACGCTGAGATCCTGGTATCGCTCGCCGGGTCGCCTCGCCAACATCTTCTCGACGACCGTGCGCAGTCCGCGCGGGATACCGCGATCGCGGGGGAACTCGATCGCCTCGACGGCGAGCTGTGCGCGCAGAATGCCGGTCACCGTCTCTTCGTTGATCGCGCGCTCCCCCATCAAGAGCTCATAGGCGACGAGACCGAGGCTGTAGATGTCGCTCGCCGGCGTCAGCTCCTGGCGGGCGAGCTGCTCCGGAGACATGTACCGCGGAGTGCCCAACACCGCGCCCATCGTCGTGATCGTCTCATCGGCGACGTCGGCCAAGTCGGTCGTCGCGATCGGCTTGGCGATGCCGAAGTCGAGCAGCTTCACGACGTCGCGCATCTCGAGATGGTCGTAGACCATGATGTTCGCGGGCTTGATGTCGCGGTGCAGGATCCCGCTGAGATGGGCCTCGTGCAGCGCCGTGCACGTCTGACGCAGGATCGACACCACGCGCTCCGGCGCCTGCGCGCCCTTGAGGCGCACGAGGTCCCCGAGGGTCGTGCCATCGACGAACTCGAACACCAGATACAGCAGATCGTCGACGGACCGACCAAACTCGTAGAGCGTGACGGTATGCTGGCTGCGCAAGCCGGCGAGAAGCCGCGCCTCGCGTTCGAAGCGCGCCGTGAGTCGTTCGCTGTAGTCGTCCTCGTGTTGGAGCGGGATCAGGATCTTGATCGCAACTGCACGACCCGTCGCTTGATCAACGCCGCGGAACACGGCGGCGAATCCACCGGACCCAATTTCGTGCTCGATCCGGTACTTGCCTTCGAATAGGTCGCCGGCCTCGGGCAGTTTTGCCATCGTTCACTGTGCTCCTGCGCGCATTCTCTTGTCCCTGCGGCGCTCCTCGTATGGACAATTCAGCCCCGTCTTCTCGGCGCTGACCACCTCGAACCAATAGCAGGCCTGATCGATGTTTCCGCGGCTGCGGTACGCGTCCGCGAGCCACCGCGCGCAGAACGTGAGCTCCGCACCATAGGGCTTGCAGGCTGCGATCACGCGCTCCCAATCCCCCATGGTGAGCGCGCGCGTCGCGATGTTCTTCGCCGCGGCGGCCGACTCCAGCTCCAGCGGCACGATGTCGTCCGGCGGAGGGCCATCTCTGTGCACGTCCAAGATCACCGCGGCGGGCGCGACGGCCTTATCCGGCTCGCCAGCGACGGGTTTGGGGGCCTCGTTCACATCCGGCTCGACCTGGGCGGGCTCGACCTGCGGTTTCTCGACCACCTCTTGCGCGACTTCGTCCGGCGGATCGACGGCGCGCGGACGCGGCGTCGGTGGCGGAACCTGCGCGATGACCGGTGCTTCGTACGTCGGTCTCGCATTGGCGTCGGAACGCAAGAACGACACGAGACCTGCGAGCCCGGTCGCGCCGACGATGATCGCCATGATGCCGACCGCCAGAAGCCCAATTTTCTTGGTGTCCTGGCGCGAAGCCGCGGGCGGCTGGACCCGGTCGAGGTTCCGCAGATCGGCGAGCACTTCGTGCACGGTCTGGTACCGATCGCCGCGCGTCTTGCGCGTCATCTTCAAGATCACACTGCGCAATCCCGGCGAAATGTTGACGGACCGTGGGATCTTGAACTCTTCGGGCGACAACTGCTGGCGAAAGATGCCGGTCGTCGAGGGTGCGTCGACGGCCATCTTTCCCGTGACGAGCTCGTAGGCCACGAGGCCGAGGCTGTAGATGTCCGACGGCGGCGCAGCCCGAGCTCCCGTAAACTGCTCCGGGGCCATGTACCGCGGGGTCCCGAGCACCATCCCGGCTGAGGTCAGATCATTTTTGGAGGTCCCCATCCCATCGGTGGGCTTGGCGATCCCGAAGTCCAGGAGCTTCACGAGCCCCGCCACGCCCATGTGCTCGTAGACCATGATGTTCGCGGGCTTGATGTCGCGGTGCATCACCCCGAGATCGTGCGCCTCACCGAGGGCCGAGCAAACCTGTTGCAGGATCTGGACGACGCGGTCCACGGGCATTGGCCCCTGCTGCTCGACGACCTGGGCGAGGTCCGCGCCGTCGATGTACTCGAACACGATGTAAGGGGAGACGCCATCGCTGGTGCGTCCCATCTCGAGCATGTTGACCGTGTGCTCGTTGGTCAGCTGCCCCAACAGCTTGCCTTCGCGCTCGAAGCGCTCGACGATCGGGTCGTTCTGCGCCCACTCGGCATGCAAGGGCACCAGTACTTTGATCGCGACGGGGCGCCCGGTGGGGTCGGTCGCCTTGTACACCTCGGCGAAACCACCGGAGCCGATGTGCCCGACGACGGAGTACTTTCCCTCGAACTTTTGCCCCGGTTCGGGCAGGGCCATAGGTACACCGTGCTTGGGGTCTCTTCGGCACCACTGTAGCGCGTCCATCGAAGGGTCGCTACTTGTCCGACTCGTTGTCGGCTACCGCGAGGTCCGCAGCATCGATTCGCGGCGGTGTCGATCGATCGCCAATCGCAGCAACTCGTCGATCAACTCGGTCTGCGAGACCCCGCTCGCTTCCCACAGCTTCGTGTACATCGAGATGTTCGTGAAGCCCGGCAACGTGTTGATCTCGTTCACGAAAACCTCGCCGCCTGGCGTCACGAAGCTATCCACGCGCGCAAGGCCCGCGCACTCGACGACCTGATAGACGCGGATCGACAGCTCGCGCACTTTCTCGGCGATCGCTGGGTCGAGATCGGCAGGGATATTGAGCCGCGCGCCTTTTTCATCGATGTACTTGGCGTCGTAGGAGTAGAAATCGTGCGCTCCCTGGGTCACGATCTCACCCACCACCGAAGCCTTCGGGAACTCGTTGCCCAGAATCGAGCACTCGACTTCGCGGCCCACGATCATCTGCTCGACGACGACCTTGCTGTCCCAGCTGAACGCATCGTCGAGCGCGCGTTCAAACTCGCTGGCCGTGCGAACCTTGTGCACGCCGACCGACGAGCCGAGGTTCGCTGGCTTGACGAACATCGGTGCACCCAGCCGTTCCAGGACGTCCGCGTAGACGACGGTGTCGCGCTCGTGGGCGCGGAGTGTGACAAAGTCGGAGTTCGGGATGCCGGCGTCGCGCAGCAGGCGCTTCATGACGTCCTTGTCCATGCCCGCCGCCGACCCGAGCACCCCGGCGCCCACAAACGGGATACCGGCGAGCTTGAGCAGCCCTTGGACCGCGCCATCCTCCCCGTACGGCCCGTGGAGAACCGGAAACGCGACGTCGATCCGGCCGGCGAGGCTTCCGTCCGTCGGAACCAGCGGCGCGTCGGGATTGCCGGGATGGACGACGAGGTCATGGCTTGCGCGATTGAGCTTCACGAGCTCCGGGTTCTGATCGTCGATGAGCAGCTTCGCTTCATCGCCCAGAAACCAGCGTCCCTCCTTGTCGATCCCGATCGCGATCACGTCGTACTTGTCGCGATCGATCATGCTGATGACGTTCTTCGCGGACTGCAGCGACACTTCGTGTTCGGCAGACTTTCCGCCGAACAGAACGGCGACACGTGGCTTGTTCATGGGGTCTTCACCATCAGGCGGGCGATGTCGTAGTGAGCTTCGGAGAACGCGACCGGGTCGATGTCGATAGCGTCGACAGGCTCACCGCTCGCCGAGGAGAACGCGATCCCGGCGATCGTCGATTCCCCGGAACCATCGTGTTCCAACGCCGTCGTGAAACGCAACTCGACCCGCGCATCGAGCGCGGCGAACTCGCGGGCGATGGCGACGATGTTGCCGTGCGAGCCCTGACGGATCGGCTTCCAGCCCGCGGGATCGGCGCGGCGCAGGAAATCGCGCCCCGCGATCGGCGCCCCGACCGGACTGAGGAACCCGTCGCGCGACAGAGAGGCCGCACGATAGCGCGGGCGCTCGAGCTGGGCGAACGGCTGAACGATCTCGTGGTCCGCGCAGTGTTGATGCCACAGGATCAGCTCAGCGTCGCTGAACTGCGCTGGATGCGCGACCGTGATCGTGTGCTCGATGTCCACTTCCAGCGGCTCGCCCGTCACGTCCACGAACTCACCATCGGCGACGTAGAAGAACGTGACGTCATCGCTCCACGGGCTACGTGCCCCCCACACCACGGCTTCGCCCACGTACTTGAACGGCGCGATCTTGAGATGCTCGAGGAGCAGAAAATCGTTCCACGCCCGCTGCTCGACCATCGCCGCTTCGGTGCGGCGCGCCGCGGCGTCGATGAGCACCGGATCCGCCTCGTCCGGATAGTTGAAGGCCACGAATCGATCGACGGTCACTCCGGCCGAGTCCGCCCGACGTCGCAGGAAATTGGCCGCGATCTCGCGGTGCGTGGCGTTCGACGACCGATGGGTGATGTCATCGAGCGCCGCGACCGCCCACGGCGTCGGGTTGTGGCCAAGCGCGGCGATGACCCGCGTCGACAGAGTCCCGAACCAGGTCTGGTGACGCCGTAGCTTGGCGCCGAGGTCGCGAATCGCGGTGCCGTCACACAGGAACGCGGCCGCGTACATGACCCAGCGCACCTCGGGTCTGTGGTTGGTCCACCACATCGCAAACAACGCATTCCACCAGGCGTTGGCAGACTCGGAGTCCAAGAACCCGCGCAGCTCGTCGAGCGTCGGGTCGTACTGGTTCGGCGTTCGACCGTCGCCGACGACATCGAATCGCACGGCCTGCAGTAACGCGATCACGCCCTGCTGAACACCGGGGGGGAGTCGGTGCCCGGTCTGGGTGAGCAGCGGCGGCAGATCGCTGGGGTCGAACCATGCGGGCTCGGGCGCGGCGACGCGCCGGCTCACGGCGGCCATCCATGCGGGCCACTGCTCCTCAGGAAGCTCAGGGCGCTCGCCGCGATCGGGCTGCAGCTTCGTGAGCAGCCGCTTCTTCACGGCGCCAGAGTGCTCGTCGATGCGAAGCTGCACCGCGGTCCGATCGAGGTGGCTCAGGGCGCGCAACGCGGCGGCCGCTCGTTTACCGCGGCCACGCGCGAGCTCGATCAGCGCATCGATCATGGGCTCGCCGCCCGCCTCCAGAAATCGAAACACCCATGGGGCGACGGGCTGTTCGAGATGATCGACCACGCTGGCGGCCAGTGCCGGCAGCGGCCGCTGGGTCAGCGCATCCCACAGTCGACGGTCTCGCTTGCGCATCGCGCGCGAAGCCAACGCCACGAAGGTGTCGTCGTCGACCTCGTCGATGCTCGCCTCGAGCAGTTCCATCGAGACCGGCTGGCGCGACTGCAACACAAACTTCACGCGCATCGCCGTCGGTGCGGCAGCCGCGAGCTTGCTCGCCTCGCCGACCGCCCCGACCGTCGTCAGACGCTCCAGCGCGAGCTCGAATTCGCGCGAGCCAAGCCCCAGTGCCGCGATCAAGCTCGGATCATCGAGCTCCATCATCCAGCGGCGCGCGACGTTGGCGTCCAGCGGTCCGAACCACGCGACAAACGGGGTGAGCTCGGCCGCCGGCAACGTTTCCGCGATCACGGCGAACGCCTCGTTGAGGCCCAGCGCCTCGCGCAACGGAAACGCGATCGGCGCCAGCGCGCTGGTCGGCCAGTGCACGAGGATCTGGTTCGCTTCGCCCAGGAACGCCGCGATGCGGGCGCCGGCGCCAACGCTCGTCAGCGGTTCCGTGGAGATGTCTGCCGGTTCGGCCGTGAGGCGGCCGGTGTCCGTGATCGCTCGAAACCACCACGAGCCGCCGTCGGGGCCCAGCGCACCAGGTTTCAACTGGCCGTCGGCGTCCCGCCACGTCGCCGACCACGTCTCGACATCCCACGCCTGCGTCGATGACCGATCGGGCGAAAGCCCACGGAGGAATTGTGCTCTCGCGGCGGCGGCATCGAACATGTCAGTTGATGTACATGCCGTCGGAGTTCTTGCGATTCGTCTTCGCGTTGTCTTCGGGCGACCGCACGATCTTGAGCTTTCGGCGGGCCTGCCACAGTCGAATCCGCGTTCGCAGATCGCGAATGTTCAGCGACCCCTTCGAGGCCACGAACCCGACCCCGATCCCGGCGACGTCGAGCACCAGGGTCGGCCAGAACCCCGCGAGCAGCGCGGCCCCGGCGCCGATCCCGACGAACAACAGCAGCATCGTGCGACCGGTCATCTGGAAGAAGAAGAAGTGCTGCGGGATGCGCCACACGCGCCAGCAGTAGCTGAACACCAGCGCCATCGACGCCGCGTGGTAGCCCTGCACCGTGAGCGGCGAATCGAGCGCCCACAGGCCGACGAAACACAGCAGGCCGCCCACGACGGCGGCCGCGATCTGCATCCCCCAGAACCGCGTCGCGGTCCAGCGGCTGGCGAGCTCGCCGCCAAACAACCAGATCGCGATCCCGGAGAACAACACGCCGAAGAAGTCGGTGTGGAAGAACGCGTAGGTGATGAAGCTCCACAGCGCGTACCGGTCGGTAACCGCGGCCCCCGTGACCGTGAGGTAGTCGCGGGTCAGCTCGTGCAGCGGCGCGCCTTCCAGCGATCCCAGCCACAGCACGAAAAACGCGACGATCAGTCCGATCATCGGCCTCGATACAGGTGGCCACGCCATTCGGTACTGAACCTGGTTCATGGTCCTCATCATATGACACGGGGTCCCGAGCGTGTAAACTCCCGGCCCATGCGCATTCCCGACAGATCCGTGCTGCAACACTGGGGCTGGGAGACCTTTCTGTTCGGTCTCGTGGCCCTCATGGTCTCATACACGTGGATGTTCTCGGACATTTCCGTGCCGAACGAGCGCTCGCGCCTGTATCTGGCCGTCGCGATCGTCGATCATGGCTCCGTCTCGATCGACGAACCGATCAAAGAGTGGGGCAAGATCTACGACCTCGCCGAGCGAGACGGCCACTTCTACAGCGACAAAGCGCCGGGCTCGAGCATGCTCGGCGCGGTGGTCTACTTCGTAGCGAGCCAGTTCAAGGAGGCCCGCGCGTGGCGAGTCAGCGAGCTGATCAACCTCATGCGCACGTGGCTGATGATCCCGCTCACCCTGATCGGATTTCTGATCCTGCGTCGGCTGCTGCAGTACCTGGGCCTCGATCCGCCGGTCATCGACATCGTGTCGCTGGCGTGGATTCTGGGGACCGCAGCGTTTCACTATGGTTCGGCGTACTTCGGTCATCAGATCGTGGCCGTCGCGCTGATCATCGCGCTGTACTGCGTCGTGCGGGCCGAGGACCGGCTCGGAAACGGTCAGGACCTCGCCAAATGGTGCCTCGCCGCGGGAGCCGCGGCGGGCGTCGCCGGGCTCACGGAGTACCAGGCCGCGATTCCGTGCGTGTTGCTGGTCGCGTACGTCGCGTTCGGCGACGCGCGACTTCGAAACGCCGGTTTGCCCGCGATGCTGCTGGGCGCGGCGCCGTTTGCGGCCCTGCTGTTCTGGTACAACGACCTCGCGTTCGGGGGTCCGCTGGAGCTGTCGTACCACTACCTCGCCGACGAGGGGCTGCGCGAAATCCACGGCCAGGGCATCGCCGGTGTGACGGTCCCCACGTGGGAGTACTTCTCCGGCAGCATGTTCAGCCTGCACCGCGGGCTGTTCGCGACTTCGCCGCTGTTCGTGTTCGCGTTCTGGGGGCTGTGGTCGATCTGGGACGACGGCAATCGCCGCCTCGCGGTGCTCATCGGCGGCACGCTGTTGTACTTCGTGGCGTTCGTCTCGAGCTCCAACATGTGGTTCGCCGGCTGGGGCTTTGGGCCGCGGCTGCTGGTGCCCGGGATGGCGCTGTGGAGTGTCGCCGTCGCCTACGGCGTTCAAGCCGCCTTCGCCTCCCCCGTCGCCGAAGGCTTTGCGCGCGGGTTTGCCGCGATCCAGATCGCGTACATCCAGCTGGTCGTCGTCTACTTTCCCGAGCCCCCCGACACTTCACACAATCCGCTGCTCGACTTCGTCGGCCTCATGCGCGCCGAAAACATCGCGTCGCCGAATCTGGGCCAGCA
>JBFIHF010000268.1:0-9008 GCA_041601915.1 Bradymonadaceae bacterium
CCGTCGCATCCGCTCATGTCGTAGATCCCGCGATCTGTCCGGTCCATCCATCCGCGTCCGCCGTCGACGATGCAGCTTGCGAACGGCGCCGCGCACTGCCACGTGCGGCACCGCCCACCACGGTGTTTGGAGGCGGTCGGCGAGTCGGCGCTGCACTGGTTCTGCGTGCGCCAAAGCTCCTCGTGTTGGTCCAGCGTCAAGAACTGGCCGCTACAGCCGCCCCCGTCCTCCGGCAGATGTCTGTCCTCGCGCCCGACGAAGTGAATGTAGGGCACCGGCGGGGTGGGCGTGCAAGCGAGCGGGGCACCGGACCGGTACGAGACCGTCGCGATGGCGCCAATGTTCGGCATCTCACACGGCAGCCGCTCCGCGAACACGCCGCCGCCGCCAAAACCAACGGCATAGACGGTCGAGGGATCGATGCAGAGGACCTCGCCGACATCCTCGACGACCCGGCGCGATTCGCCGGGCCGGATGTCGTCAGCGAACGCGCGCATTTTCGGGATCGCGAAGATGACGCCCTCCCGGTCGGCGACGCGACTCAGCTTCGACTCGTCCTCGAGCCGGTTGGCCGTGGATTTATCGGTGTCGTGATACATCAGCACGATCGGGTAGGCGCGCTCCGAATCGTAGGTTTTGGGGATGTACACGAGCACTCGGCGACTACGAAACGGGAATTCGTGTTTTCCGCGCGGCGCGAGGTCCTTTCCGCAGCCGCTGGACCGTCGAGGCGCTGGCGGGCCGAGATCGGGCGGCAGGTCCGGGCCGACATCGCCGCGCACATCGGCGACTTCGATGACGCTGTCCGCCGGATCGACCGCGGGTTGCAGCGGTGCGATGGGGTCCGTGGTTTCGAAGAGTTCGCCCGGGAGAGTCGGCTCGGGCTCCGACGGGCGGAATGAATCGCTCGCCAGCGACAGCGTGGTGGCCACGACGAGGAGGACGACCATCGCAACCACGACGTAGGACCACGCCGGGCGATCGCCGGCCACAGCCACGCGCGGAGCCGCGCCCAGCGCCTGTGTCGAGGCGGGCTCGCGCGGGGTGACGACGGTGACCTGCGCGACCCGCTCGCCGAGCGCCTCAAGGACCTCGGCGGCGGATCCGAAGCGAGCCTCGACGCTGCGTTGCAGCATCCGCTGCACCACGTCGCGCAGCGCCACATCCGCCTCGTCGCCCACGACGAGCATCCCGGTCATCGCCACGCGCTCGATCTGGTCGGTCAGGCGGTGGCCATGCATCGCCCCCGCTCCCATCAGCATCTCGTATGCCACGACCCCGAGGCTGTAGATGTCGCTGGCCGGCGTCAGATCTTGGAATCGAAGCTGCTCCGGCGACATGTAGCGGGGGGTGCCGACGAGGTCTCCCGCCGCGGTGATCTCGGCCGAGGGCACACGAGTCGTCGCCCGCGCGACGCCGAAGTCGAGAAGCTTCGCCCTCACCTCGTGCGGTCCGCCGAGCACCCGGATGTTCTGCGGCTTGATGTCCCGGTGGAGCAGGCCGGCGGTATGCGCCTCGTGCAAGGCCCGCAACACCTGCTTCATGATCGCGGCAACGGTGCTCGAATCGAGGGTTCCGTGCGTCTCGAGCAACGCGGACAGGTCCTGCCCACCGACGAGCTCGAAGACCATGTAGAGCACGCCGGTGGCCGACTCACGATACTCCAGGAGTTCCACGATGTGCGGGTGGCGCAGGCGAGCGAGGATCAACACCTCGCGCTGAAATCGCGCGAATGTCTCCGCGTCGTAGCGCGCTCCGCGTGCCTTCAGCGCCTTGAGCGCGACGCGCCGCCCCGTGCGTTGGGCGACCGCCTCGTAGACGGTCGCGAATCCGCCTTCACCGAGGACGGACTCGACGTGATAGCGACCATCAAAAAGCTCACCAGGTACGGGCAGCTGCATGGGGGCAGTGTACCTCAAACGAGGGACGACGCGAGCCGCCGAGTCGCCGCCGGTCAAACTCACCGGGCGCCGATGGCGGATAGAACATGCGTCGGGACGAAGGGCACGTTAATGTCGACCGATGCAGTTCCCCAAGCCGGGCCAAACGTTTCAGGGAAAGTACGAGCTCGTCCAGGTGCTCGGGCGTGGGGGTTTCGCCGCCGTGTACAAGGCGATCGACGTCGATGTGGGCCGCTCCGTCGCGATCAAGTTCCTCGTGCCCGGCGAGGATGGGTACGACCCGTCGCTCGTGGCGAGGTTTCTGCGCGAAGCGCGCGTGGTGGCTCAGCTCAAGGACCCCCACAACATCACGATGTTCGACTTTGGGCGGTCCGACGACGGGCTGCTGTACATGGTGTTCGAGTATGTCGCGGGGGCCGACCTCGCCCACGTCCTCGAGGATCATGGCCCCGTCGATCCGCACACCGCGATCCGCGTCGTTCGGCAGCTATTGTTCGCGCTGCGCGAAGCGCACGCTGCCGGCGTGCTGCATCGGGACATTAAGCCGGCGAACATCCTCGTGCACGAGTACATGGGCGATCCGTGGCGCGTGAAGCTGCTCGACTTCGGGATCGCAAAGCCCGGCGTCGGGAAGAGCGCGGACCCCGTCGCGACGCTGACGAAGACAGGCGGGATCATCGGCACACCGCGCTACATGTCGCCGGAGCAGCTGTGTGGCGAAGAACTCGATGCGACGACGGACATCTACAGTCTCGGGCTCGTCGCCTATGAACTACTCACGGGCTCCCCGGCGATCGATGGGCGCGATACGCGCGACAATCTGCGCTTGCAACTGTCGGAGCAGCCGATCGTGATCCCGCCGAGTTCCGCGGTCCCCTCGATGTTGCGAACGTTCGTCGAACGGCTGATGGCGCGGGAAGCGTCCGATCGTTTTCAATCGGCGGCCCAAGCGTTGGAGGTGCTCGATGCCGTGGAGCGCGATGCGTTGTCAGGGCCGCAGCCACCGATGCCCGGCCCGCCTGGGCCGGTGACCACGGCGCCCGCGCACAGAGTCCCCACCGCCACCAGGTCCCGTCCCCTCGAGGCTCCCCCGAGACCGTGGACGGTCCGGCTGCGCGAGCTTCCCACGCCCGCGCTCGTCGGGATCGGTGCCCTCGTGGGCGGGATCGTCGTGATCCCGATCATGCTCACCGCGGACCGCACGCAGCCGCCCCCGCCACGGCCTCCATCGATGCGCGTGAGTAACGATCTCGTGCGCGGGATGGCGCAGCCCGACACGCCGCGACCCGCCACGATCGCGGCCCCCATCGTGACCCCACCTGCGACGCCAACAACGGGCTGCGGTCAGCCCGCGAAGCCCGGCGAACGCTCCGACGTGGAGACGTTCGGGTTCGAGCCGCAACGTTGGGTGACGTACATCCCCAAGCAGTATCGGGAGGACCGAAAACACCCTCTGGTCCTTTTGTTCCACGACCGCACCCGGACCGCGTCGTCGGTCATGCGCGACATGCGCTTCTCGGCGCTCGCTGATCAGCACGGGTTCATCGTCGTCGCGCTGGAAGGAGGAAACTACACCGCGCCGTGGCGCCCCGCCGAAGACATTGACGACGTACGTCGGGTCATCGCACGCACGCGGGAAACCGTTTGCCTGGACACGTCGCGACTCTACGCCGTGGGGCACAACGTGGGGGGTTGGGCCGTGGAGCAACTCTCGTGCTTGATGCCGTTCTCCGCGATCGCCACGACGGCATATCGGGGGGACGGTGGACCCCCGTGCGCGCGCGATACGCCGGTCCCACACATTCACATCGTGGGCCGCGATAACCAGTACATGCCGATCAAGGGCGGCAGCACCTGTGAAGGCGGCAGTACCGTCCCGCTGGCTGCCAAAGAGGACGCCTGGTTCCAGATGAACGGCTGCACGGGCGCGCGCCGCAGCTACGCCAAACTCGCCACGGGGGCGTGCACGACGAAGAAGTGCGCCGACGCAGCGTTCGTCAGTTGCGTCGCCGAGGGCGGTCGAGACTGGCCGGACAACAGCGGCCGCGACTTTCAGCTCGACGGGTGCAAGATCGAAGCGGGGAAGTTCCCCTACTCCGCGACGATCTGGGACTTTTTCGTCCGTGAAGGCCGGCGGTTGGAGGTCGAGGACGAGGACGCGCCCGACGCTCCCAACGGCCCCTGACCCGGCCTCGCCGCGATCTGCTCCGAACCTGCTCCGAGACCCGGCCGAATCTCCGCTGATCGGGCCCCCAGAACCAGTACGATCGAGACTCCTTGTTTTTCCCGCACGCATCGGCAACCGTTTGTCGTCGTGCATGTTTTGGGGAGTTCGCGATGAGCACCGGCGCACAAGATTCGGGACACCGTTCGGATACGCTCTCGCGAGCGCTACTGCCGCTGCTGGGGGCGTTGTTTGCCGGGGGACTCGCGTTGTCGGCGGTCCAGCTGCAGCGCAACCACGAGATCTTGATCGAGCGCACCGCAATTCAGCACGCCGCCGTGTATGCCGACACGCTGGACAAGATGCGCGATCTGTACGCAACCGAAGTGGTCGAGACCGCGCGCAAGACCGACATCCGAATCAGCCACGACTACCTCACGGAGCCCAACGCGATCCCGTTGCCGATCACCCTGAGCCGACGGTTCGAGGAAAACCCTCCCCACGGCGTCACGACGCGGATGTACAGCCCATTTCCGTTCGAGTTCCCCGACCAGCAGATGCATGGCGGTCTGCGCGACGACTTCGGGCGCGACGCGTGGAAGGCGTTCAACGTCCCGCCCGCCGATCGTCCGGAATCGTTCGCGCGCGTCGAAACCGTGGGCGGGGTCAAGACGCTGCGCTACGCGATCGCCGAGCCGATGAAGGAGCAGTGTGTCTCGTGCCACAACGACTACGCGGGTTCTCCCAAAACGGACTGGAAAGTCGACGACGTGCGGGGCGTACTGGAAGTCGCCTATCCCTTGACCCAGGCCGCCGAGCTCGCCCAGAGCAGCATCTGGGAGACCCTCGGAACGCTAACGCCGATGCTGCTCCTCGCGATGGCCCTGCTCGCCCTCGCGACACGTGAGCAACGCCGCCACACCGATGCTCTGCAAAAGCGCGTACACGCCCAACAACAAGCGCAAGAGACGATGGCCGAGAACGCCGACCTGCGATCCCGCATCGACCGTCAGACTCAGTCGCTGCTGAAGTCTCGGCTCGAATTGCTGGGCAACGACGAGCGCCTGTTCCAAGTGCTCGAATCGATGCCGCTGGGCGTGCTCGTCGTCGACACCCGGGGCGACACCACCTACGCCAACGAGCGGGCCGTGGCCTTGCTCGGCGAGTCGGGCGTCTTCGACGGTCCGTGGGGGCGCGCGTCGGCGGATGGCGGCATCACGTTCCATGCCGCCGGGGCCGTCGAACGGACGCCGTTCAGCGCGCTGCCACCCGCGGCGGCGCTGCGCGGCGAGTCCGTCGGCGGGATGAACCTCGAACTGCAAACCGAGGGAGCGCGCGTACCGGTGTTGCTGTCGGCGGCCCCGATCTTCGACCTCGAGGGGGCGGTCAAGTTCGCGATCGTGACGATCCAGGACGTGTCCGACGAGAAGCGACTAGAGCAGCAAGCGCGGCAAGCCCAACGCATGCAGGCCGTCGGTCGACTCGCCGGCGGAGTCGCGCACGACTTCAACAATCTGCTGACCGCGATCCTGAGTTTCGCCACCTATGCGATGGAAGGCCTCGACCCCGAGCATGAGGCGCACGCGGATTTGCAGCAGGTGCTCAAAGCCGCCGGCCGTGGGGAGAGCCTCACGCGACAGTTGCTCGCGTTCTCGCGGCATCGCGCGCAGGGCAGCACCCACGTCACGGCGCCCAACCCCGCGATCGCCAGTGTCGAACAGATGCTGCGCCGCCTGCTTGGCGAAGACGTCAATCTGCAAACGGTGCTCGGCGAGGTGCCCAACATCCGGCTCGACTCCGGATCGCTGGACCAGGTCATCATCAACCTCGCCGTCAACGCACGCGACGCGATGCCGCGGGGCGGTCAGCTCACGATCGAGACGTCCGCCGTCACACTCGACGCCGCGACGATCCGACGCCGAGGGCTCGACCTCGCGCCCGGCGCGTACGTCCGGATCGCGGTCAGCGACGACGGCGTCGGGATGGACGAACCGACCCAGCGACACATGTTCGATCCGTTCTTCACGACGAAGTCCGCCGGACACGGCACCGGGCTCGGGCTGTCGACGTGTTGGGGTATCGTGCGCCAGGCGGCAGGACACATCGCCGTCGATACCAAGCTCGACCGCGGTACGACGATCGAGATCTTCCTTCCTGCCGCCGACGAGCCCGCCACCGAGCTCGTCCAGGAAGTGGGCGCCATCCCGAGCGCCCGGGGAGCCACCGTGCTGGTCGCCGAGGACGATGCGACGGTGCGTGCCCTCGTCGTACGTCGCCTCACGCACGACGGATTCCGCGTTCTCGAAGCGGCCGACGGCAAGGAGGCCGCCGAGATCTGCGACGCGATGGCCCCCGGCACGATCGACTTGCTGCTCACGGACGTCGTGATGCCGATCATGAACGGCCCGGAGTTGGTGCGCCTGGCCGGCCAACGACACCCCGATATGCTCGTCGTCTACATGTCCGGCTACACCGACGACATCATCCTGCAACACGGCGTGCATCAGTCCAGCATCCGCCTGCTGCAGAAGCCCTTCACACCGGACGCACTGGCGCGTAAAGTCTGGAAAGTCTTGGCATCAACTGACCCCCAGCCGTCGGCGTGACATGCAACGCGTCCTCGTAGTCGATGATGATGAGCTGATTCAAGCGCTCGTGGTTCGCGCACTGCAGCGCGTGGGCTACGACGTGCTCTGCGTCTCCAACGCCGATGCCGCGCGCGCCGAGCTCGAGCGCTTCGAACCCGAATTGATCGTGCTGGACATCATGCTGCCGGGCATGTCGGGCATCGATTTCTGCCATGAATTGCGTAAGACCCACGATGTGCCCGTGATTTTTCTGTCCGGGCTCGACACGGATGTCGATCGCATCGTGGGGCTCGAGATCGGCGCCGACGACTACCTCACCAAACCGTTTCATCCCGGCGAACTCCTGGCCCGCGTCCGCGCCGTGCTGCGTCGGGCCACGCCGCCCGAGGTGCCCAAACCGACGCACGGTAGCGACGCGACCCTGCAGCACGGCGCGCTGCACGTCGACCTCGAGCGCCACGTCGTGTTCATCGACGGCGAGGAGATCGAGCTGACGAAGACCGAGTTCATGCTGCTGAGCACGCTGATGCGCCGCCCCACGAAGGTCTACAGCCGCGACGACCTGATGTCGGGCGCCTACGGACCCGCGACCTACGTGGCCGAACGTACGATCAACAGCCACATGCGACGGCTGCGCAGTAAGCTGGACCACGGCGGATTCGATCCGATCGAGACCGTGCGCGGCGTCGGCTATCGAATCGCCAAACTCGACTGACCGCGACGGGGCCGAGGCGCGCAGATCCGCGGTATGCACAGCACGATCGTGGCACTCAGCCCACGAAATTCGGCCGAATCCGGGCAAAAACCGACGTTTCTCGATGGCACGCGTCTTGCGACGGAGCGCCTGAATGATTCCGGCCACGCGCCCTCGCGCCGACGCCCATCACCGAGCCCCCGGACTGGATGTACGACCGTACTCACACACACGCATGGGTCGCGTTGGCGGGCGCCCTGACGCTCTCGCTCCTCGGATGCCGCGGAGACCGTCACGAGGTCATCGAACTGGCACCGGCCGCGGGCACCGCTCACGAAGCGCCCCCCGTCGCACCCCGGCTGACCGCCCCCGCCGTCGCCCGGCCCGTCGCCAAGAAAGCCCCCGTCGCCCAGCGGACGTGGAGCCCCACTCCGCCCTATGAGGGCGAGGTGCTGGCGATGGAACGCGTCGGCGCGGACCTGTTGCGCCTCACCGCAGACGGCGTCGCGCTGGAGCTCCGCCTGCCGAAGTTCGGGGAGTGCGCCGAAGACTTCACGCAGCTGCCGACGCCGGAAATGATGCCGGAGTCTGATCTGCGCGAGCGCCCCGTCTGGCTCGCGCTACAGGGCGACGGCGAGGCCGCGTCCCTGCGCTTGTCGACGCGCGGCGCGCTGATGATCATCGACGACGGCTGCCAGCGCGCCGCGGACGTGACCGCGACGTTGCTCGGGACGACGGAGCCCACTGACGACCCGATCTTCTCGCCGGACCCCATCGCGCCCGAAGCCGCCCACGATGCGTCCGATGTGGGCATGAGGCGTCGCGGGCGAACGAAGGCGACGATCATGTACGCCAAGAAACCGCTGATCGACGTGAGCTTCTTCAACGGCGAGAGCACGCTGACGGCCAGTGCGCTCGACGACGAGCGCTGGATCCGCCTGCTCATCACCCGCGAGTGGGAGTACACCGAGAACGACGGCGCCGTCGGCCGCGAGCACACCCTCGTCTGGACGCCTCGGTTCGACGAGCCGCCATTGCTCGTGTTCGATAACGACTATCGCTACGGAATGGACGGCTTCGCCCGGGAGGAGGCCGACGTGAACTCGACGCGGGTCCACCCCCACGCCACCGGCCTACTGCAGGCGCGGGGCACCCGGCACCTGATCTACGTGCAGAACGCGGGACGCGACTTGTGTGCAGAGACCAACAGCGCCTTCTCCTATCGAACCTACGACGAGTCCGTGGAGTGGTCGTTTCGACTCGACGGCGCGAAGAGGGCGAAAAAGTTCGGCCGCGCAGCGACCCGCGCGACGTTTGCCGGTGGCTGTCTCGATGTCGTCCACAAGGAGCTCAAGCGTCGACGCGAGCGGCTCACGAAACGCGCACCCGATGCGCCGGTCCGCTGGCAAGCGCTATAGGCACTCATACGTGATCACTGATCCGCTGGTCTGCTGGTCCAGCGGAGCAAAACGGCCCAGTGTCGTTCTGAGTACGCCTTAAGACCTGTGAGCACGCGCTAATCTTTGAGCGACGCGTAGAACGATTGCGCGCGCACGTTTTCGTCGATCTGCAGGGTGCGCTTCAGCGGCGGAAAGGCGCGCTGTTCGCAGTCCATCCGGTCGCACAGCCGACACGTCACCCCGACGGGGACCGCGGCGTCG